>JAFDZE010000011.1 GCA_018267155.1 Bacteroidota bacterium | reverse complement strand
AGGTCGGTCTCCGCCCCGTCCTCCGTTACGAAGCACTCCCCATGCTCATACGGGTTCAGCGTGCCGGGGTCCACATTGATGTACGGGTCCAGCTTTTGGATGGTCACGGTGAACCCGCGTGCTTGCAGCAGCTTGGCGAGCGAAGCGCTCACGATGCCCTTGCCCAAGCTGCTGGTAACGCCGCCCGTAACGAAGATGTACTTGGTGGAACCCGTCATCGCCTGGTGAGAGGGCTCTGAATTGAGCCGCGATCACGGGGCACAAAGATAACGGATACGCGAAGCGGAAGGGGGTTTTTGGTTGACCCGGTACCAGGCAGCGAGATGCAGGTGGTCCGCGGAACAACATGGATGGGCCGCCTGCTGTCCGCTGCGACCTGCCTGCTGTCGGCTGCTCGCTCCAGTACCTACGGCAATGCCCTCAAAACGTCCAACTCAACCCTACGCTGGGCAGGATCGGCAATTGGTCCTTGCGGCTGGCGGTCACCCGGTCAAAGTAGAAGATGTTCCGGCGGTCGTATGTGTTCGTTACGCTCACATCCGCCTGGATCATCTGGTGCTCGCTGAACTTCCACGTCTTGGTCAGCCCCAGGTCCAACCGATGGTAGGCGGGCAGGCGCTTGCTGTTGAGGTCGCCGTACAGCAGTCCCAGATCGCCGTTGGCGTTCTGGATGTTCTGCGCCACGCCATCGTCGAAGGGCAGGCGCTCGTAGAAGCCTTGGGTGGGGGTGAACGGGAAGCCACTGCCGAAGTTCCAACGTGCGGTCACTTTCCAGCTGCTGAATTTGCCGAAGGTGTAGCTGCCCACCAGGTTCACGTTGTGACGACGATCCCAGACCGGGTGATAGGAGCGCGTGCCGTCCCACCGCGTAACGTAGTTGAGCGAATACACCGCCCACAGGTACAGGTGGTCCTTCTCATAGGTCAGCAGCACATCCCCGCCGTAGGCCTTGCCGGTCTCCATCATGAAGTCCTTCTTCAACTGGTCCGGCTGGTTGGCGAATTCAGGGATGTCCTCGTAGATCTTGTTGCGATTCAGGTTGCTCACCTGCCGGAAGTTCTTGATGTAGCCCTCGATGTTCGCCTTCAATCGGCGGTTCACGTCCACCTCGAACCCGAAGATGGCATGGTCGGCCCTCTGGATCGGGTCTTTGATCTCGCGTGTTTTCCCGTTCTCCAGGGTCATTTCGTTCGTGATGTCCTCCGGTGCGGTGAGGAAGCCGTAGAAGAGGTTCACCACGTCGCGGTCGCTCTGGGCGGCGATCAGGTTCTGGCTGTAACGGCCCACGGCACCTTTCACACGCACCTTGGGCCAGATGTCCGCCGTGCTCTTCACATCATACAGGTTCAGCTTGAAGCTGAAGCGCGGCTCCCAGCTCATCACGGCCGGGGTGGCGTAGTAGTGTGCGCGCATGCCCGGATCGAGCACCAACCGACCGATCTTGATCTTGTAGTTGATGTACCCGGCGATCTCGGTGCTGATCTTCTGCTGTGTGAGGCGCAGACCGGTGCTGTTGAAATAGTTGAAATCGGTGCGGACGCCCACGATGTCAACCCCGTACTTGATCTCGTCCTCGCCAGCGAAGTACTTGAAGTTGAGCCCCCCGTTGAAGCTGTTGATGCTGCTGCTGCGCGGGGCCAGGTCGCGCTCCTTCATGGTCACTTCGTAGTTGCTCAGGGCGAACACGCCATCGATCAGGATGGCGCTACCGCTGGGGGCCAGAACGAAGCTGGCTCCGCCACCGGAGTTCTTCCAGTCCAGGTCGCTCACCCCGCGGTAACGCACCCCGTCCGTGAAGTGGAAGCCGAAAAGGTTCACCTTGCTGCCGTTGGCGGCGTTCATGCTGATCTTGCCGTACAGGTCGGTGAACTTGAACGGGAGACCGGCCGTGTCCACGAAGGAGTACAGTGTCTTGCTGGTCTGATCCAGGTAGCTGTGCTTGAAGTTGAGCAGGTAGCTGACCCCGCCGCCTCCTTCGGTCTTCGCCTTGGCGATCGGGCCTTCGAGCATGGCCTTGGCCGCGAATGTGCTGGCGGCCACTTTGCCGCTGAAGCGTTGTTTGTTGCCGTCGCGCGTGGTGATGTCCATCACGCTGCTCATGCGCCCGCCGTACTCGGCGTTGAATCCACCGGTATAAATATCCGCGTTCCGCAGGATGTCGTTGTCGAACACGCTGAAAAGGCCGATGCTGTGGAAGGGGTTGTAGAGCACCATGCCGTCCATGAGCACCTTGTTCATGATGGGCGATCCCCCGCGGATGTACAGCTGCCCGCCCTGGTCGCCGGTGAACACCATGCCGGGGTAGACCTGCAGGGCCTGCGCCAGATCGGCCTGACCGCCGATGGCCGGTACCCGCTCGATCTCGTTGGGCGTCATGCGCTGCACGCTTACCCGTGTCTGTGCTTCGGCTTCCTGCCGGTCGCGTGTCACCTCCACATCGGGCAGGGCGATGGCGCCCTTCTTCAGGAAGAGTTTCTCCGTGGTGATGCTCCCCGCACGCACTTCCACCTCCTTGGAGAGCGTGTCGTACCCGAGGTACACGATGCGGACGGTATATTTACCTGCCGGGATCTTGGTGATGCTGAAGTAGCCTTCCACGTCGGTGGTGGCGTGGAAGTTGGTGCCCACCACATTGACCGGGGTGAAGATGCTCGGCTCGCCCGTCGCGTGCTCGTACACGAAGCCTTTGAGGGTGCCCGTTTGGGCGGCGGCGAAGAGCGGGAGGATCAGCGAGCAAACCGCTGCAAAGCGGTACAACTTGCCGGGGATCGGGGTGAAGGGCATCAGGAAGGTGGTACGCCGTTGCGGTGGACGGGGGTGGAAAAGGGCGCCAAAATAGGCGGATGGGCCGCTTGTTCGTCCCTGGAACGACGAACGGCAGCGAACGGGGAGGTTCCGGACCGGGAACTTCCAGCCACCAGCGGTGCCACCCTGGTGCGGTCGCCTTCCAAACGGTCAGTTGTCCATCCGCTCCACCATGTTCACACTGGGCAGGCGGCGCAGCTTGTCCATCAATGAGCGCAAGTGGTCGGCGTCGTGTACGAAGGCCATCACCTTCCCCTCGAAAACGCCGTCGTTGCTGTCGAAACTGATGGAACGCATGTTCACGTTGTGCTCCTTGCTGATGATGGAGGTGATCTTGTTGACGATGCCCACCGCGTCCATGCCCCGGAAGCGGATGCCGGCCAGGAACTCCACGCTGTCCTTGCCTTTCCAGCGTGCCTTCACGATGCGGTGCGCGCCGTTGCTCATGAGCTGTACGGCCTTGTCGCAGCTCACACGATGGATGTGGATGCCGTCGTTCGGGGTGATGAAGCCGAAGACCTCGTCACCGGCGATCGGGCGGCAGGTCTTGCACAATTTGTACTCGATCTTGTGCAGTTCGTCGCCGATGGTCAGCGCGCCGCCCTCGGAGCCACGGATCTCCTTGAGCACTTCCTCCAGCGAGCGTTCATCGCGCGGGCGGTCCTCTTCCTTGAACAGCAGTCGGCCGTTCTTCACCGGCGGGTCCTTTTCCGCCTCCAGATCGAAGCGCCCGCGTGCCACCTGCCAGAACAGGTCGGTATTGGTGAGGGTGCCGTAGTGCTCGCGCAGTATGTTGATGTTGGTGGCGTCCACGCGCGCGCCCCAGCGTCGCAGGGCCTGGTGTACGGCTTCGCGCCCCACCACCGCGAGCTTGCGCTTCTGCTCGCGCAGGGCCTGCTTGATCTTGTGCCGCGCCCGGGCCGTTACCACCCAGCCGAGCCATTCCTCCTTGGGCTGCTGTTTCCTGCTGGTGATGATCTCGATCTGGTCCCCGCTGTGCAGCACATGACTCAAGGGCACCAGCTTGTGGTTCACCTTGGCACCGATGCACTGCCGCCCCACCTGGCTGTGGATATCGAAGGCGAAGTCCAAGGCGGTGGCGTTGGAGGGCAGGTTCATCATGTCGCCCTTCGGTGTGAAGACCATGATCTCATCGCTGAAGAGGTTCAGCTTGAAGTCGTTCACGAAGTCCACCGCGCTGGTACCGGGCGCATTCAGCGTTTCGCGGATCCGGTTCAGGAGGTTGTCCAGTGCCGTGACGTGCTCATCATCGCTCTTGTACCGGTAGTGCGCCGCCAGTCCCATCTCGGCGATCTCGTCCATGCGGCGACTGCGGATCTGCACTTCCACCCACCGCCCACCAGGGCTCATCACCGTGGTGTGCAGGCTCTCGTATCCGTTGGCCTTCGGCGAGCTTATCCAGTCCCGCAACCGGTCCGGGCTCGGTTGGTAGTGGTCGGTGACGAAGGAGTACACCCGCCAGCAGTCGGCCTTCTCCAACTCCGGCTTCGTATCGATGATGATCCGGATGGCGAAGACATCGTAAACCTCTTCGAAGGTGACGTTCTTCTTCAGCATCTTGTTGTAGATGCTGTGGATGCTCTTGGGCCGCCCCTTGATCTCGTATGTGAAGCCCTCCTTGTCAAGGCTCTCGCGGATGGGCACCGTGAAGCGGCTGATGAACCGCTTGCGCACGGCCTCCCCCTTCTTCAGCCGCGTGGCGATGTCGTGGTAGACGTCCGGTTCCTTGAATTTCAGCGCCAGGTCCTCCAGCTCGCTCTTGATGTTGTACAGGCCCAGGCGGTGTGCCAGCGGCGCGTACAGGAAGAGCGTTTCGCTGGCGATCTTCAATTGCTTGTCGCGCGCCATGCCCTCCAGCGTGCGCATGTTGTGCAGCCGGTCGGCCAGCTTGATCAGGATCACCCGCACGTCGCGGCTCAGGGTGAGCAGCACCTTGCGGAAGTTCTCCGCC
The DNA here is from genome assembly GCA_018267155.1 of Bacteroidota bacterium. Taxonomy (GTDB): domain Bacteria; phylum Bacteroidota; class Bacteroidia; order Flavobacteriales_F; family PHOS-HE28; genus PHOS-HE28. The sequence goes on along the minus strand of JAFDZE010000011.1, from coordinate 40,308 downwards.
TGGATGCTGTCGGTCTGGAACTGAAGGCCGCTGATCTTGGTGAGGCCGTCCACGATGTCGGCCACCGTCTGCCCGAACATCTCCTTCACCTCCTCCAACGTGATGTCCGTGTCCTCCACCGTGTCGTGCAGCAGTGCCGCCGTCACGCTCGTGGCTCCAAGACCGATCTCCGCCGCGCAGATACGGGCTACCTCTATCGGGTGATAAATGTACGGCTCGCCCGTCTTGCGCCGCTGTTCCTTGTGCGCCTCCACCGCGATGTTGAACGCCTTGCGCACCATGCGCGTGTGTTCCGGTGTCCGATTCCCCCGGATGCTGCGCAGCAAGCCCTTGTACCGGGCGATGATCTCATCGCGCTCCTTTTCGGGGTCGATCACATACGGCGGGGCGGTCTGTAAGGTGCTCATGGATCCGGTCCTCGGGTGCGGCGGTCCTTCTACCGCCCGTGGCGGCCGGTACCGCGTCAAAACTACACCCGCCAGCCCGGTACATCAGGCTTGTAACGCGACTGTTTCCCGCCAACCCCCCACTTTTGCCCCTGCACATCCACGCATGAACATCCGACTTTTCAAGCCGAGTGTGGGGGAGGAGGAACTGGAGATGATCCGCCAGGCCTTCGACCGATCGTGGATCGGACTGGGGCCCATGGTCACCCGGTTCGAGGAGGAATGGGCCGCTTACTCCGGTGCCCGGGCGGCCATCGGCGTGAATTCCGCCACCGCCGCGCTTCATCTGGCGATCGCTTCGTTCCGGTTCCCCGAGGGGAGCCGGGTGCTGTTGCCCGCACTCACCTTCGCCGCCACAGCCTCCGCCGTGCTGTACAACCGCTTGATCCCCGTGTTCGTGGACAGCGATCCGGTTACGCTGGGCTTGGACCTGGACGATCTGGAGCGGAAATTCACCAAGGACTGCGTGGCCGTGATCCCCGTCCATTACGCAGGTCACCCCGTGCCCATGGATCGGTTGATGCCCTGGGCACGCGCGCACGGCATGAAGGTGATCGAGGATTGCGCGCACACCGCCGGTACGCGGTACAAGGGGCGCACGCTCGGCACCTGGGGCGATATCGGCTGCTACAGCTTCGAGGAGAAGAAATTGATGACCACCGGGGATGGCGGCATGATGGTGACCGACGATCCCGACCTGTTCAAGGAGGTGAAGGCCATGCGTTGGGTGGGCATCGACAAGGACAACTGGCGCACCGCCCAACGCTACACCGGCACCGATGCGGATACCATGCATTGGTTCTATGAGATCAGCGTGCTCGGCTGGAAGTACAACATGAACGACCTGGCCGCCTCCATCGGACTGGCCCAGCTGAAAAAACTCCCTGCGATGAACGCGCACCGCTCGCGCATGATCCGTGCGTACCTGGACGCGATAGCGGGGATACCCGGTGTGGATCCGCTGCTTCCCTTCGAGCCGGAAACCTGTGCCTACCAGATGTTCGGCATCCGGACCGACCGCAGCGCCCGCCTGATGGCCGGTTTGAAGTCCCGTGGGATCGCCACCGGACGGCACTACACGCCCCTGGGCCTGCAGCCGCTCTTCGCGCCGTGGGGCGGTACCACGCCGTTCGTGGACAAGGAGCACGAACGCTTCATCACCCTGCCATTGCACGCGGACCTCACGTTGGAGGAGGTGCGGTACGTGACGGACGCCATCGCCGAGGTGGCCGCGCACGCATGAAGCCGGGGATCATCATCTGGGGCGGCACCGGCAACTTCAAGGTGCTGTGCGAGCTGTTCGGGGATCAATACCGAGTTCTGGGATATTTTGACAACTCACCTGCCGTGCGCGATCCGTACAGGGGCATCCCCTGCCTGGGCGGCGCAGCTGATCTGGACGCTTGGCTGAAGGCCCGGAACGGCGACCTGCCGGACTTCATCGTGAGTGCGGGACACACCCACGGCCGTGCGCGCTTGGCCATCCACGCGGACCTGGAGGCGCGCGGCCTGCGACCGGCCACGGCCATCCACCGCACCGCCTTCGTGGCCGCCACGGCCGCGGTGAGCGAGGGCAGCATGATCTTCGCCCAAGCCTCGCTGTGCGCCGAGGCCCGCGCGGGTCGCTGTTGCATCATCAATACCCGCGCTTCGGTGGATCACGAGAGCGTACTGGAGGACGGGGTCTCCGTGGGGCCCGGTGCCATCATCACCGGTCTGGTGCACGTGGGACGTTGCGCTGATATATACTCCGGAGCGGTGATCCTGCCCCGATTGCGCATCGGCGAGGGCGCCGTGGTGGGGGCCGGTGCCGTGGTGCGGCAGGATGTCCCGCCCCGCACCCTGGTCGCCGGCAACCCGGCCCGGATCATCCGATCATTGGAGGTATGAAGTGCCTGTTGCTCGCGCCGACCCGCTACCCCTTCATCCGTTCGATCGGGGCGGGGCTGCACGCCAATGGCCTTGAAGTGGTGCAGGTGGACTTCCGCGACCTCTTCGGCACGACCACCAACGCCCTCAACGACAAGTACAGCTCGTTGCCACGCCGCGTGCGTCGGCTCTGGGAGGATCCGTACGTACGCCGGACGAACCAGGAGTACCTCCGCATCTTCCGGGAACTGAAGCCGGACCTGGTGTTCATCTACAACGACCAGCTGCTCCGGCCGGAGACCGTCAACGCCTTCAAGGAGCAAGCCCGCGTGGCCTTCTACCTGGGCGATCATCCGCTGTACACGCCTACCAACCCTTACAACCTGAGTATCCTGTCCGCTTCCTCCTGCACGATCACCCCCGACAGTTTCTGGTGCGAGCAGTTGACACGCATGGGGCTCAAGAACACGGTGGTGGACCATTTCGGTATCAATCCCGAAGTGCATCACCCGGTGGAACCGACCGCTGAGCAGCGTGCTGATCTCGGAGCCGACCTGGTGTACATCGGCAGTGCGAGCAAGACCAACTGGGGCTACAAACGTGCCCGCTTCCTGGACCTCTTCAGCGGCATGGACCTGCGGGCCTGGATCACCGGCCCCATGGACCGCTGGTACCGCGAGTTCCCCGCCCTTGCCACCAAGGTGCGGCCACATGCCCGTTTTGATGCGGCCTTCAACAACCTGGTGTACAACTGCGCCAAGCTCGCCCCGGTGGAACTGGTACCATCCCTGTTCCATGGGATCCATGTGCGCGTGTTCGATGTGCTGGGCGCCGGTATCATGCCGTTGTGCGAGTACAGCAGGGACCTGGAGGCGGTCTTCGGGGACACCGGTATGCCATTGATCCGCGATTACAGGGAGGCTGCGGACCTTGCCCGCCACTGGATCGGCGCCGATGACGAGCGCAAGGGCACCGTGGAGCGCATGCGTGCCGTGGCCATCGCCCGTTACGCTCCCGAGCTGGTCATCCGCCGCATGCTCGAACGTATCTTCCCCGCATGGCACTGAGCCTCGCCAAGCTCGCCGGGCTGCTCCTCGCCGCCATCGGGGCCACCTACTTCGCGCCGCCCATGGTGGCTTCGGCATTCTATTTGCTGGCCACGGCCGCGTACATCCTCGACAAGGATGAGCCGGTCTGGCTCACCTTTTTCTTCGTGCTGTCCGATGGAACCCTCGGTCTCTTCAACAACTACGAGGCCGTGATCGCCGTCATTCCCGGTCTTCCCGAAGTGGAGGTCGGCCATCTCTATGTGCTCGCCACCGTGTACAAGGCCCTGCGCATACCGGCCCGTACGCCACCTCCTTTCTACCGGACGGCTGGAATTGTTTTCCTCCTCTATACGCTCTTCCTCGTGGTGCAGGGCTATGCGGTAGGCGTCACCCAGGACATCCGCTTCCACTTCCGCATCGTGAAGTACATCCTGCCGCTCCTGTTGTTCCTCTCCCTGCCTCGATTGATGCCCGGTCGCGATGATCATGAGCGCACCTTCATGCTCTTCGTCCCGTTCGCGTTCCTGGCCTTCCTGGCACAGGTGTACAGCCTGGTCATGGGCATCGCTCCCGCCCAGGCCTTCGGTATCCACCGCGAGTCGGGCCTGCTCGACGCGTACGCACGGGGCAATACATACCGTGGATTCTACAGTACGGGCATGGTGCTCATCTCGTTCTTCGGCGCGCTCTGGATCGGCACGGTACACGCCGGGTGGCGCCGCTGGCTCTGCCTGGCCGTGGTGATCGCCGACGTCCTCAGTGCATTCCTTTCCGCTACCCGCGGATGGGTGCTGGCCTTCGGCGTGTCCCTGTTGCTATATGCGGTGTTCGTGGCCCGCTACCGCGTTGGTCAGGTCCTCGGTGGAAGCCTGCTTGTTGCCGCCACCTTCCTGCTCCTTATGCGTGTACCCGCGGTGGAACGGCAGTTCAGCAAAGCCTCCGAAAGGATCCTCACCATCGGACTGGTGGCCCAGGGCGATGTGACCGCGGGTGGCACGCTCGAACGCCTGGACCGCCGCGCCCCGCGCGTGATGAAGAAGTGGAGCGGATCACCCTTGACCGGCGTCGGTTTCTCCAACGACTACCGGGAATACGCCGATACCCATGTGGGCAACCAGAACCTGCTGCTCCACGGCGGCATTGTTGGCGTGGCCATCATGGCAGCCTTCCTCGGTTATTTCTGTTGGGCGCTGGTCGCGCGGGGTCTCTCACTTCCCGTGACCGATCCGCTGCACCGTGGCCTGCTCACGTTCCCGATCTTCCTGTTGGCCTGGTTCATCATCCACTCCACCTCCGGTCAGCAGTTCATGTTCGCCGGCGAACCGGGCATCACCATACCACAGGCGCTCTTCTTCACTTTCGGTGCGGTATGCCACCGTGAGGCCGGCCGGGTGATCGATGCCGGAAGATCAAGAGTTGAACAGGCCATGTCCGCATGATCACGGCCGAGGACCATCGACCCCTGCATTTCGTGCTGTGGCGTGCCGAACCCGGCGGTATGGAGAGTGCGGTGAACGCGTATGTGGCCGCCTTCGGCCCGCACCGCCGCTGCTTTCTCTTCAGCTTGCGGCCGGGACCCAACAAGCTGTGCCCACAAGTGTCGGGCTATACCGAGGGGGAGGCTTCCGATCGCAGGCTCTACCTGAAATGGTACCGCTATTGCCGGGCGCACCGCCATCACAGGTTCCACCTGCTGAACTGCGGCCCTGTGATCCTGCTCATCGCCCTGCTCGCCGGTGTGCGCCGCCCGTTGTACCATATCCACGGTACGCGTTACTGGCGTGGAAGCGCCGATCGCCCCATTCTGCGGGCGGCATGGCTGCTCTGCGCGCCCTTCAAACCGCTGATCGTGGCCAACTCGCAGTTCAGTGCCGATGCCTTCCGGCGCACCGCCTACCGCACACGACCCGTGGTGGTGTACAATGGCTTGGGAACCGGAGCGCTGGTCGCGAAGAGGAGACTTCGCACGTCCTTGCTGCACATGGCCTGCGCGGGCCGTCTGGTCGCCGGTAAGAATGTCGACCTCGCCATCCGCTGTTTCGAAGCCGTTGCCGAAAAATACCCGGATCTGGAACTGCACATCGCCGGTACAGGTACTGTGGAGAACGAGCTGCGTGACCAGGCCCTCGCCGGTCCGTACCGTCGCCGCATCCATTTCCACGGCTGGGTAACGGACATGCCCGCGTTCTATGCACGGATGGACCTGCTGCTCTTCCCGAGTTCGCACGAATCATACGGCAATGTGCTCGTGGAAGCGCTGATCAACGGCCTGCCCGCGTTGGTGAGCGACTTGCCCGCTTTCGAGGAGATCCATGGTGATCCGGCCACCTTCGGCTTGGGTGATCCGGCCGATGCTGAGCTTTTCATCCAACGGTTCACGGCAGCCCTGAGCCGGTTCGACGCACTCTGCGAATGTTCCTTCGCACTTTCGCCCCAACTTGCGCAGAGGTCCGCCATGGACAATCACCTGGCCGCCATTGCCGAACTGCATGCCCGTGCATAGCCCGCTCGTTACGTACTACCACTCGGTGGCCCCCGAGCTCCCGGGCGCAAAGCACTGGCCTTTGAGTTTCCTCACCATGCGGATGGATCGTTTCGAGGAGGAACTTGACCACATTGTTGAGCGCGGTTGGCGTACGATCCACCTGGATGAATGGTGGCGCATGCGCTGCGGACAGGAACGCTCACGCGGCAACGAATTGGCGATCACTTTCGATGATGGCCTGCTGGACAATTGGGTCTTCGCCTTCCCGCTCCTGAAGGAACGCGGCCTCAAAGCCACCTTCTTCATCTGTCCGGAACTGATCGAGCCCGGTGACCATTTGCGGCCCAACCTTGAGGACGTGTGGAACGGCCGTACACGCATGGAGGACCTCGCGGGCCGTGGCCAACTCTCTTGGGGTGAATGCCGGGCGTTGCAGCGATCCGGTGTGGTGGACATCCAGAACCACACGATGACGCATACCAAGCATATCGTGTCGGATCGGCTTCGTGGGGTGAACCGGGGTGGCTTCGAGGGCTGGTACCCGGCCATGAACACCTGTGCTCCGGACGAACGCGCGTACATGGCAATGTGCCCGGATATCGCAACATACATTCCGATAGGTATGCCGCTGTTCGAGGAGCATTCTGCCGTGGTCGCACGCCGGAAGACCATCCGTCCCGAATTCATGGAGGCGGCCCGGAAGTTGATCGGTGAACATGACCTGTCCACGCCCGATGGTCGTTCGACCCATGAGGTCCGGCTCCATGCGCTGCATGCCGCATTCCAGGCCAGGAACGCCGTGGTCGAAGGCGAGGAGTCGTTCGATGAGCACGTGGCCCGCGTGGAGGACGAGATCATCGGGTCGAAACGCAGGATCGAGAAGGAACTGGACAAGCCTGTGCGCTTCCTCTGCTGGCCGCACGGTGGCAACAGCCCGGCTGTTCACGCCGTGGCCAGGCAGGCGGGCCATGTGGCCACCACGGTGGGCCGGTGGGTCGCGTCGGCCAACGAGCGGGATCGTATTCCCCGCACCGGGACGGGATGGCCGCTCGGAACCACCATGCGCCGCCTGAAATTCGATGCCAAGATGGGCGCTGCGCACGGACGCCAACCGTACCGCGCGTTGGCCGGTCTCAACGCGTTCAGGCACCGCCTTTTCAGCCAGGGTTGATGCGCTTCCATTTCACCCGTGAGCCCGGCGCGACCGTGATCGGTACCGTGGAACGGGGATGCCAGGAGCACCTCTCATTCCCGCTGGGTCCCAGCGAACGGCTGGAATTGCTGGGTGACCCGGTGATCCGTGATCCGGCCCGGTTCCCCGCTGTCGCGCTCGGCTCCGATGGCCGGGTGGACGGCAGCCGCCTTTTCGATACCGCCCCTGGCCACTACTACTGGTTCCACTGGAAGGATGATACCTTGGAATGTGGATCGTCATTCTGCGGACTCCTGCCCATGTTCTTCAGCGAGCGCAATGGGCGGCTGGATATCGCATCCTTGGCCACGGGTATCGCGGCCAGCCATGGACGCATCGCGGACGATCGCGCATGGTTGCTCGAACGGACCTTGTTCAACTATCCGCTCTTCGACCGCACACCATGGAAGGGTATCCGGCGGCTTCCCGCGCACAGCAAGCTCGTGGTAACGCCAGAGGTGGTGAAGGAGGAGCGATTCTTCCGTGTGGAGGACCATTTCGGCGATGGCGCCGGTCGCACGGCCGTTGACATGGATCACTTGTGCGACATGTTCTCGGACGAGTGTGAGCTGATGATCCCAGCACGCGATTTCGCACTTTCCTTCACCGGTGGATTCGATGGCCGCACGCTGCTGGCAGCTGCGCTCGCACTGGGTCGCAAGGACTTCACCACCTATGGTTTCGGATCCCCGGGTGAAAGTGATATCGTCCTGCCCGGGATGCAAGCCCGCATGCTGGGGTTGCCGTACCGGTCCGTTCTACTTGATGATAAGTACGTGCGCGAAGATGCGTTGAAAGCGGCACTGACCTTCATGGAACTCAGTGGACAGGAAGGCAACCTGGGCCGACCGCATTATCTCCATGCAGCGGAACTGCTCTCCAAGCAGCATCCGTACCTGGTAACAGGGAACTTCGGCAGTGAGCTCTTCAGGGCCTTGCACACGCCGGGCGAAATGATGACCGGACACCTGATCGACGCGTTCAGTCCGGTGGATGATGCCTGGCGTTCGCGACTGTTCGCGGCAGCAGGTCCTGCGTTCGCGCATGAGGCCGCGGAAGTGGTCGATACGCTTGCGGCCTACCTGGCTGAAGTGGCCGACCGGAGCCCCTCCCGGCGTTTTTACCGTTTTGTGTTCGATGAACTCCTGCGCAAGTATTTCGGGCCGGAGATCATGGTGCAGTCGCATTTTCTACGGAACCGCACACCGTTCCTGTCCTTGCGCTTCGTGAAGGCCGTCCATCACACCGAATGGGCCGGTGTGCATGCGCGGCTGTTCGAGCAGGACCGGTCGCGGCGGATGCGCGGACAGAAATTCTACGCGGCCTTCCTTCGCCGTGCCTCCCCGCGCCTGTATCACATGCGCACGAACAAGGGATACATGCCGGTGGATCTGGACCGGTCCTGGCGCTTGCCACTTCTGGTAGCGCGTTCCTTGTGGAAGCGCATCCTGGTTGCGGAACACCCTGATTCGAACGCGGTGGGAGCCCTGTTGAACCTGCACAGGGCGGCCATTCTTGAGCGTTATGGTTTGATCGATCAGGACGATGATATCGGCCGCTTGTCGGCGCGGGTCGCCTGGGCCGCTTGTGGCGGGAAATGAATAAGAACGGCCCTGCGGAGAGTACAGGGCCGTTCGTCGCTCGCTCGTGTGTCGTGGTCAGGCCGGTACTGCTTCCAGATACCCTTTGAAAGCGAGCATTTCACCCACCTCCTTGTAGGCTTCTTTGGGCTCGGGACGCCAGGTGCCCAGCCCGTCCACGTAGCGGTTGTACATGCAGAACGCTGCCGCGATGAGCACCGTGTCATGGATCTCCAGGTCCGTGGCACCAGCTTCCCGCGCAGCGGCGATGTCCGTTCCCGTCACTTTCTTGCCGCCTTGTTGCACGTGCTTGGCGATGGCGAGCAATGCGCGCAGCTTCGGGCTCAGGTCCCGATCGGGAAGGCCTGCCTTGATCTCATCGATCAGGTTGAGGTCCCCTCCGTGATGCGCTGCAGCGGCCGCACCGTGGCTCGTGTGGCAGAAGTGGCAATCGTTCCACCAGCTCACACTGCTGGCTATGATCTCCCGTTCGCCCGGTGTGAGTGTGCTCGGCCCGCGCAGCAGCGTTTCGGCCAGTTGGTTCAAGGGCTCGGCGGTCTCCGGTCGGTAATGCATCAGTCCGATGATACCGGGCAGTTCCTCGTTCTTCAGCTTGATATGCGCCATGGTGGTTCGAATGAGTTGTTCACCAAAGGTCCATGCTCACGCACCGCCAACGCGGTGGGTCCTGCGGATCGGGTGAAATGAATGGTGAACCCGCGATCCGTGTTTGTGGATGCCCACGCGGGCTCCTTCGGGGTCCACCTGTAGGGATGGTAACATCCAGCCGACCATGTGCCTGCGCTTCCTGACCTTTGTCGTTCTTCCATGGATAGCCGCGACGAGTTCACCTTCCGAACGACCGACCTTGATCCGGGGTCGGATGCCGCGCTTGGGGCGGATTACACCATGCTGTGGGAAGGCAGTGCAGCACGTTGCCCCTTCCAATCCCCGGCTATCCTGGGTTGGTTCAATCGGTCCATCCGCGATAGAGCACGGCTTTTCGCATTGCGGGACGATCGAGGGATGCAAGCGGCCGTGGTGCTACGCCAGGACGCCTCTGGTGGCCTGTCCTTCCTGAGCGATCTGAAGACGGACGTGAACCGCTTCCTCTTCCACCGGGAACTGGAGGAGGGCGGCAAACGAGCTTTCTTCATCGGTCTGCTCCGAACGGTGATCGCCGAGGGACGTACGCTTACCCTGAACAGCCAGTTGGGCGACCATCCGGACACCGCGCTGCTTCTAGCCATTGTGAAGGAACAGGGCATGTGGGCCACCGTGGTGGACAATTCTGCGTGTCCGGTGCTCGAGGCCGCATCACCCGAGGAACTTTTCGCACAGGTGGACGCCCAGCGCGAACTGCGCTACCGTGTGAACAAATTGCGCAACCAGAAACAGGCCGAGTTCGAGGTCTTCACTGACCAGGTCGATCTTGAAACATGGACCGCGGACTTTCAGCAGGCCCACATCAGCCGCTGGGAAGGTACGGACACACCCTCCCGCTTTCGCGATCTCGAACGGCGCCAATTCCTGCTGGGGTGCCTGCAGGCCTGGGCGGCGAACGGGCTCCTGGTGCGGTTCTCGGTGCGTACCAAGGACGGTCGTACGGGCTTCGTCATCGGATTGCGTGCTCCCGGGACGATCATCCACCACAGCACCACCTACCACCCGTGCCACGCCAAGTTCAGTCCGGGAAAGGCTTTGCTGCATACCATGGCCGGGTGGATGCGCGACAACGGACTCCGCATCCTGGACTTCGGCGATGGTCGCGAACCGTACAAGTACTCCGTGGCCACGTCCGAAAGACCGTTGCAGCGGATCTTCATCGGGCGACGGTCCGACCTGCGCTTCCGCGCGTCCTCGTCCATGATCCGCATGGTGAGGGGCAACCAGCTCCTGTACGGTATGTACCAGCGGCATCTGAAACGGCGGTGGCGATCGTGATGGCAGGATCAAGAACCGGACATCGTCCTCGGCTCGCCATCCTTCGCAACGAGGTGGCCGCCGACCACGCCAACTGGTTGCGCGCATGCGCCGAGCGCACTGATCGTGTCGCCTGTGAAGTGATCGACCTGTCGAGGGACGGTTGGAAAGAAGCCGTGCTCAATGGTGGTTTCGATGGCCTGCTCACCCAGCCTTCGGGCTGGACCGCGGCTGGCCGAGATCGGTACCTCGAGTGCATCCGCGAACTCGAGCGCACCACCGGCCTGCCCATGAACCCCGCACCCGCCGAGATCGCCATTTACGAGAACAAACGCGCACTCGCCCGTTGGTTGGAGGAGGATCACTGGCCGCATCCACGAACGGACGTCTTCACACATGTGGAAGAGGCTTTGTCGCACCTGCGTTCGGCCTCTTTTCCGTTGGTGGCCAAGGTCAGTATCGGTGCCGGTGGTCGTGGTGTGCGGATACTCCGGAATGAGGAGGATGCAATGCGTTATGTACAGGGCACCTTCCATGGAGCGGGTGCATCGCGTGATGCACTGCCCCAATGGCGCGGTGGTGGGCTGCTGCTGCGCGTCCTGAGAATGCTCGCACAGCCAGCTGCCCTCATCGAACGCGTCAGGAACTATCGGATGCTGCATGCCGAAGCTCAGCGGGACCATGTCCTCTTCCAGGCGTTCGTGCCGCATACTTTCGAATGGCGCGTCGTGCGCATCGGCGATTCCTTTTTCGCCCACAAGAAACTGGTGAAGGACGGCAAGGCCAGCGGCAGTCTGCTCAAGGAGTACGGTGATCCACCAAGGGCCTTGCTTGACCTGGTGCGGAACATCACGGAAAAGCACGGCTTCCGTTCCGTGGCCATTGACCTGTTCGAGGATCCGGTCGGCGGTTACCTCGTGAATGAGGTCCAGTGCATCTTCGGTCAGAGCGATCCGCATCAGATGATCATCGATGGTGTGCCTGGACGGTACATGCACCACGATGGTGCTTGGGTTTTTGAACCCGGCGACTTCAATCGGTTCGAGTGTTACCTGCTGCGCCTGGACGATATGATCGATCGGATCACCAAGAAATGAAGGTGCTCTTCGTCCATAGCGGGAATTCATCGCGTTATCCGGTATCTCCATTCGTGCTTTCCCAGGCCGAAGCCTTGCGGAAGTCGGGTGTGGAGGTCTCCCTTTTCCCCGTGATGGGCCGTGGCCGGGATTATCTGCGCAATGTGCGCCCATTAAGGGAACGCATCAGGACGGAGCGACCGGATGTCATCCATGCCCACTATGCGTTGTGCGGTTGGGTGGCTGTGCTCGCACGAAGCGGGCGACCCGTGGTGGTCTCACTCATGGGTGACGATGCCCAGGGCACCTTTGATCCACGTGGCGAACGCACCATGGGTGGCAACCTGCTCGTCATGGGCACGCGCCTTTTGCAGCCGTTCGTGCAGGCCATCATCATCAAATCCGAAGGCATGGGCCGTGCCGTCTGGCGGAAGCGCATCATGCACCTCTTGCCGAATGGTGTCGATCTGGAACGGTTCAACCCGACCTTGTTCGGTGGGCACACGTTGTCCGCGACGTCGAGGGCGAAGAAGTGCGTGCTCTTTCTCGGTGATCCCGCCGATCCCAACAAGAACGTGGCCCTGGTCCGTGATGCGATCGCACGGTCGAACAGGACCGATGTCGAGCTGATCACGCCGTACGGTGCGGGACATGCCGATGTGCCGCGTCTGATGCAGGAAGCCCATGTGCTGGCCCTGTGTTCGTTCGCCGAAGGCTCGCCCAACGTGCTGAAGGAGGCCATGGCCATGGGACTGCCCGTTGTTACCGTACCGGTCGGCGATGCGGCATTGGTGCTGGGCGATACACCGGGTTGTTTCGTTGCCGGATATGATGCCGGGGACTTCGCCGACAAGCTTTGCCGTGCGCTGGATCTCAAGGGCCGTACCACCGGTCGGAACCGGTTGATCGCGCTCGGCCTGGACGCACCTGCGGTGGCCAGGAAGCTTCAAGCGATCTATTCTTCACTGCTCACCCGTTGATGGCCGACCTTCGCGGCCCTTCGATCCAGGATCATGTGTGGCATTGCGGCGATCATCCATACCGGCGGCGCTCCCGTTGACGAGAGCGCATTGCGGGCGATGATGCGTGCCATGAAGCATCGTGGGCCTGATGATGAGGGCGTCCTCCTCAGCGGCAATGCGGGCCTGGGCTTCGTGCGGCTCGGTATCCTGGACCTGTCCAGCAACGGCCACCAACCCATGACCTCGGCCGATGGAAGGTTCACGATCATCTACAACGGGGAGATCTTCAACTACATCGAGCTTCGCGAGGAGTTGCGGGCCAAGGGCCATGTGTTCCGCACGGGCACCGATACCGAAGTGCTCCTGGCCGCCTATGCCGAATGGGGGCGCGACATGCTCCACCGGCTCAACGGCATGTGGGCCTTCATCCTCCTGGATGTGAAGGAACGCGCCCTGTTCTGCGCACGGGACCGCTACGGTATCAAGCCGTTCTACCACTGCGCGGATGGTGACCGCATCCTGATCGCCTCCGATCCCACCGCCATCCTGGCCGTTCTGGGCCGCAAGCCGCTGCCGGACCACGGGGCCATCCTCAATTTCCTCGCGTTCAACCGGACCGACCAGGATGCCGGATCCTTCTTCCAAGGGATCACAAAGCTTCCCCACGGCCATTTTGCGCGGATCGACCTCGGACGCCCCGCTATCGATCCGGAACGTTGGTATTATTTGCGGGAACGGTTGAGGGAACCCCTTGGCGGTCCTGAGGATTTCCTCCAGCTCCTCACCGATGCGGTGGCTCTTCGGTTGCGCAGCGATGTGCCCGTGGGCATCTGCCTCAGCGGGGGACTCGATTCCGCGAGCATCGCCTGCCTCCTGGCCGGTGACCTCCGCCGCAAGGACGTGCGTACGTTCTCGGCCGTCTACGGCCAGGGACGCAAAGGAGACGAGTCCGGTTTCATCGCACTCCTCAAGGACCGGCTGACGGACATGCATGCCACCCGGCCGGATGAACAGGGCCTGATGGACGACCTTGACGACCTCACCCGCACCCAGTGCGAACCGGTGCCCAGCACCTCCATCTATGCGCAGTACCGGGTGATGAGACTGGCGCATGAACATGTCACGGTAACCCTGGATGGACAAGGGGCCGACGAACTTCTGGGTGGGTATGATTATTTTTTCGGATTCCATTTCAAACAGTTGTTGCGGCAAGGAAAGGCGTTGGGACTCGCCAAGGAGGTCGCCATGCACGCACGACTCCACCGCACTTCCTTCGGGTTGCGCTCGCTCGCTTTTTTCATGCTGCCGGCCTCCCTGCGTGCCCGTGCGCGCATGGTCGAGAAGGGCTACATCCATCCGGAGTTCGTACGTGCCCATATGGATCGGACCGCCCGGGTGGCGCAGGACCTGTACGGCAGCAGGACCGTGCGCGACGCGCTCCTTGACCATTTCGAGCACAAATTGGAGCACCTGCTGAAGTGGGCGGACCGCAACTCCATGCGGTTCTCCGTGGAAGCACGCATGCCTTTTCTCGACCATCGCCTGGTGGAGCAGGTGATCCCCATGGCGGAGCGCTGGTTCATCCATCGTGGCATGACCAAGCAACTATTGCGCGAGGCCATGCGCGGTCGGCTCCCCGAGGCCATCCGGACGAGGGCGGACAAGATGGGCTTCGAGACGCCCGAGGCCGACTGGTTCCGATCACCCGGGTTCCGCGCCCTCATCCAGGATATGCTCCACTCCACCCGCTTCGCGCAGCGGGGCATCGTGGACGTGGGCAAAGCGCAGCGCATGTACGCCGACCACCTGGCCGGACGCTCGGATCGTTCGCGCGACATTTGGAAACTGATCCACCTGGAGAAGTGGTTCACCCATTTCATCGACTGATGGGAACGGAGAGGATCGCCTACAAACTCGTGCGCTGGTGCGGTCTCCCATGGCTCTTCCGCGAGGTGCTCTTTCGCCGGTCCGTACGCATCCTCACCTTCCACGACCCGGCCCCGGACGCTTTCCGGCGTGTTCTGGGATATCTGCATCGCCACTACGGCATCATCACGCTCGATGACCATCTTTCGGGTAAGCCCTTGCCCGCCAAACCAGTGGTCGTTACGCTGGACGACGGGCATATCGGTAATCATGCGCTCATTCCCGTGCTGCGTGAATTCGCTGTACGTCCGGTGGTCTTCGTATGTGCCGGCCTGGTGGGCACCAATCGCCGGTTCTGGTTCAAACATGCCGCACGTTCGGGATCATCAGAAGGTTTGAAGCGCATTTCCGACGCGGAACGGCTGCGTATCCTGGCCGCGGACGGCTTCACTCCCCTGCACGAGTACGATGTCCCCCAGGCGTTGGGTCTCGAGCAACTGAAGGAGCTGGCGTCGGTGGCGGACATCGGCGCCCACACGCTTTTCCATCCATGCCTGCACCAGTGTACCTCAACGGTCGCTGATGCCGAGATCGTCGGAAGCAAACATGTGCTCGAAGAGCTGCTCGGGCATCCCGTGGACGGATTTGCTTTCCCGAACGGGGACTATTCCTCCCGCGATGCCCAACTGGTGTCCCGTGCCGGTTTCCGCTACGCATGCACGTCGGATCACGGTTTCAACCGATCGGGCGGGACATTTTTGCTCAAGCGGATCAGCGTGGATGATTCAGGTGATATCGATGCCTTGAGCGTGAAGACCAGTGGTGTGTGGGCGCTGCTCCGTGCCGTCATGGGCCGGCAACGCCTGCACGGTGAGCACCCGGTGCCCGTGGAACATCCTACGGGAACGCATCACGAAACTTTGACGAACGCATGACGGTGGAACGCTTCTCCGATCCTGCGGTGTTGCGCGCCTCAGCGTCCTACGGATCGTTCCTGCACTTCTTGGAAAGCAGGGAACATGCCGGCTTCTTCCAGTCCCCGTCGTTCATGGAAGTCGTCAAGCCCGTGCCGGGTTTCGCACCCGTGCTTTTCCTCGCACATGATGGTTCCGGACAAGTCACCGGTTCACTTCTGGGAGCCTACCAACAAGAAGGTAATGGGGTGAAGGGCTGGCTGTCGAGACGCATGCTGGTACAGGGCGGACCGTTGGGTGATCCCACGGCGGCTGATGCGCTGATCTCAGCCTTGCTCGCCGATGCGAAGGGCAAGGCCATCTTCGTCGAGTTCCGGAACTCGTTCGATACGACCGGACTGCGGCCCGTGTTCGAGCGCAAGGGCTTCCGGTACACGCCGCACCTGAACTTCCTGTTGCCGGTAGGGTCGGAGAACGAGGCCTTGCAGCGCCTCAGCACCGCCCGGCGGCGCGGACTGAAGACCACGCTCGCCGCAGGTGCATCGTGGGGACCGGCCGCGAACGGGGATGAGGTGCGTGAATTCTACCGGATCCTGCATGGACTGTACCGTTCCAAAGTGCGCAAGCCCTTGCCACCCCTGGAGCTTTTCCTCCAACTGCACGCGCATCCGGACGGTCGCCTGTTCGTGGTGCGCCACGAGGGGCGGGTGATAGGTGGTTGCGCAGCCCCCGTATACCGCGACCGTATGATCCATTACTGGTATGTCTGCGGCGACAACAGCGCGAAGGGCATTCAGGCCAGTGTGCTCGCTACCTGGGCGTCCATCGCCCATGCTGCACAGCAGGGTATCGGTACACTCGACTTCATGGGTGCGGGGAAACCCGGCCAGGGCTATGGTGTACACGAGTTCAAGGCGCGTTTCGGGGGGATCGAGGTGGAGCACGGGCGATATGAAACGGTGCTCGAACCCGCCCTCTATCGCATGGGTGCAGCCGGTTTGAAGGTGTACCAACATATCCGGCCGCTTTTTCACAAGGACCGTTGAGCACCATGTTCAAGGTATTGTTCGATATCGGCCACCCTGGGCATGTCCACCTCTTCAAACATCTGGCGCGCCTCCTCATGGTCGATGGTGCCCAGGTGCTGTTCACCTCGCGGGTGAAGGAGCACGAGATGGCGCTCATCGCGCACGAGGGCTTTGACCATGTGAGTTTCGGCCCGCACTACCGGTCGCTGACGGGAAAGCTGTGGGGGCTCCTGCGCTACGACCTGGCCATGCTGCGCACCGGACTGCGCTTCCGTCCGGATCTGATCGTAGGCCACGGTACGATTTACGGAGCGCACGCGTCGCCACTGCTCCGTGCGAAGTGCCTGGCCATCGAGGACACCGGCAACATGGAACAGGTACGCCTCTGGCGACCCTTTGTGGATGCGATCCTGACCCCCAAGGTGCTGAACAAGGACCTCGGCCCGAAGCAGGTGCGTTACGACAGTTATCATGAACTGGCCTACCTCCATCCGGAGTTCTACATGCCCGATCCCGGGATACTGGACTGGTTGAAGGTGGCGCCGGATGAGCCGTACGCCATCCTGCGGTTCGTTTCGTGGAATGCTACCCACGACGTTGGACTGAAAGGCTTGTCCGTGGATGAAAAGGTGGAGCTGGTGCGTCGGTTATCCGGGCGTATGAAGGTTTTCATCACCTCCGAACGCGGTGTTCCGTCCGAGCTGGAGCCCTATGTGATGAAGATACCACCGGAGCGGTTCCACCATGCGTTGCGGTTCGCACGTATCGTGATCACCGAAGGGACCACCACCGGGGCCGAGGCCGCTGTACTTGGCGTGCCCGTGGTTTTCGTGAGCACCTATCGCGCCGCACATTTGCACGAAATGGAGGGCTTCGGCCTGGTGGCCAACACCACCAACGGACCGGATGCGTTCTCAGCGATCGAGCGAATGCTGCTTCTGGATCCGCATGAGTACCGTGAACGCGCTGCGAAGTTCATAGCGACGAAGGTGAACGCTACTCGTTTCTACCACCGGTTCATCCGGGAGCGGTACATGGGGTAGGGCGGGATGCCGCAGGGTCGCGAGCATGCCTTCGCCAGGCGCTTCGGCAGCCAGGGAGCGCAGACCCTGCGGGAGGGTGGGTAGGAATAGTTGGCCTACCGTGCGCCCCTCACCGCTCCAGCAGCACCAGCGAGTGGTCCTTCAGCTGGTAGTGATCGTAAAGGAGTACGCGACGGAAGTCGCCGCGTGCTGATCCGTGCAGCACCACTTCAGGTGGCAGGCCGCCCGTTACCATGGCCGAGCGGCAGAGCCAGAGACCGAAGGCATTCGCCGCGTAGTATTCGCCACACAGCGGTTTGAAGGTGGCCACCGTGGCCTGCGGGAGCAGCGCGGCGGTGGGGTCGTACCCACGATCCTGCACCGCATCGCCATTGGGCCCCAACATGACCAGGTCGATGTCCCCTGGCGCAAGTCCATTCCGCCGGATGAAATCCTTGACATGTGGTACGATACCTTTGGCATCACCGCGCCAAGAGATGTCCACATCGCGGATCCGCACGCTGTCCTTTCCACGAGGGACGTTGTCCAGCACGAAGAAGGCCGCGCCTTCACCGCACAGTGCGCCGGTGTCCGTACTGTTGAGCACGCTCAGGTTGCTCTTGATCGCGGGTTTCCATATCCCTGTATGACGTTGGGTGATGAAGTAATCGTCCGTGATCACCTCGGCGCCACCGGCCAGCACGTTGCGGGCCCCCTCGCGCCCCACTTGCAACCACGCGTCCAGTAACGCACTGGTGAACGAGAGACCGCGGTGCAGGTACGTGAAATTGTACCCGGTGCATTTTACGGCGAGGGCCAGTTGACCCGCCACGTTGTTGTGCGTGCTCTGGATGAAGGCGACCGGGCTCGGTGCTTCCTCATCCTGCTGAAGGACCGAAGCGAAAAAGCGCTCGGTGCTTTCCATGCAGCCGAGGCCCGTGCCCACGATGATGGCCTCCGGTCTTGCCACACCTGCACGTTCCAGTGCCTGGAGCCCGCACCCCAGACTGATCCGGGCCACCTTGGCCATGCGACGACCGCGCATGGGGTCCACGTAACCCGACAGGTCGGGCTCCATCGCCTTCATCGGATGGGTGTCATAGGCGACCACGCGTTCCAGGGCATCGCGACCGAAACCGGGTTGCGGCCCGATCATACTCGCGCCGACGATGTGCACATCCGCTTTCACGGGGCTGATAGGATGAGTGAAGTATTGTTACCTCCGAATCCGAATGAATTGGAGAGTACATGGGTGATGGCATGCCCGCTGGAGGAACGGAGGACCGGTACCACGGGAGCTTCGGCCAGCACAGAGCCGTGACGCAGCGTGGCGAAATGCGCACCTGCCCGGATCGCCAGCACGGCGTAGATGGCCTCCACCGCGCCGGCAGCGCCCAGCGTATGCCCGGTGAACGATTTCGTACTGGTGAACGGAGGTACCTTCCCTTCGAACAGGCGGTGCATGGCCAGCCCTTCGGAGGCATCGTTGTTCAGCGTGCCGGTGCCGTGCGTGTTCACGTGGCTGATGTCCTGTGGGCGCAGACCGGCTGATGCGAGCGCCCGGTCCATGGCCTTACGTGCGCCTTCCCCATCGGGTGATGAAGCGGTAGCATGGTAAGCCTCGTTGGTATTGGCGAACCCGTTGACAAGGGCCAGAGGCGCCGCACCACGCCGCCGTGCGTGTGTCGCGCTTTCAAGCACAACGTAAGCCCCGGCTTCGCCGAGGTTGAGCCCTGCCCGGGTCCCGTCGAATGGCCTGCACGCCTGCGGATCCAGGATCATCAGACTGTTGAAGCCATTGAGGGTGAATTTGTTCAGCGCATCTGTACCACCGGCTATGGCGGCATCCAACAGACCAGCCCGGATGAGGCGCGCGGCGAAGCCGATGGCGTTGGCCGAGGAGGAACAGGCCGTGCTCACCGTGGTCACCACGCTGCTCATGCCCAACTCGTGTGCGATGCGCTCCGCGTGTTCGCCGGGGTCGTGCGTGCCGATGTACTCCAATACCTCGTCTGAGGGGGCATTATCGAAGAACCGGTCGTAGATGCCCTCACTCTTGTCGATGCCGCCCGCCGTGGTGGCGGAGATGAGGCCGATCCGCGGACCGCGTGGGTCGAGGCCTGCCTGCAACGTCGCCTCGCGTACCGCGGCCAGGCCCAGCAAGGCGGCACGTGTCCAGCCGCGCGTATCGGCGGGTGCGGCGATCGCGGACAGTTCCATGTCGCCCATCCGCACCTCGGCGGCAGGGATCTTTCCCCGATGACGCGTGACCAGCCGTGTGATGGGGCCGATGCCGGTCCGCTCCGCGAGCAAGGATGCCAGGTTGGCCTCGACACCAACGCCGATGGCCGTTACCATGCCCATGCCGGTCACATGGACCGCATCCTGTCTCATCGGTAGGTGGCTCTCCGTTCGGCGACGATGGCCGCGATGATGCAAACGACGGAAAAAAGCAGCAATGGTGCCACGCTGGGCAGCAACTCCCACAGGTCGCCTTCGCGCAGCAAGGGTACATTGAAGGCTTCCAGTCCCCAATGCAACGGCGACAGCTGCCCCAGTGCGCGCATCGCCGGCGGCATGATGTACAAGGGGACCCAGATGCCTCCGATGGCCGACATGATCACCACGAACGTGGATCCGAGAACGGCTGACTGCTGCTGGCTGCGGCTCATGGAGCCCACCAGCACGCCGAGCGAAGTGGCCGCAAGTGCAGTGGGGACGGCGGCGATGAACAGCAGAACGATCATGGACGGACCGGCTACGCGCAGCTGCGGCAGCCCGATCAATGGCAGGAACCACATCCCGATCAGCACCAGCAGAATGCCCTGCGCTACGCACACCATCAGGTAAGCGGTCATGCGGCCAAGTATGCGCTCCCCGGTGCCGCCGGGCATGGTGAGCAAGCGCAGCATGCGGCCCGACTCGCGCTCCTTCACCATGTTGCCGCCGAGCAGGACCACCGTGAAGAACATGGCGAAGACGGTCCAGGCCGGTACGTTGTGCTGGGTGGAATCGTGCGCCACGCGCTCGCCCATGAGTTCGCCGCCCGCCATCTCCTCATGCAGGTCCACGAACGGCTCCGTCACCACCGGCATCACGAGGCTGTCGCCGGTGACCTGTTCCAACTCCGCGCGCATCCCGTCCAACAAGCGATCGGAGCTGAGGCCGCTGAGGATGCCCCGCACCGATGCGTGCACGAGTTGCCGGAACGCGTGTTTGACTTCGGGATCCATGATCACCCGCACTGTTGCGCTGTCCAACTCGGCCCCGGGGCCGGTCCCGGTTCCGGTGAGCGGCCCGAACACGCTGGAAATGGTGCTGCTGGCTCTTGCTTCGAGAACCTTCGAAGCCCCTTCGGGTACCATGATGCCTACCTGATACTGCCCTTTGCGTATCGCATCAAGGAACATTCCCGGCGTCATACCGGTGCCGTCGGTGATGGTGAAGGAGCCGGAACGTTCCAGTCCTTCGCGCAATTGTCGACCCACGTCGCCCCGATCCAGGTCCTTGTACACCACTTGTAGTTGCCGGTCGCTGAAGTCGCGGAATGGTGCGTCCTGCACCAAGGCCATGATGACCACGAGGCATGCGGGCATCGCGAAGAGCAGCGCCAGTCCGGCCCGGTCGCGGAACAGGAGGAGCAACTCCTTGCTGATGTGGGCCCGGATGCGCGTGATCATGAGCGGTCCCGGAGTTCCCTGCCCGTGACCTGGAGGAAGAGGTCCTCCAGCCTTTCGTGCGCCGCGAGCGCCTGCGGATCGGTCACTTCGGCTACCACTTTCCCATGATCAACAATGACCACCCTGCTGCACAGCCGTTCCGCTTCTTCCAGATGATGCGAGGTGTACACCAGGGTGACGCCTTCCGCATGCACTTCCATCAGCAATTCGCGGATGGCGGCGCGGCTCTGGACGTCGATGCCGGCCGTGGGCTCATCCAGGAAGACGATGGGGGGACGGTGGAGCAGGGCGGTCACCAGGTTGAGCCGGCGTTGCATGCCACCCGACCAGCGGCGCACCGGCTCATCGGCACGATCGAGCAGGCCCGCGCGCTCCAGCAGGTGGTTGCCGTGTTCGCGTACGGTGGCCCTGTCCAGTCCTTGCAGCCGACCGAAGAAGGCCAGGTTCTCACGGGCGGTGAATTCACCGTACAGCGCGATCTCCTGTGGAACGAAGCCGATCAGCCCGTGGACCCGTTGGGTTTCCGCCACGATGTCCAGCCCTTGGATGAACGCCTGACCGGCCGTGGGGCGCAATACGCCGGTGAGCATGGAGATGAGCGTGGTCTTGCCCGCGCCGTTCGGCCCGAGCAGGCCGAGGAATTCGCCGGACCGCACCTCCAGGTCCAGTCCATCCACCGCGTTCGTACCGCTGTGCCGGTATCGCTGGACCAGGCCCTCGGCACGGATGTCCGGAACGGTCATGCCTTGGGGATGCGGGCGAGTTCCTTGAACAGCGCGGTCTCCTGTCGGCCGATGGCCACCAGCTTGTCGGCCAGGGTGTCGTAGGTGATGTCGGCCGTCGCCCGTGCCTTGCACACGCGCCCGGCATCAAAGGCGAAGTCGCGCCAGGCGTCACCGATACGCGTCATGGTCAGGGCATGTTCCCGTAGTGCGGGCTTTCCGGTGAGTGTGGCGGCCTCCTGCAGGAAGGCGGCGAACATGAAGCGGAATCCCGCTCCACCGGTACCGATCTCCTCCTGCATGCGGATCAGGTTGCCCAGCGCCAGGCGCGCGTCCTTCTCGCCCAGCTTGCGTTCGTAATTGCGCAGCTTGCCGGCCAGATAGGGGATGCCCTTGGCACCGAACATGCTGATCGGGGTGTTCACCATGTCACGCGCCGTGCGCCGCAGGCCCTTGATGGCCGCAGCCGCGGTATCGGCATCGCCGGGTACACGCACCGGGTAGTACATGCGCCCCTTGATGTCGGGCATGCCCTTGGCGAAGCGCGCGCGCATGAGCGCGGTGCGATGGATGCGTGCGGGGGTCTCCATCACGGGGTCGCTCACCAGGTACTCGTCGCCTTCGCGCCCGAAGACCACGATGTTGTGCCCGTTGAAGTGGAAACGGAAGGCCTTGGGCAGGTACGGCAGGTAGAACACACTGGTGAGCATGCCGGCGGGCAGGCCCTTGTCCAGTGTACGGTCCAGCTCATCCATGGCCTCCCGGGGATCGCGGAATTTGATCCGGCGCATTTCCACGCCCATGTTGCGCGAGAAGCGCTTGAAGATGTGGCCCGGCAGTATGCGATAACTGGTTACCGGTATGCCATTGAGCTTGATGAACGGCATGTGGCTGTAGAAGAGCCCTGAACCGATACCGAAGGCCATGGGTTCCGACACGCGCATTCCATGGAAGCGCATGAGGTTGCTGAGCACGCCGGTCTCGCAGTGCGCGCTCTGCTGGTGTTCGAAGGGGATGACCACGCTGTTGCTCATCGCGGCACGTGCTGGAGTTCGGCCACCGTCAGTTGCAAGGCATCGGCGTAGCGTTGCAACGTGGCGGCATCCAATGTGGCGAACCCCGTTGGCTCCAGGTGGCGCTTCACTTTGCGGGTGGGCAGGCCCATGTGTTTGCCCAGTAGCCCCGCATCCATCATGTTCTTCTCCATGTGGTAGGCCAATGGGCTGAGTTTCCCGGTGATCACCGCTTGGCGGGCGGCTTCCACCTTTTCGTGGATCAGATCCCAGGCCTGTTCCAATGCCGTGTTCTCGGGCTCCCAGCCCACACTGGGTACCTTTTCGTATTCGCCTTTTTCGTTCAGGGCGTATTTCACCACGCGGAACTTGCCTTCCAGCATGTTGGCGTCGTCCTGAGGGACCTCCTCCTTTTTCATGTTGGTGCAGCGCGGCCCCGGGAAGCCCGAGGTTATTTTAGAAGCGCGAAGATAGCCGTGGCAGCGGGTCTCATACGGCCGTCAGCAGCGCGAAGGCGTAGCTGAACCGTGCGCTCTCCGGCACCATGAGCAGCACGTGCTGGCCCTTCTTCACGAGGCCCCCGGCCAGCAGGTCGCGCAGTTGCAGGAAAATGGAGGCTGAGCCCACGTTGCCCACCTGTGGCAGGTTCACGAACCACTTGTCCAACGGTATGCCGATGCCCTGCCCCACCATTTCGTCGTGCAGCTTATCGCGGAAGAACATGGAGGAATAATGCACCAGCATGTGATCGACGCGTGCCGGGTCCAGCTTGCGCCGCTCGAAGACCTCACGCAAATAGCGCACGCCGATCGGTACGATGTTGCGGCTGAGCAGTTTCACGTCCTGCTTCATGGTGAAGATGGACCGGGAGGCCAGGTCCTGGGGTACGTAGTTTTTCCATCCTTGGAACCGGCCTTCGGCGTCCTTGTCGCCTCCGGAGTACATGCACACGTCGAGTTCGTTCGCGAATGACCGGCTCTCGATCCATTCCAGGCGCAGGCTCAACGGGCCGCGTGGAGCAGCTTCCAATAGCACTGCGGCGGCACCATCAGAAAGCATCCAGCGAAGGAATTCCTTCTCGAAACCGATGATCGGGTCCTGCTCCAGTTCGCGATAGCGTTCGGTCTCCTGCTCGAAGTTGCCCGCGCGCATCATGGGACCGGTGAGCTCGCTGCCCGTGGCCACGGCGTTGCGTGCCATACCGCTGGCCACATGGAGGTACGCGGATTTCAGGGCATGCATGCCGCTGCAGCAGGCCCCGGCCATGCTCATGATCTCCAGCGGTGCGTGGCCCAGTTCGCCATGCACCTGCGCGGCGTGCGAGGGCAGGAATTGATCGGGCGAGGAGGTGCCGCAGGCCAGCACTTCGAGTTCGCTCAGCGCAAGGCCATCACCTTCGAGCGCCCTTACCGCCTGCGCCGCGAGCTGCGCGTTGGTGTGGGTGATGTTCCCAGCGCGGTCCAGCGCGTAGTGCCGCTGCCGTATGCCGTTGTTGCGCAGCACGATGCCCCGGGCGCGCGAGCGCTGGCCCCCGATCAGGCCGAGAACGGTCTCCATGTCCTCGTTGCTGACCGGGTCGTTCGGCAGGAAACCCGACACGCGGGTGATGAATACGTCTCGCAATGGGCTGGCTTCAGGTACTTCCCGATGAGGGGCGGCGAAGGTAGCCCGCTGGATCCTTCACTCGTGGAGTGGTCCTATCGGCGGGACCGGTCAAGAAGAGGCCGTTCAGTACGTCAGGATGCGCGCGATCTCGGCGCGGAGCCGCGCACCGCGCAGCAGGCCCATGAGCCGTACGGAAAGGCCGCTGATGGGCGATACGATGAAGATGAGAACGGGCAGGGCCCGGGAGAAGAACTTCACACGGCGGATGCGGCTGGAAGGATCACGGTCGGCCTTGGCCAGGATGAAGCGCCGCCACTTGCCGAAAACGAAGAGTGCCCTGCGTTCCAGGATGAGCAGGGTAGGAGCGATGCGGGCCGCACCGGTGGCGAGCAGGGCAGGGTTCAGTTCGGCGATGGTCCCTTTCTTCACGTGCTCGGCGATGATGGGGCCGAAACGTGCCACACCATCGATGTCCTCCTGTCGGATGCCGGCGCGCGGAAAAACCAGGAAAGGATCCTTCTTTCCTCGGAACATCCAACGGATGATGGTGATCACACTGGTGAGGTTGCCACTGCGGTCGACCACCGCGATGTTGCCCACCGGCTTGCCACCGGCAGCCGAAATGCGGCCGCGCACGTATTCCTGTGCCATTACCCACATGTTGCGCGGGGCGATCACAGTAAGCACCGGCCGACCGTTCAGCAGGACCGGTGCCCGTGGATGCGACAGGAATGCGTTCGTGGGCAGTGATGGGTTCAGGAACCAGATGGTGTAGCCCAGGATCACCAGGTCGTACGGCCCTTCGGTTGGTGCTTCAAAGGGCTCCAGCGGAATGGGATCGTGGCCGACACACTCGGGAAAGACATTGAAGAAGCCGGTCCACGACCATGGGAAGAGGAAGGGTTTCTCCGGACGAAGGGGCAGTTGGTCCACCTGGATCCCGGCCTCAACGAGCGGTTTCGTGATGCGCCCGAGCACATCGGTGAGTTGGCCGGTCTGGCTGTAGTGGATGACGAGGACCCGCTTCATGACACCTGGGAACGGCCAAATATCGGCTGAGCACCGCGTGCGGCCTTCTTCGAGGATCAGGAACTGCGCACCCGCCGCACCACGATGTTCCAGATCGCCTTCCAGCAGTACCGCAGATCGGTGCGCAGCGGTGCCTTCGCATAGGCGTCCAGGTATTTTTTCTCGCTCAACCAGATGTCCTCGAAGGTGTCGGGCCGGTCCACCACGATCGGGGGGATGAGCCCTGGCAGGAACTGTTTGCGGTATTCCTGGAACGCCGGCGGGAACATGTTGAAGTAAGGGCGGCTCACCGGTCGCACCCCGAAGAGCTTCAGGTCGCCCTTGATCAGGTTCCACACCATGGGCAACTCGTCCAGCCAGTAGCGCCGCATGAAGGCCCCGGCCGTTGTGATCCGGGTGTCGTCCACATAGCCCCCTTCACCGTCGTACCCGTTGCGCTCGTGGATGTACGCCTGGATGTACTCGGAATACGGCGACATCGTCCGGAACTTGTACACGGTGATCATTTTGCCCCCCTTGCCCACGCGCCGCAGCCTGATCAACGGTCCGTAGGTGGCATGCGGGTCGAAGGCGGGTTCACCGGTCTTTTCCACCAGCATGCTCACGCGGCCATCGCCGGCGTGTCCGGTCTCCAGCAGCCTGAACCCGCAGGCGTACAAGCGGCCGATGACCTCCATTTCCGACATCACGCGATCGCGCCCCTTGGTCATGGCGAAGTACAGGCCGCGCAATCCCGGCAGCTTGGGCCACACGCGATGGGTCAGGTAATCGACCGTGTAGATGAGCGTGTTCAGCGGTCGGGGCCAGCGGGCCAAGATGCGCTCCTTCCGCCCGGCGGCGGTGTCCACCTGCACCATGAATGTCCCGCCCGGCGGCAGCCTCCGGTTCATGTCCTCCAGGTACTTGTTCACCCACCGCTGGTGGTTCAACAGTTCCGGCCCGGTAATGTCTATGCGCGGGACAACGATCTCCATCGGATCACACCGAGTTTCGCGTAGTTTTTAGCGGTCTGTGCCACGCGCTGCCGCAACCAGAGCGCCGGAGAGTCCGTCCACCGTTGTGGATGGAAGGTGAGCATGGCCGTGCGCGGGAAGTTCCCGTGGCGCAAGGCGCTGATCATGTCGTTCGTGGTGCTGTACGGGTCGGCCGGCATCACGGGCGCGTGGTCGCGCACGCTGTATCGCCCACCGTCCCACCTTCCGCCGGTGTCCGTGTAATAGGCCACCCGTTGGAAGTCCACATCCAGGTACGGTTCGCCCAGGATCCCCAGGTCCCGATAGTCCCTGCGCACCCACAACTCCTTGTTGTCGAATTTGGATCGCGGACTGCCGTGCATGCAGATGCTGGTGACCGGGACCACCTTGCGCAGACGTTCCAAGTTGCGCCGGAAGAGGTCCCAAGCACGCTCCTCATCCCCGTTGCACAGGTCCATCTCCTCGTAGTGGTATCCCACTTCGTGCCCCAGTTCATGCACTTCCCGCACCACGTCTTCGCTGAAGCTCATGGGCAGCATCCGGAAGTAATAGGTGCCAATGATACCCCGCCGATGTTGGATCCGCGCGAACGCGAGCGCATGCAGCTTGCGGTCGTCCACATCGTGCCGCAACATCGATCCTTCCGCGAACGGTGCCCGCAAATGGTCGCTCACGCGCTGGAACACGAGGTTTTGCTGCTGCATGGCCTCCAGCAGGTCCTCATAGATCCGAAGGGTGAGATCACGCATCCCGAAGTCGACCTCGTCGAAAAAGCAATAATCATCGACGAAGGGCGAAAAGTAGAAGTCGCCAGAAATCCGGGTCAAGAAATGTTCAAAAATCGCTGAAAACTCATGAAGCTTGCGGGCGTGCGGGCATGTGCGGGTCAGATCTCCGCAATGCGCAACGGACCATGCGCGGTGATGAATGCGGCGAGTGTCATCGCCTTGCTGTCCTTGGAAGATAGCAAAGGTTCGCCATTGCCCGGCCATGCGATCGACAGGTCCGGGTCGTTCCACAGCAGGCCGCTTTCGCACTCCGGTGCGTAGGGACTGTCCACCTTGTACTGCACTTCACTCGCCGCGCTGAGGGTGAGGTAGCCGTGCGCGAAGCCTTTCGGTATGAACACGGCATTGCGGGCGGCCTCGCTCAGGATCACACTTCCCCAGCGACCGAATGTGGGCGAACCGGCGCGCAGGTCAACGAACACGTCGAAGACCTCGCCCACCGGACAGGAAACGAACTTGGTTTCGGCCGCGGGGGGGAACTGGAAGTGCAGCCCGCGCAGGATCCCCGCACGCTCGTTCCGCGACCGGTTCTCCTGCACCCATTCGCGGTGCAAACCCGCCTCGTGCATCAGGGCCGCGTCGTATGTGCGCATGAACCAGCCGCGCGCATCGGCGATGGGTGCGGATCGCACCTCGAACACCCCGGGGATCCCGAGTTCAGTGATCCGCATGGTGGTTGTATCGGTCGATCCAGGACCTGAATTGGCCGAGTGGCTGGTCGCCCAAGGCCGTGGTGTACTGCTCGGCCGTCAAGCGCACGGTCTGGTCGAATGTGAGCCTGGGCCGCCACCCGAGCTGTTCTGCGGCCTTGGTGCTGTCCAAGGTGAGCAGCGCGGCCTCGTGCGGCGCGTTCTGTTCGATCGTCGGTTCCCAAGTGCCCCGGCCCAAGTGGGCATGCATGGCTCCCACCATGTCGCGCACGGTGTGGAACTGTCCGGGTGCGGGACCGAAGTTCCACGCACCGCTGAAGCGAACGGGATCGCGCAGCAATGCGGCGGCCAGCATCAGGTAGCCGTGCAATGGTTCCAGCACATGCTGCCATGGGCGAACGGCTTCCGGGGCACGCACGCGCAGTGGTTTTCCGGCCTCCAAGGCCCGGAAGAGGTCGGGCACGATGCGGTCCTCGGCACGGTCGCCGCCGCCGATCACGTTACCGGCCCGGGCCGAAGCGATGCCCGGTGCGCCCGGCACGTTGAAGAAGCTGCGTCGCCACGACGCGATGGCGATCTCCGCCGCCGCCTTGCTGGCGCTGTACGGATCATGCCCGCCAAGCGGGTCGCTCTCGGTGTATCCGGATGTGATGCCTGTGTTCTCGTAGCATTTATCGGTGGTCGCCACCACGAGCGCCTTCACGGATGGCGTGTGCCGCACGGCCTCCAGCACGTTCACCGTGCCCATCGTGTTCGTTGCGAACGTGGCCGCAGGCGTGCGGTAGCTCTCGCGAACGAGGGCCTGCGCGGCCAGGTGCAGCACCACCTCGGGCGCGTGCTCCGCGAAGCAGGCCTCCAGCGCCTCCCCGTCGCGGATGTCCTGGCGGATGTCCCGGATACGGCCACCGATACCACTTGCTTGGTAAATTCCATCGGGCTGATCGGGTGGGAGCGCCACGCCGACAACCTCGGCCCCCAGCATGTCGAGCCAGATGGCCAGCCAGCCGCCTTTGAAGCCGGTGTGGCCGGTGAGCAGCACCCGTCGCCCGCGGAAGGCCTCCTCGATCCTCACGGCCAGATCTTCCATTTGGCTTCGCCACGTGCCCACAATTCGTCCAGGGCCATGCGGTCGCGCAAGGTGTCCATGGGTCGCCAGAAGCCGTGATGCTTGTATGCGTACAGTTCGCCTTCGGCCGCCATGCGTTCAAGCGGTGCGCGTTCGAGCACGGTGGCGTCACCTTCGGTGAGCAGGTCGAGCATGCGGTGTTCGCACACGAAGAAACCGGCGTTGATCCATGCGCCGTCGCCCTTGGGTTTCTCCACGAAGCGCCCGACCCGACCGTCCGTCCCGATGTCCAGCGCGCCGAAGCGGCCCTCGGGCTGCGCTGAGGTCATCGTCATGGTACGGCCGTGGGCCTTGTGGAAGGCGATGAGCGACGGTATGTCCACGTTCCCCACGCCGTCGCCGTACGTGAGGAGAAAAGGCTCTCCTTGGGTCAGGTACGGCCGGGCACGCAACACGCGCCCGCCGGTCATGGTGTCCGACCCCGTATCCAGCAACGTTACTGACCACGGTTCGCTGGGATTGCGGTGTATCCGCGTGGTGTTCCCGGCCAGGTCGAAGGTGACATCGGAGGAGCGCAAGTGGTAGTTGGCGAAGTACTCCTTGATCACATGGCCCAAGTGCCCGCACAGGATGATGAACTCGTTGAAGCCGTGGTGGGAATACGACTTCATGATGTGCCAGAGGATCGGTCGTCCACCGATCTCGACCATGGGCTTGGGGCGCGGGCCGGTTTCTTCGCTCAATCGCGAACCATACCCGCCGGCAAGGATCAGGACCTTCATGTGTCGTGGCTGTCTACCGGTCCGCCGCCGCTGGGCGAACGCGAAGGGAACACGGCGGGAAGATACCGGAAGAGGAGGGGAATGAGCGAAAGGTGGCCCGTGCGTAGCATGGTTCCCGCCGTTTTTCGCAGCAGGATGGCACGGTCGGCCGCAGTGGTGGGTGTTCTCATCGAGGCATGTTCACGCAGGAGTCCCGGCAGCATGCCGAGCATCACCTTGCGGTTGAGTTGCTGGATGGCCGTCTGACCGGTGACCCCGCCCTGCCGGTACGCCGTGGTGCGCACGGGCATGAAGTGGGCCTTGCCGCGCATGGCCAGTTGGATCCAGCGCACGTGGTCGCCGATCAACTCGTCCCGGCATGCGTTGGGCCGCAGACCTTCCAGCAGGTCTCGCCTGGCCACAGTGGTCGAGTTGTTCACGAAGTTGCCCTGGACCAGCTGCGCGAACAGCCAACCGCCCGCATAGCGCGATCGGATGCCCTGGTAGCCGTCCGCATCCACGTGCATGCCTTCGCGGGTGATGATGTCCACATCGGTGTACGAGAAGGCATGGTCCGGATGCGTTTCCAGGAAGCCGACCTGCTTGGCGAGCTTGTTCGGGTCGGTCCAGATGTCGTCACTGTCGCAGATGGCCACGTAGCGGGCGCTGCAACGGCTCAGGGCTTCCACGGTGCGGGCGGCGATCCCGATGTTCTTGCCGCCGGGCCGGTATGCGATCCGCCCGCCATGCTCGCGTGCCAGGGCTTCGCAGATCGCGGGCGTACGGTCGGTGGACCCGTCCTCGGCTATCACCAGCCGCACGGGGAATGGACACCGTTGCGCGAGCACACCATCTACGGCCTGCCCGATCACGTCCGCCACGTTGCGGGCGAGCATGAGCACATCCACCGAAGGCCCGGTGGTATGCGCCGCACGAACATGGGGCTCCTGGCCGTCGTTCATCGTGTGTTCCGGTCGTGCGTTACCGTGGCGAGGGCCTTGGGAAGCAAGGTGCCCGTGATCGTGCGCCATTCGCGCGTGCCCAGCAGCACGTGCGGTACCACGTACGCGATGATACCGATGGATGCCAGCGCGGCAAGGGCGAGCGGGCCACTGACGGTCAGTATCATTTTCGCCATGAGCACCACGACCCCGGCGATGATCGCGATCAGCAGGGATGGCAACACGTCGCCGATCTGTTCCATGGGGTGCCAGCCCAACAGGCCCCGTGTGTACCAGGTGTCCACCAACATGTTCACCACCGACACGACCGCTTCGCCCACGACCAGGCCCATGACGCCGTGCGGCAGCGCCAGGACGATGGCCACAACGATGTTCAGCTTCTTGATGATCTCGAGGCGAAGGCTCAGGTCCGATCGGCCAAGTACCAATAAGGCGGTAAGGTTGACCGTGGATACGTGCATGGTGGCGCCCGCCACGCACAGCAGGCGCAGATAAGGCGCTGCGGCGATCCACTTCGTGCCGATGAGGGAGCCGATGAAAGGTT
This sequence comes from Bacteroidota bacterium, assembly GCA_018267155.1. Classification (GTDB taxonomy): domain Bacteria; phylum Bacteroidota; class Bacteroidia; order Flavobacteriales_F; family PHOS-HE28; genus PHOS-HE28. Next base: position 9,102 of record JAFDZE010000011.1, on the reverse strand, counting down.
CCGCCAGTACGGCGAGGAGCACGAGCACGGGGAACATGATGAACGATCCCATGCGCAACATCAGGCGATGGCCATCCTTCAGCCGCGATGGATCGTCGCGCATTTTCGACAGCACCGGATAAGCTACTGTCTGCACGGGACGGAAGAGCGTATTCACGGCCATGCTGACGAATCCGCCCGCCTGGGTGTACAGGCCGAGGGTCGCTGCCGCGTACACCTTGCCGATCACAAGGCGGTAGGCCTGCGAGAAGAACTTGTCCAGCAGGCCGGTGGCCAGGATCCGCGATCCGAAGCCGAAGAGGCGCTTGAACGATCCCCGATGGAAGCTGAAGGTCGGCCGCCACGGATCGAAGCGGTGCAAGAGCACGGCGAGCAGCGCGCTGTTCACCAGCATGCGCGCCACCAGGGCCCACGCGCCGTGCCCTCGCCAGGCCAGCAGCACGCCGATGCCACCGGACAGGGTGGCCGCGATGAGCCGGGCGAGGGTACGCGCCCGCATGTCCACCCGCTGTACAAGTGCCGATGAGGGAACGATCGTGGCCGCGTCGATGATCAGGCCGAGCCCCATCACGCGGATGACCGGAACGAGGGCCGGGACCTTGTACAACCCGGCGATCAGCGGGGCACAGGCGAACAGTGCGGCATAGAGCAGGACCGCCGCGGTAACGTTGAACAGGAATGCAGTGGACCGGTCGGCCTGGCTGATCTCTTTCTCGCGGATGAGGGCGGTGGAGAAGCCGCTCTCCACGAATACCGACGATACCTCCAGGAAGACCATCGCCATGGCCACCAGGCCGAAGTCCTCCGGGAACAGCAGCCGTGCCAGCACCACGGTGATGACGAAGTTGGTGCCGCTGGCGCCCAGTTTGTCCAGAGCCACCCAGAGCATGCCCGATATCGAGCGGTCCATCAGCGAAGGACCCGCGTGATCGCTACCTTGTTTTGGGGAATGGCTTTCCAGGGTCATCGCCACTCACTTCCGGGCACCGCTGTGCTCGGGTGCGCCGGCACGGCCGTTGCCGCCGGCCCACCGCCGCATACGGCCAGCAAGGCCACCGGATGCGCCATGCTCCGCGAAGTACCCATGGCCCTGGCCGTAGCCGTAGCCATAGCCGTACCTTCCCGGGCCATCGTACCGCATCCCGTTGAGCACGATGAATGGCCGGGGCAGTTTCTCGCCAGCACGTATCTCTTCCACCGTGCGCAACTGCGGCAGGTGCGTGTAGCCGACGCGCACCACGTACATGGTGGCCTGGGCCAGGTCCTTCAGTTGCAACGCATCGGCCACCAGACCCACCGGCGGGGTGTCCAGAATGATGGTGTCATAGCTCTCCCGCAGTTCGGCAACGAGCCCCCGCAACCGATCCGAGAGGATCAATTCTGCCGGGTCCGGCGGTACGGGCCCGCTCAGGATCACGTCCAGCCCCGGATGGTGCCCGCTGTTGCGGATGATGTCCCGCACGGCCACGTCCTTGCGTACCAGGTAGCTCACCACGCCCTTGTCCGTGGTACCGAGACCGAAGTAGCGCTCCTGCTTGGGCTTGCGCAGGTCCAGTTCGAGGATCACGATGCGCTTGCCCGCCAGCGCCAACGTCATCCCGAGGTTCATGGCGATGAATGACTTGCCCTCGCCCGATGTGCTGGAGGTGATCAGCAGGGTGCGCAGGTCGCTGCCCGGGGTCAGGTACATCAGGCCGGCGCGCAACAGGCGGAACGTTTCGGCCACCACCGAGTTCGATCCGGCACGCACCACCATGCTCTCTTTTGACCTGCTGTTGGCGATGGTGGCCAGCACCGGCACGGACGTGATGGAGCGGATCGCGCCCGCGTCCTCCACGCGGTCGTTCAGACGACGGAGAAGAAGCACGATGGCACCGGGGATCGCGAGGCCGAGGAAGAGGGCCACCAGCCACACCTGCCGCGGTTTCGGGCTCACCGGCCGGTCGGGCATGCCGGGCGGTTCCACCACCATGCCCGTACTCGTGGTAACGGCCATGTTGATGGCGCTCTCCTCGCGTTTCTGCAAAAGATAGAGGTACAGGTCCTGCACCACGCTCCGCCGACGTTCCTTCTCCACCAGCATCCGCTCGCGCCGGGGCAGGCTACGCGTGCGGTTCTCGATCAGGCCCTGCTGGTAGCGGTTGGCGTCCAGTGTGGTCCGCAGTTCGGACCGCAACGTGGTCAGGTTGTCCCGTATCGACCCGCGCAGGTTGCCGATCTGCTTGTCCAGCAATTGCAACTCGGGGTGGTCGGGACCCAGGTTGCGCCGTTTCTGATCCCGCTGCGCCAGTAGTGTGTTGTAGCTCTGCAGCTCATTGCTCAGCGCCACGTTGTTGATGGCCACCCCCGTTGGCAGGTATTGCTGCCCCTCGATGTTGCGTGTGAGCACGTTCTCGATGCCGTCCATCATCTCCAGTTGCACGCCCACATCGGTGAGCTTGTGGTCGTAGGCCGCCATCTCGTTCATCAGCAGGCTCGCTTCGGCCCCCAGTTCCACCGTCACGTTGCGGCTCTTGAACGTCTCCATGTCCTGCTCCACCTCGCTGAGTTCGGCGGTGATCCCCGCCAATCGCTCGTCGATGAGCCGTATCGCACCGGCGTATCCCTTGTTCTTCTCGTCGATCGATCGTTCATTGTACGCGTCGATCAGGCCCATCAGCACATCGTGCGCCCGGTTGGGCGAGGTGTCCTTCAGTTTCAGCACCAGGATGCTCGACTCTTCTCCGGCGATGGACACGTCGAGGTTCTCGTGGAATTGAGCGACCATGCTCTCCACCGGGCTCATCCTGACCAGCACGCGATCGTTCTTCTTCAGATCCGAGGAGCCCCACAGGATCAATTTCCCGCCCGGCAGCACGGTGCGACCGCCGAATTCGCCCGCGTACTCCCGGCCGTCCACGATGAAGGTGTAGCCCCCTTCGCCATCGGCGAGCACCTCGCCCGTGAGCCCGCCTTCGGCCTTGGTGGGCGTCCAGTCCAGCACGCGTACCGGTGGATCGGAATACATCTCACGCTGCACCGGGCCATCCTGCCGGAAGTAGCGCCACTGCATGTTCTTCTGGCGAACCACGTCGGCCATCAAGGGCGAGGACAACATCACCAGCACCTCGTTCTCCAGATTCTTCACCTTCTTGCCGATCCCCAGTTCGGCGAAGAGCAGGTCCTCCCCGTAGCTCTTCTCCTCCTTGATGAGCATCTGGGCCTTCACCTCGTACATGGGCACGGTGACACGCAGATGCCAGTAGGCCCACGCGATCGCCAATGCGGGACCGATGAGGAACAGATACCAGTAACGCAATAGAAGTGCGCCGATCGATCGCGCACTCATCCCGCTGTCCGTTGAACCGATGCTCATCGCGCGGTGATGATCACGGTGGCCGCCACGCTCAGCAGCGAGACCAGCAGCACCCCGTACCGCTCCACCAGGTCGCCCCGGGTGGCGTATTGCCGGGCCTTCTGTGGCCGCACGTACACGATGTCGCCGGGATTCAGGTAGAACCAGGGCGACCGGAAGATCTCCCGGTCCTGCACGTTCACCCGGGCGGTGGAGCGCACGCCATCCCGCTCGCGGATCACCAGTACGTTGTTCCGCTCGGCGTAGGCCGTGAAATCGCCGGCCATGCCCAGGGCCTCCAGGATGGTGACGCGTTCGCTGGGCACGGTATAGGTGCTCGGCCGGTTCACCTCACCCAGCAAGGTGACCCTGAAGTTCATGAAGCGGCATTGCACCGAGGTGTTCAAAATATACTTGTCCAGCCGGGTGCTGATCTCCTGCCGCAGCTCGTTCAACGTGCGGCCCTGGGCCCGTACCGCCCCGATGAACGGCATGTGGATCTCCCCCTGCTCGTCCACACGGTACCCTTCCTGCACGCCCAGGGCGCTCTCGCCCGAGCCCGCGTTCATGCTGTTGGCCATGGTGAGGCGTTGCTGCTGGAAGGCGAGCACCGTGCTGGGATCGTTGCTGGTGACCTGGATGTTGATGATGTCCAGCGGCGCGATCCGCAACTGGGGCAGGGTATCGATGGTCAGCGGCTCGGTACGCACATCGTCGAACATCACCATCTGCTTCAGCTTCACGCTGCCACAGCTGAAAAGCAGGGGGAGCAGGAGGGGCAGCCAGCGGTAGTGGAAGCGGTTCCGTTTCATGCGGGGATGGCCCTGGCGCGTCGGTGGTGGCTCGGGCCTGGCACGGCGAACGAGCCGATCGCCCGTGCCCGGGTCGGTAAAAATACAGGGTGCCCCCCCCTTGTCAAACCGTGCCGACCCCTGCAATGACGCGGCCCTCCCGTATGCTGGCAGGTTCCGCTCCCGATGCGTCGGGTGTTGGCGGGTTATTCGGCCGGCAGTACCGTGCCACTCACCTCCCCGAATCCGATGCGCAGACCGTCCTTTTCGCAGTAGCCCCGCATGGTCACGGTGTCCCCGTCCTGCAGGAATTTCCGTTCGCTACCGTCGTTGAGTTTGATGGGCCTGGTGCCTTTCCACGCCAGTTCCAGCATGCTGCCGAAGCTGTCCGGTGCGTCGCCGCTGATCGTGCCGCTGGCCATCAGATCCCCCGCGCGCACGTTGCAGCCGTTCACCGTGTGGTGCGCGAGTTGCTGCGCCATGCTCCAGTACAGGTGCTTGAAGTTGCTCCGGCAAATGATCGTTTCACTTCCACCTGCGGGCGTAAGGCCCACTTCCAACCGGATATCGAACGTGCGAGCACCGCTGGAACGCAGGTAGGGCAGGGGTTGCGGTTCTTGCACGGGGCCTTGCACGCGGAAAGGTTCCAGTGCATCCAGCGTGACCACCCATGGCGACATGGAGGAGGCGAAGTTCTTGCCCAGGAACGGGCCCAGCGGCACATATTCCCACGCCTGGATGTCGCGCGCGCTCCAATCGTTGAAGAGCACCAGCCCGAAGATGTGGTCCTCGGCCTCCTCGACGCTGATGCGACTGCCCAGTTCGGGGCCCTCGTACGTGAGGAAGCCCACCTCCAATTCGAGATCCAGCTGCCGCGATGGGCCGAACACCGGAGCCTGGTCCGGAGCGGGTTTGAACTGGCCCATGGGACGGCGCACGGGCGTGCCACTGACCACGATGCTGCTGCTGCGGCCATGATAGCCCACCGGCAGGTGCAGCCAGTTGGGCATCAGTGCGTTCGCCGGGTCGCGGAACATCACGCCCACGTTGTAGGCGTGTTGGCGGCTGCTGTAGAAATCGGTGTAGTCGCCGATGAGCGCGGGCAATTCCATGTCCAGCTCGTTCACCGGAATGATGGCCCGCGCGATCGCATCGCGATGCATACCGTTGAGCGTCGCATCGTCGCGCAACAGTTCTGAAAGACGTTGCCGCAGGTCGCGGATCACCTGCGGGCCATCCATCAACAGGGCGTCGAGCTCGCCCGTGAAGGCGCCTTTGCCGCCCAGGTGCTCGGGTGCGTGGATCAGTCCCTGCTCCGCCAGGATCGCGAGGTCGATCGCGCTGTCGCCGATCCGCGTGAGGCAGTTACTGTCGCTGCCATCGGCACCACCAACGCCGAATGGGATGTTCTGGACAGGAAAGTCGCTCTTGGCCGGCACGGGGATCCAGCTGCGCAGTTCGGGGGAGTTGGTGGGTATGTTCATGCGATGGGGCCGCGAGGATACGGGTGGCCGCAAAGGTGCGATCGGCAGCGGATCAATGGCCCGGGTGGTCACCGGAACGATCGCCCGCTACCTTGGCCGCTCATGGCCAACGGACCACCCAAGTGGCTGATCCCAGCGATCCTGCTCGCGCATTTCGGCCTTTTGGCGTCCTACACGTTCCCATCCCGCTGGATACCGGACCGGCTGCGTTACTGGTCCATCACGTACGCACGACCGCTGTTCCATCAGGGTTGGGACCTTTTCGCCCCGGATCCCCCACGCTGCTCATGTGAAGTGCAGGCAGGTATCGGCGAGAGCTGGCGCGCACTGGACGCATCCGGCGACAACTACCTGCGAACGCGTATGGTCCGCAACGTTGCGGCCTACCTGAACGGAGGTTCCCCTTTCCCGGACACGCTTACCGTACCACCGGTCATGGAGGAGGCCCTGCTCGGTCTGGTGCGGGATATGATGCACGATGAGGGCGACCTCCGGTTCCGCGCCGTGCAGCATTGCGTGGTCGATGATCATCGGCCCACCGATCGTGATACCCGGTACGTGCCCATCGTGTTCGTTGATCGCCATCAGCCATGAGCACCGCCACGGTCCGGCTCTTTCAACGCGCGGTATACGTCTGGGTGCTGGGCTATATCCTGAGCGCGCTGCCGCTCGTGGAACAACTGTGGGAGTATCCCGTTTCGCCGCCCCTGCCGGTGCCGGGCTTCGGAAGTTGGTTCATGAACGCCTTCGGCAGCTGGCTCCCGGGTGCGCTGTCCGTGCCCGGTGCGGCCCTGTTGATCCTGTTCTCCGCGTATGGAACGCTGCGCGAAGCACCCCGCTGGATGGCCTTCGTCATCTGGATGCTCTTCGCCTCGCTCACCCAGCGCGCCTGGCTCGCCTCCTGCGGTGGTTCGCTGCTCATGAACAATGTGCTCTTGTGGATGGTGTTCCTGCGGGCGCGACCCGATGGACCGCTGGATCGGGCATCATCGTTGCTCGGGTTCTGGGCCATCCGCATCCAGCTCATCTTCACCTACCTGGTCACGGGGCTGCACAAGCTGACCGGTACCACATGGCTCGACGGCACCGCCGTGGGCATCGTGGCCTCCGACCCGCAGTTCGGCCCGGCGTGGTTGACCACCTGGCCTCAAGGGATCATCGCGCTGATCACGTGGAGCACCCTCGCACTGCAATTCGCCATCCCGATCGTTGTGTGGTGGCGGACTCCGCGGTACCTGGCGATGGGGTGCGCCGTGCTTTTCCATCTGGCCACGGCCCTGTACATCGACATACCGCAGATGGGCCTCGCCTTCATAGCCTGCTGGGTCATCTGGACGGATGGTGAACTGGCCGCACGGTGTGAGGCCCGTTGGCAACGCATGTGGCCCAGCTCGCCAAATAGTGTTGCGAAGGCCGGGGCATGATCGTGGCGTTCGGGTTACCGCCATCTTCGCCCATCATGAGCCGTTTGAACTGGAGTTTCGCCCTGCTGGCCCTGATCCTGCTGCCGGGTTGCTACATCCGCCATCCCGAACGTTATCTGGCCAAGGCCCGTGCCCATGGCCCGTACGATGCCGTGATCGTGCCGGGCATGCCGTACGACAATGGCCTTCCAGAGCCCGTGCATGCGCGGCTCGTCTGGTCGGTCTATTTGTACCGGACCGGATTGGCCAAAAAGATCGTGATGTCGGGCGCTGCGGTGTACACGCCCTGGGTGGAGGCCGAAGTGCTGCGCGAATACGCGGTGGCTCTCGGTGTTCCGCGCGAGGATATCCTGATCGACGATCAGGCCCAGCACAGCACCGAGAACGTTTACTACGGTTTCAAGGTGGCCCGCAAGGCCGGCCTCGAACACGTGGCCCTCGCCTCCGACGAGTTCCAGACCAAATTGCTGAAGTCCTTCTGCCGCCGTGTGTCCCGCAAGTTCAAGGCCCCACCGATCGGATTGATCCCCCTGGTACGGGATTCCATCCAGACCGAATACCTGAAGCCCCTGCCTCCAATCGATGCGTCCGTGGCCCACGTGGACAGTTTCGTCTCCATCATGGACCGTGAGTCGGGGTGGAAGCGCATGCGCGGTACGCTCGGCAAGCACATCAATTGGCGCGAGCCTTGACGCCGCCCCGGCCGATCAGTACGCCCAGCACCACGTTCTCCTGCACGAACCAGAACCGCTGGCGGGCGCTGTTGCCGGACTTGCCCGTGGTAAGCACGTTCGGCAGTTCGATATAGCCGCCCTTGGCCAGTACCCGCAGGAACACATGGTTCCAGAGGACCGTGAACACGCCGACCTGCACCCCCGCTCCGTATCCGGCCACGTTGAACCGGTTGTTGATGCCCTCGCCGAAGAGCCGCACATCGGTGCGCGGGACCACCGGACCGATGAATGCGCCCTCCGAGAAGAAGATCGCGTGCTTCCCGTTGCGGCTGTTCCACAGCCGGTCGTAGTGGTCCCCGTCCACGCTCAACAGATTCAGCCCGTCCGTGTGCTCGTAGCGCAGCAGCTCGGGGGCCAGCACAACGTCGTGCTCGCTGTTTCCCGCGTAGGTCATCGACCGGTCGGGACTGATCGTACCGGTCATCCGCACGGTCTGGTACTGCCGCACAACGTATTTCATGTGGTCGAGCCCGATGGACAGGCCCCAATTGTCGTTCAGGAACCAGCCGACCCGATAATTGTACTGCGGTATCCAGATGTTCTTCGGTGCGAAATAGCCACCGAACGAGAAGCCTTCCGGCCGGTCCTGCGCCGCCACGTCGTGCAGGATGAAGTCGTACCCCGGACCGTTGAAGTGGATATTGCTGCGCGTGTACTGCGCCCGGTTGTATCCCCAGTCAGCGAAGAACCGGTTCTTCAGATGCACCATGCGGGTTTCCTGTGCCCGGACCGGAACGGACAGGAGAGCCAGCAGCAGCACCAACTGTACGCGGGCCGGGACCATCACTTCCAGCCTTTGGGCTTCTCCTTGTGCCCCTCGAGCCGCACGCCATCCTTGGGCGTCACCAGGATGAAACCGTCGGGCTGGAGGCGCTCCACCAGGTAACGGGTCTTCATTTTCCCGCTGGTGATGGTGACCAGGCCCTTCCTGGTATCCACTTCCCATTCACCCTCCACTTTGATCCGGCCGTTGCCCTTCTTCACCACGGAAACATGGCCGTTGGGATCGAAGCAGTAGTAGCCCTCCATGCCGCCATCGCCCGCGTACCAGCAGCCGATGAGGTTGGGCGCGATGCTGTCCACCGGATAGTCCGCTTGGGCGGAAAGGCCGATCGTCGCGATCATGGCGAGGAGAATGACCGGGCCGCGCATGTTCACCAGGCGAAGAGCGGGCGAAGGCGCATCATGCCGTTCACCTGGAAGCGGATGCGGTCCAGTTCGCTGGCGTCGTCGGCCCGGGTGATCGCCGCATCGATCAGCACCGCGATCTGACGGCATTCGGCCTCTTTCAAGCCGCGCGTGGTGATGGCCGGCGTGCCCACGCGGATGCCGCTG
>JAFDZE010000119.1:4721-20393 GCA_018267155.1 Bacteroidota bacterium | reverse complement strand
GGTGCGAGGGTGCGAGGGTGCGAGCGTGCGAGGGCAGAAGAGTCGCACGCTCGCACCCTCGTACCCTCGCACCGGGATGTTTTTCGTCCCCGTTCTGCTCATGGCTGCTTGCGGATCATATCGAAGCCCGTGTACGAGCGCAGGGCATCGGGAATTCGGATGCCGTCGGGCGTCTGGTTGTTCTCCAGCAGGGCCGCCACGATCCGTGCCAAAGCGAGTGCGCTGCCATTGAGCGTGTGCAGCAGGCGGGTCTTCTTGTCCTCCTTGAACTTCAGCTTCAGGCGGTTGCTCTGGTAGGTCTCGAAGCAACTGATGGAACTCACCTCCAACCAGCGCTGTTGCGCTGCGCTGTACACCTCCATGTCGTAGGTCATGGCGCTGGCGAAGCCCATGTCGCCGCCGCATAGCAGCAACTGGCGGTAGGGGAGTTCCAGGTCGCGTAGCAGGCCCTTCACGTGCTCCACCATGCCTTCCAGCGCCGCATAACTGTTCTCCGGTTTCTCGATGCGCACGATCTCCACCTTGTCGAACTGATGCACGCGGTTGAGACCGCGCACATGCGCACCGTAGCTGCCGGCCTCGCGGCGGAAACAGGGCGTATACCCCACGTTCCTGATGGGCAGGCGCCCTTCCTCGACGGTGACGTCGCGGTACAGGTTGGTGATGGGCACTTCGGCCGTGGGGATCAAATAGAGGTTGTCCACCGTGGCATGGTACATCTGTCCCTCCTTGTCGGGCAACTGGCCCGTCGCGAAGGCGCTGTCCGCGTTCACCATGTGCGGTGGGATCACCTCGGTATAACCTGCGGCGGTGGCGCGGTCCAGGAAGAAGGCGATGAGCGCGCGCTGGAGACGGGCCCCCTGCCCGGTGTACACGGGGAAGCCCGCGCCGGTGAGCTTCACGCCGAGGTCCAGGCTGAAAAGGCCGTACTCCTCGGCCAGTTCCCAGTGCGGCCTGGCGCCGGCGTGCAGTTGCGGGATGGCCCCCTCCTGCATCACGGTGATGTTTTCCTCGGCGCTCTTGCCGGCAGGAACCTTGTCGTTGGGGGCGTTGGGGATCTGGCAGAGCTGATCGTGCAGGGCGGCCTCGGCGGCGTTCAGTTCGTCCTGCAGGCGTGCGATGTCCGCCTTCAGACCGGTGGTCTTCGCGCGGGCGACCTCGGCACCGGTCTTGTCACCGCTCTTCATCAACGCACCGATGGTTTCGCTGATGGCGTTCGACTCGGACTTCTTCGCATCCAGCGTGTTCTGCGTGGCGCGTCGCGTGCCGTCCAATTCCACGGCTTTTCCGATCAGCCCTTCGGCATCGATGTTCCGTTTTTTCAGGCGCGCAATGGCCTCGTCGCGCCGATCGCGCAGGTAGGTCAGTTCCAGCATGGTTCCGTCGTGGGGCGCGAAGGTAGGGGTGTGCCCATCCCGGCGTGGAAGGACCGGTGGCTTCGGGGCGTGGTACCCGAGAAGTGGACCCGTCCCTACAGCCCCAGCGCCAGCAGCGCGGCCTTCAGCTTCATGCGCGTCAGGGTGTCCGCCATGCGCACTTGCCGCCGCGCGGTGAGGTCCACCAGCAGGCCGGTTTCTTCCGACAGGCAGAATGCGTGCGCCCGCTTGCCGTAGTACACGAAGCCGATGTGCGAAAGCCCGGGCAACGTGGTGTGGTTGTGCACTTCCGGCTGCTGGGATCCCAGTTCGTGGTTCACGCCATCCAGCTCGGCAGGGCCCAAGAAGACGAACGAGGCTCCCTCATGTGCCAGTTTCCACGCGGTGGTCTCGGCGCTGGAGGTGGTATACCGTCCCGCAGGGATCGAACGGAAGATGTGCAGACTGTCCACCGTTTGCGCGGTGGCAGTGATGCTGTGGAGGACGAGGAGCGGAAGGAGGAGGTGGCGCAACGGGGAGAACGGATGCCGGGGGGCGGGAGAGTGGCGGCCCGGCCGTTCCCGCAGCTTCGTGCCCTCGCACCTCCGCCACATGCTGGACCCCATCAGGGCTTGGGCACCTGCTTCGCCAGGATGATGAACACCGGGAAGTGGTCGCTGAAGCCGTTGGTGAACGTGTCCCCCACATAGATGCGGAACGGATAGCCCTTGAAGTTGCCTTCCTTCTGGGCCAGGTACGGTTCGTTGAAGACGCGAACACCATAATATTGGTATCCTTTTTTACTGGTGACGAGCGCCGGGGAGAGCATGAACTGGTCGAAGAGGTTCCACGAGTCCTGCCAGGCCAGCGAGCCGATGCCTTTTTCGTAGAGCGGCTGCATGGGATTGAAGAACGTGGCGTTGCTCACCCGGGTCTTGTCGTCGGTGGAGCCGAAGAAGCGACGCACACTCGGGTCCACGGGGTCGTCGTTCAGGTCGCCCATGTAAATGATCCGGGCGTCCTTGTTCAGGGCGAGGAGCGAATCGACCAGATGACGGCCCAGTTGAGCGGCGAGCGCGCGCTTGGGCAGGCTGCGCTTCTCGCCCCCGCGTCGGCTGGGCCAGTGCGCCATGATGCAGCTGATGGTGTCGCCATCCATCACGCCCGTCACCACGAGTTGTTCACGGGTGCGGAAGAGGCTGTCCTGTGGATCGTGCAATGGATGCGTGGTGTGGTTCAGCAGGTGGAATCGCTTCGGGTCGTACAGGAAGGCGACGTCCACACCGCGCCGGTCCGGACCGTCATGATGCACGTACTGATAACCGCGCGCGGCGATGGGCGGGGTGTGAACCAGGTCCTCCAGCACGGTGGCGTTCTCGATCTCGCACAGGCCGATACATGCCAGTCCATCGGGATGTATTTTTTGCCCCATTTCGCCGATCACGCGTGCCAGGTGCGCCAGCTTGATGCGGTAGCGCTCGCCGGTCCAGTTCTTGGGTGCCGTGGGCAGCCACTCGGCATCGTCGGTGTCCGGGGAGTCGATGGTGTCGTACAGGTTCTCCACGTTGTACCAGCCGATAGCGGCCGGAGCCACCTGGCCGGAGGCTTGCGCACGTGCGGGCGTTGCGAGAGGAAGGACAGCAAGGAGAAAGAGGAGGTGGCGCATGGTGGGGTGGTGCGATCCTGGACGTTGTGGGACCGATGGGATCCGCTTGCACAGCGGCGGCGAAAGTAGGTGCCGTGGTCCGGCCTGCACGAACCGGGCCGAACAGAGGAATCGCGGAAGTTCCTGAGCGGTGGGCTTCCGATCCAGCGGTCCCGTGGTTCATGGATGATCCGGATGGAGCCACGCTTATCGCGGGAAACGCAGCGGATGCCGTTCGTTGAACAGGCGCATGAATCGGTACACGGTCTCCGTAGCGTTGCGCTCCTTCCTCGGGAGCGATTCGTACTTGGCCAACAACTCGGGATCGGTGGAAATGGCCTGCGCGATGCTCGTCGCGTTCACCGGCAGGAAGTCGCCGGAAGCCATGTCGAGCAGGCGCTGCTCCTGCACGGTGGTGGTGGTGGGCCCCATGCCGTACATGCCGTAGTAGCCGCCCCAACTGCTGTAGGTCTGGTCGTAGACGATGTGGGCGATGGACCCCATGAGGCCGATGCGATTGAAGCCGTTGCCGATGTGCACGTACACCGTGTTGCGCTCGCAGAAGCCCCAGATACGGTCCATGTCGATGGGGCGGGCGGTACCGCTGCTGTCGGTGCGGTACAATTTTCCGTCGCTCTGCCGCAGGTCGTCCACCGGTCTTTTCTCCTCGTCCAAGAGGTCCTTCAGTGCAACGCCGGGCCGGTTGTCGCGGAAGTCCTCGAACCCGAAGTACACGCCTTCGCGGAAGGTGAAGCCGCTATCATATACCACGAGCGAGGTATCGCGTATGATCGGTGCGTAGTCGATGCTGTCCCACTGGGCGCCACATATCGTCGGGATCGTCGTGGATATCACGAGCAGGATGATGCGGTTCATGCCACGGAACGGATCAGGTCCATCACCTCGGTAGGGGCCTGCGCATGCACCCAGTGGCCGGCGAACTCCACGGTCTCGATGCGGCTGTTCGGGAATTGTTCCTTGATCGCCGGTACATCGCCCCGGGTGATGTAATCGCTCTGGCCACCCCGGATGAAGAGGGTGGGCACCCGGATCAGTTCGGGCGGGGCGGCGCCCAGGATGTGGTGGATGTCGCGTGCCAGGATCGGCACGTTCATACGCCAGGCCAGTTTTTCAGGCGTCTCCCAGTAGAGGCTTTTGAGCAGGAACTGGCGCACGCCCGGCTCGGGCACATAGCGCGCCAGGTGCTCATCCACCTCCTTGCGGCTGGTCTTGCGGTCCAGGTCACTCGTCAGCAACGCCTCGATGATAGGTGCCTGGTTGCTGATGGGATACTCGCGCGGACCCATGTCCACGCTCACCAGGTGCTTCACCAGCCCCGGCCAGCGGTGTGCGAACCACATCGCCGTTTTGCCACCCATGCTGTGGCCCACCAGCACGATGTCCTTCAGGCCCAGGCCCGTGACCAACCGTTGCACATCGTCGGCCATCAATCCGTAGTTCACTTCGTTGGTGTGAGGTGAACGGCCATGATCCCGTTGATCCACCAGCAGCACGTCGTGGTCTTTTTCGAGTTCCCGGCCGATGCTGGCCCAGTTGTCGCTGCTGCCGAAGAGGCCGTGCAGGATCACGATCGGTGTGCCCTGTCCGGCGCGGCGATGGAAGAGATCGACACTCATCGCAATTCCCGCAAATACAGCCCCACCGTGTTCTCCATGCCGTACATCAGCGCGTCGCACACCAGCGCGTGGCCGATGCTCACTTCTTGCAGCCCGGGCACGTTCGCGTTGAAGAACGCCAGGTTGTGCAGGTCGAGATCATGTCCGGCGTTGAGGCCCAGGCCGAGTTGCCGCGCCTTTTCCGCTGCATTGGCGAAAGGCGCCACTGCCGATGCGCGGTCCTTGTGGTAGTTGGCGGCGTATGGCTCGGTGTAGAGTTCAACGCGATCGGTGCCGGTATCGGCCGCATGGCTGAGCTGCTCGGGGTCGGTACCCATGAACACGCTGGTACGGATGCCTTCACGCTTGAAGCGGGCCAGCACTTCCTTCAGGAACATCTTGTGTTCGCGTGCATCCCAGCCCGCGTTGCTGGTGAGCACACCGGGCGGATCCGGCACCAGGGTCACCTGCGCGGGCCGAACCTCCAGTACCAAGGCGATGAAGTCCTCGCTGGGGTATCCCTCGATGTTGAACTCCGTGGTGATCGCCTTGCTCAGGGCGCGTACATCGGACCGTCGGATGTGGCGTTCATCGGGCCGGGGGTGTACCGTGATGCCCTGCGCGCCGTACCGCTCGATGGCCCGTGCCCAAGCCACCACATCGGGGTTGTTGCCGCCGCGCGCGTTGCGCAAGGTGGCCAACTTGTTCACGTTAACGCTCAGGCGGGTCATCAGCCGATCCGTTTAGCTTCGTCGCCGCCAAAAGTAGATGCGCCGTTCGCGGCACGTTCTTGGCGTACCGCTCCCCATGCACGCGATCGATCTGATCTCCGCCGACATCGTACCGCTGAAGCCCACCGACCTGGTGGGGTTGGCGCAAGAGCGCATGGAGGAATTGAAACTCGCACATCTGCCCGTGGTGGAGAGCGGACGCTTGGTGGGCCTGGTGAGCGAGCGCGCGTTGCAGGAGAACGGCGGGCCCGCAACGCCCGTGCGTGGTGCGATGGACCAGGTGGAGCTGCCGTACGTGCGGGGCCCGCAACACGTGTACGATGTGGTGAAACTACTGATGGAGCGGGGGCTGAGCATGGTGCCCGTCCTCGATGTGGAAGGTCGCTACCTGGGGGCGGTGAACGAGCACACGGCCTTGTTGCGCCTGAGCGAGGTGACCAACGTGCGCGAACCCGGCAGCGTGCTGGTGCTGGAGGTGAACGCCATCGACTACAGTCTCCAGCAGATCGCCAGGATCGTGGAAGGTAACGACGCGAAGGTGCTCAGTGTGTATTGCCACACCCTGCCGGACAGTAGGCGGATGGAAGTGGTCCTGAAGATCAATCGCGAGGACATCAGCGGTGTGCTGCAGACCTTCGAGCGGTACGAGTACGAGGTGAAGACCACCTATCAGGGTTCACGCTTCCATGAGGACCTGCGGGGGCGCTATGATGAACTGATGCGCCTGATCGATCTGTGATCCCCGGGCCACGTTCTCGCCGCTGGGCGCACGCACGTGAACACGGAACCTTGGACATGCGTTTTTTCCGGATCCTGGTCCTCCTTGCTGCGATCGGCGCGGCGCACGTTGCGAAACCCCAACCGGATCCCGTGTGGAACGGACCGTACACCATTCATGGAGTGGTGATCGAAGGGACGCGCGCCACCAAGGACGGGGTGATCCTGCGCGAACTCACCCTGGCCGAGGGCGATACGGTGGCCAGTGCCGAACAGCTGAACGCCATGATCGAGCGCAGCCGGCAGAACGTGTTCAACCTGGGGCTGTTCCACAGCGTGGAGATCATGCCGCTGTACCTCTCGTCCACCGATGTTTTCCTCACGATCACCGTGGTGGAACGCTGGGCCTGGCGGCCCTCGCCGATCTTCCGGTACAGCGACCCCAACTTCAACACCTGGTGGCTCACGCGCGAACTGCGGCGGGTGTATTACGGCCTGTACCTGAGCCGGCTCAACATGCGCGGCCGCAACGAGACGCTCTTCCTGAAGGCGCAGCTGGGTTACACCAAGGAGTTCGGCATACGCTACCGGTTCCCGTACATCAGTCGTCGGCAGCGCTGGGGCCTCGCCTTCGGGGGTTCGCGCACGCATCAGGACGAGATCACGGCGGGCACCAGGGGCAACAAGCGGGAGTTCATCACCCTGCATGGCCGGGAAACACGCCGCGAGTGGAAGGGCGATGTGGAGGTCACCTACCGTCCGATCCTCGATGTCCGGCACGCATTCCGCCTGGGCTACATCCATGCGGACGTGATGGACTCGGTGGCGCGGGCGGTACCGGGCTATTTCGCTGACGGTGGGAGGAGTGCGGACATCTTCACGCTGGGTTATTCCTGGACGCACGACCGCCGCGATCGGCGGGCCTTCCCCCTCAAGGGCTCGCTGCTCCTGCTGCGCGCGGATCGTTACGGCCTGCCCATCATCGGCGATGGCCGCACGGACCTCACCACGTTCTATGGCATGGCCCAACGGATCTGGCGCACCAGCGACCGGTGGAGCTTGGGCGCGGGACTGCACGGCAAGGTGTCCACCGGTCCCGATCTGCCCTATTACCTGCAGCAGGGCCTGGGCTACGGCGATCACGTGCGCGGGTATGAATACTATGTGATCGATGGGGCGCACTACGCCTTGCTGAAGACCAACGCGCTGTGGGCGCTGGTGAAGCCGCGCGAGTATCTTTTTGCGCGTGGCGAGGAGGGCCGTGTGCGCCGCTTGTACGTGGCCATCTACCTGAACGCGTTCGCCGATGTGGGCTACGTGTGGGACAAGCGCTACGCCGAACGCAACCCGTTGGCCAATGCGGTGCAGGCGGGCTATGGCCTGGGGGTGGACCTGGTGACCAACTTCGACATGGTGGTGCGCGCCGAATGCGCCGTGAACGGCCTGGAGGAGACCGGCTTCTTCCTACATTTCGCACATCCTTTCTGAGCGGAAGGCCGAAGGCGAGCGGAGCACAACAAGCAGGGCGGGAAGCGACCGGGCGGACACAATGGCGAACACGATGCGCATCGGCACGCACGGGAGATCACTCGCCCGGGCCAGCATCCCCTCGGTGGCGCGGATCCACGCGTTGATGCGCATCGAAGGCCTGGTACCCGTGGTGGACAGCAGCCTGGCGGCACAAATGGCCATGGCCGGCGTGCCCGTGGAACCCGGCACCGAAGTGGTGGACAACCCGGCGCTCGCGGGCATCGACCTTTTCTTCAGCCTGGGCGGCGATGGCACCATCCTGGACACCGTGGCGAAAACCGGTCAGAGCGGCATTCCGGTGCTGGGCATCAACTTGGGGCGGCTCGGTTTCCTCAGCAGCACGCGCGAAGAAGGTGCGCTCGCCGCCATCCAGGCCGTGAAGGAGGGCCGATACACCATCCAGGAACGCAGCCTTATCGCCCTGCAGGGCACCGACCTGGCCAATGGCGAAACACTCATCGGCCTCAACGAGATGAGCGTACACAAGCGCGACACCAGCAGTATGCTCGTGGTGGACGCCTGGGTGAACGACCGCTTCCTGAGCACCTTCTGGAGCGACGGCCTCATTGTGGCCACGCCCACGGGCAGCACCGCTTACTCATTGAGCTGCGGCGGCCCCATCCTCGATCCCTCCTGCGACGCCATGGTGATCACACCCATCTCGCCCCATAACCTCAATGTGCGGCCCATCGTGGTGCCGGGCGCCAGCATTCTGCGGCTGCATGCCGAAGCCCGCGAGGACAAGTACCTGGTGAACATCGACTCGCGGGGCTTCATTGTAGGCCGCTCACTGGATCTGCACGTGCGCAAGGCCGCTCACCGTGCCCGTTTCGTGCAACTCGAAGGCACCGGCTTCTTCAACACGCTGCGCGAAAAACTGGGCTGGGGCATGGACGTGCGGAGCGCAAAGATGAGCGAACGTTGAGGGGCGCCCCCAAGGAAGAGGCTAAGTTCGTGGCCTCAAAGGCAACAGTCCGCGTGTTGTTGCGTTGAAGCCCCGCATGCCTCGTCATTCCCTGGTCGTTCTCAGCCTCATGGTGGCCCTGGCGCCCGCTTCGGCCCAAGTGAGCGAAGCGGGCCTTACCGGGGGGCTCAGCTACTACATCGGGGACATCAACCCCTTGCGGCACTATCCGCGCCACATGCACATGGCCGGTGGGCTTTTTTACCGGTACAACATCACGCCGCACTATGCTGTGCGCTTCCAAGGCCTGTACACCCGCCTGGAAGCGTACGACTCCGATTCGCCCGATCCCGTGCAGCAGACGCGCAACCTGGGCTTCCGCTCCAACATCTTCGAGCTGGCCTTCACCGTGGAGGTCAACTTCCTGAAATACCGCAGCATCGACCGGAAGAACAACCACTTGTGGACGCCCTATCTCTTCGTAGGTCTGGGCTACTTCCACATGAACCCGCAGAACCGGCTGGACGACACCTGGTACGATCTGCAGCCCTTGGGAACCGAGGGACAAGGCACCGCATCGGGTGGCAAGCCGTACCCCCTCGATGTCTTCAACATCCCGCACGGCTTCGGTTTCAAATTCGCGCTGTCCGACAGGGTGGACCTGGGCGTGGAATGGGGCTTGCGCCGCACGTACACCGACCACTTGGATGATGTGGGCGGGGTCTATGCCGACCGGGGCGTCCTGGTCGAAGAGGCTGGCCCGCTCACCGCAGCCCTTGCCGACCCCAGCGCGGCGCGTACGTCGGGCATCAACACCGGCCGCGCCCGGGGCGACAGCAATACCAAGGACTGGTACCAGTATACCGGCCTGAGCCTTTCCATGCTGCTCACCCGCTTCACGGAGTGTGATGCCATGTGGAGCAAACGGAAGCACCGGTAGGGGGTTGGAGCAGTCCGTGACCCGGCGCGGTCCGGCAAGTACACACGTACTGGTGGGGATCAGGCGCGAAAACCGCAAATTCGCGCCCCGTTCGCCGGAGTGAGCACGAAGGCGGGCGTCGTGACCCCATGTCCGCCCACGCCAAGATCAGCACAGCCGAAGAATTGCGCTCCCGGATCGATCCGGCCCGTGTGCCCGAGCATGTGGCCATCATCATGGACGGCAACGGCCGCTGGGCCCAGCGCCAGGGCGAGCACCGCGTGGTGGGCCACAGCAACGGGGTGAAGAGCGTGCGCGACACGCTGGTGGGGGCCACGGAGATCGGTGTACGATACCTCACCTTCTACGCGTTCAGCACCGAGAACTGGAACCGGCCGCAGGCCGAAGTGGACGCGCTGATGGACCTGCTGGTGAACACGCTGATGAGCGAATTGGACAGCCTGAACGAGAACGGCGTTCGCCTGCACACCATCGGCGATACGGACAGCCTGCCCGCGAGCTGCCGGAACACCTTGCAAGAGGCCATCCGTCGCACCGCCCACAACACACGCATCACGCTCACCCTGGCACTCAGCTACAGCGCGCGCTGGGAGATCGTACGCGCGGCCCGTTCCATTGCGCAGGATGTGCAGGAAGGCCGCCTGGCCCCTTCGGCCGTGGATGAGGCGCTGGTGAGTTCCCGCCTGAGCACCGCGGGCATGCCCGACCCCGAATTGCTGATCCGCACCAGCGGCGAGCAGCGCGTGAGCAACTACCTCCTCTGGCAGATCGCCTATGCCGAGCTCTGGTTCACCGCCGTGCTCTGGCCCGATTTCCGCAAGGAGCACCTGTTCCAGGCCGTACTCGACTACCAGGGCCGCGAACGTCGCTTCGGTCTTACCAGCGAGCAACTCGATCCCGCATGAGCCGGACCCTGCGCTCCATCCTGCGCGTGATCCTGGGCACGGCACTCCTGCTGGGGGCCATCCGTGGCGCGCATGCGCAGACGATCAGCGGGCCCGTGCTCGATTACGCTTATCCGAAGGAATATACCATCGGCGGTATACAGGTCTTCGGCTGCGTTACGCGGGATACCAAAGCGGTGGAACTTTTCAGTGGCCTGCAGGTGGGCGAACGGATCACCGTGCCGGGCGAGCGCATCGGCAAGGCCATCCAGGCCATCTGGGATCAGCACCTGTTCACCGATGTGCGGATCGAGGCCGCGCGCATCACGGGAACCACCATCTTCCTGAACATCATCGTGCAGGAGAACCCGACCGTCCGGGGCAAGACGTTCGCAGGCACCGTCACACGCAACGAGGGCGACAAGCTCTTCGAGGAGCTGGGGCCGTTGGAGGGCTTCCAAGCGAACGAGATCATGTACAGCCACATCCGCGGGACCATCAAACGGTACTTCGTGGACAAGGGTCATCTGAAAGCGGATGCCCGTGTGGTCCCCGTGGTCGATTCGACAAGCAACACGGCGCTGCTGCGCATGCTCGTGGATGCGGGGCCCAAGGTGCGCATCCGGGACGTGGTGTTCCACGGCAACAACCGGGTGAAGAGCGGCCGCCTGCGCCGCGCCATGAAGGGCACCAAGCGCAAGAACTGGTACAATCCCTTCTCGGCGAGCAAGTTCAAGGCTGCGGACTACCGGGACGACAAGGACAAGGCGATCGCCGTGTACAACGAGAAAGGCTACCGGAACGCGAGCATCATCCGGGACACCATGCGATACGTATCGCGCAAGAGGATCGTGTTGGAGATGTGGATCGACGAGGGCGAACGTTTCTACTTCCGCAACATCGATTTCGTGGGCAACACCAAGTACAGCAGCGACACCCTGCGCAGCGTGCTGCGCATCCGGAAAGGGGAGGTGTACAACAAGAAGATGCTGGACACGCGGTTGTACCAGAACCCCAGCGGGGTTGACATCAGCTCGCTGTACATGGACCGGGGCTACTTGAGTTTCTATCTGGACCCGGTGGAGCGCGTGGAGGGCGACAGCATCGACCTGGAGGTGCGCATACGGGAGGGGCGCCAGTACCGCGTGCGCGAGGTGACGATCAGTGGCAATTCCAAGACCTTCGACCACGTGGTACGCCGGGAGATCAGGACACTGCCGGGCGACCTGTTCGACCGCAGCGAGGTCATCCGCTCCCAGCAGCAGATCGTCGGCCTGGGCTTCTTCGACCCCGAGAAAGTGGGAGTGAATCCCACGCCCGACCCGCGCACAGGCCTGGTGGACCTGAACTACACCGTGGAGGAGAAGCCCAGCGACCGCTTGGAACTCAGTGGAGGTTACGGTGCGGGCCGCCTGCTGCTCTCGCTTGGCCTGTCCTTCACCAACTTCAGCCTGCGCAAGATCACCGACCCCAAGGCGTGGAGTCCCCTGCCGGCCGGTGACGGGCAGACCCTGAACCTGCGCGCGCAGACCAACGGCAAATACTACCAGAGCTACAGCCTCTCCTTCGTGGAGCCCTGGCTCGGGGGCCGCAAGCCCAACTCGCTGAGCCTGTCCGTGTACTACACCCGCCAGACCAACGGCCGTGCTCCGGGCGACCTCACCGCGGCCGGTACCAATGCCTTCGCCGAACTCGGCATCTTCGGTTCCTCCCTCGGCTTCGGCTGGCGCCTGAAGTGGCCCGACGACTATTTCTTCTTCAACCTCACGGCCAGTTTCCAGCGGTACAGCCTGAACAATTGGGCCACTAGTGCGGGCTCATCGGCGCTCTTCTCCTTTGCCGACGGCACCAGCGACGTGTACGCCATTCAGGCCCGCTTCGCCCGGCGGAGCATCCAGGAGCCCTTCTGGATCACCCAGGGGTCCGAGACCAGTTTCAGTTTGAAGGCCACACCGCCCTTCTCGGCTTTCGGTGCCAACAGGAACATCAATTACGTGGCGCTGGAACCGGCCCAACGTTACAAGCTGGCCGAGTTCCACAAGTGGAAATTCACCACCCAGTGGTTCACCAAGCTCACGCGCAGCAAGACCCGCCACGACCTGGTGTTCATGGCCCGCGCCGGTTTCGGCTTCCTCGGCAGGTACAATTCGCGCAAAGGCGATTCCCCTTTCGAACGCTTCTACCTCGGGGGCAGCGGCCTCACGGGCTTCCAACTCGATGGACGCGAGATCATCGCCCTGCGCGGGTACGACGACCTCTCGCTCACGCCCACCACGGGCAGCTTCTTCGTGAACAAGTACACGGCCGAGCTGCGCTTCCCGGTGTCGTTGAACCCGTCGGCCACCATCTTCGCCACCACCTTCGTGGAGGGCGGCAACGCTTGGAACGACATCAAGCGGTACGATCCCTTCCGTCTGTACCGAAGTGCAGGTATCGGCCTGCGCCTGTTCCTGCCCATGTTCGGCCCCATGGGACTTGATTACGCCTGGCGATTCGACGACGTGCCCGGTGCGCCCAGCATGGCCAAGAGCCAGTTCCATTTCACGATCGGCATTGATCTTGGGGAGCTTTGAGCCGATGATCACCTACTTTCGCGGACCTTCGGGCCAAGCGCCCCTGCATAGGCCAGTCATCACCATGATACACAGGAACTTCCACATCGGTCTGGCGCTTCTGGCGCTCGTGATCCCCTGCGTGCTTCCGGCCCAGAAGATCGCGTTCGTGGACAGCAAGTACATCCTGGAGCAGATGCCCGACTACCAGGCCGCCCAACAGGAACTGGACCACCACAGCGCCCAATGGCAGAAGGAGATCGATGACCGCTGGTCGCAGATCAAACGTATGCGCGACGCGTACAACGCGGAGGCCATCCTGCTTACCGATGAGATGAAGACCTCGCGCATGGACGAGATCGCCAAGAAGGAACTCGAGGCGCGCGAACTGCAGAAGAAGCGCTTCGGCGTGGAGGGCGATCTGTTCAAGAAGCGGCAGGAGCTGATTCAGCCCATCCAGGACCGCATCTTCCAGGCGGTGAGCGAAGTGGCCGGAACGAGTTATACCGCGATCTTCGACGTTGGCGGCGCGGGCAACAACGTGATGTTCGCCAATCCCAAACAGGACAAGAGCGATGCGGTCCTCAAGAAGCTCGGTATCAGGCCGGGCAAGGACGGCGCCGGCAACTCCGGCAATGTGCGTGGTAGCGACGAGGAGGAGGAACAGCACGAGGCCGCACCGGAGAAGGGCGGAAAGAATGATACCAAGGGGCAGGATACGGCCCCCCGGGACGGTGGCAACCAGGCCCCACCCCCGAAACCCAGGAACTGACCGCCCGACCCATCGTCGGCAACCATCAACAAAGGCAAGAACATGAAGAAGTCCCTTATCGTGACCGGGCTGCTCCTCGTGAGCGCCATCAACGCCACCGCGCAGAGCGCCAAGCTCGGTCACATCGATCGCCAGGCCCTGATGCTCGCGCTCCCGGAGCGCAAGGATGCGGAGAGCAAGATGCAGGCGTTCGCCTCGCAGCTCGACACCAAGCTGAAGGCCATGGGCGACGAGTACACCGCCAAGATGACCGATGTGCGCACCAAGTTCGACTCCATGACGCAAACGGAGAAGGAGGCCGCACAGCGGGAACTCGGCGAGATGGAGCAACGGATCACCACCGCCCAGGAGAATGCGAAGGAGGATCTGGGCAAGCAGGAACAGGAACTGATGGCGCCCATGCTGGCCCGGACCGACAAGGCCATCAAGGAGGTGGCCACGGCCAACGGGTTCGCGTATATTTTTGATACCAGCACGGGACTTGTGCTCTTCTATGACGGCGGGGAGGACATCATGCCGCTGGTGAAGAAGGCGCTCAACATCACCACGCCCTGATCGACCGCGCCGTGGTGGCCCGCGCTCCCATCGGCATCTTCGACAGCGGCATCGGCGGCCTCACCGTCGCATCGTCCATACGGCAGGCGCTCCCGGCGGAGCGCCTGCTCTATTTCGGCGATACGGCCCATATCCCGTACGGCGACCGGAGCCTGCGCGAGGTGCGCGCCTTCAGCGCCGCCATCGTGCGGGCCTTGATGGCCAAGGGTTGCAAGATGATCGTGATCGCGTGCAACACCGCCTCGGCGGCTGCGCTGAAAGAGGTGAGGGAGGCCTGGCCCCGCTACCCGTTCATCGGGATGGAACCGGCCGTGAAGCCCGCGGCGGAGCGATCACGGAGCAACGTGGTGGGCGTCATCGCCACGCAGGCCACCTTCCAGGGCGAACTGTTCGCCAGTGTGCTGGAGCGTTTCGCGCAGGGTGTCAGGGTACTGGCGCAGCCCTGCCCGGGCCTGGTGGGCGCCATTGAAACGGGCGACCTGGACACCCCGGGTACGGAAGCCATGTTGCGGGGCTGGCTGGAGCCCATGCTCGCGCAAGGCATGGACGAACTGGTGCTGGCCTGCACGCATTACCCCTTGGTGCGACCACTCATCGAACGCATCTGCGGGCCGGGTGTGGAAGTCATCGATCCCGCGCCGGCCGTGGCCCGCCGGGTGGCACATGTGCTCGGCGAACGCGGCCTGCTCGCCACCGACGGAACAGGCGGCCTGCAGGTATCGGTCAGTCACCTCACTCCCGAGTTGCCGAACGTGTTGCGGAGGCTCGGTCTTCAGGCGGAAACGATCGCGGAGGTGGAATGGCGCGGTGGTGCGCTGGTGCTGCCTTGAGCAGGGCATTCGCGCATCCCGTCGACGAGCGCACAGCGATCAGGAGCCCTTCAGGTCCTCCTTGAACCATCCGGCGTACATCAGGTAGTTTTTCGCGATGCGCCCGATCCCGTTCGCGGCAAGGTCCGCACTGACGGGCCCGATGCGTTCGGCAGGAACACCGGCCATGAGGCTGCCGGGTTCCACCACGGTGTTCTGCAGGACGACAGCGCCCGCTGCGATCACACTGCCCTCACCGATCACGGCATGATCCATCACGATGGCACCCATGCCCACCAGGACCTTGTCGGCAATGGTGCAGCCGTGCGCGATGGCGTTGTGGCCGATGCTCACATCATTGCCGATGGTGAGTGCCGCCCGTTGGTAGGTGCAGTGCAGCACAGCCCCGTCCTGGATGTTCACCCGGTGGCCTATGCGTATCGCGTTCACATCGCCGCGCACCACGGCGTTGTACCACACGCTGCACTGGTCGCCCATCATCACATCACCGATCACCACGGCGGTCTCCGCCAGGAAACAATCATTACCGAAAACAGGTGATACACCACGCAGGGTACGGATGAGGGCCATGGTCACGGCTGGGTTGGGGTGCTCAAGAGCGGTCGATGCGGGATGACCGATGCCGGGAGCGGGCATGTACC
>JAFDZE010000119.1:0-4636 GCA_018267155.1 Bacteroidota bacterium | reverse complement strand
GCCACGTCATCGGCGCTGTACCCCAGCTTGCTGATCGCGGTGCGCACCTTCGCCACGTCGGTCTTGCGCGGGTTGAGGCCCACATGGATCGTGTTGGTCCCGAGGTCAACCTTCACCGACCGCACGCCCTTCGCGTAGAGCAGTTCGGTCTCGATGGTCTTCACGCACATGTCGCACACGGCATTCGTATGCACGTCCACTTGGGCGTTCTTGTCGTCCTGGGCCCGCAGAAGGGGAACGGCAAGGAAAGGAAGGAGGAGGAAGAGGAAACGTTTCATGGTTTTGGGTCTTTGCGTTTGAGGGTGTGCCGGAAGCCGCCGTAGACCATGGCGCCCTGCGTGGGTCCCCAGATCATGGAGGCATCAAAATAAGGGCCAAAGGGATCCTCCGGAGCAAGGATCTGCCGGTGCTGCGTCGCGGAGGTGAGGTTCTCCCCGCCGATATAGACCTCCAGGGCACCGAGGGCCCAGGTCACCTGGGCGTTCAAGGTGGCGTAGGCCGGTGCGCGTTCCGGAAGTCGGTACTCCTTGGGGTTGGCGGCGGTGCGGGGCAGCCTCGAGGTGCCGAACAGGTTGGTGAAGATGTCGAAACGCCAACGTTCGTTGCGGCTCTCGTAGGCCAGGTCCACAAGTCCGCGGTGCCGGGGCGTGAAGGGCCGCTCGCGCAAGACCCCGTCGTAGGTGGCACGCACATCATACCAGCGGTAGCTGGCCTTGGCACGCAGCGTGCTCGACAGTTCAACCTGCACATCGGCCAGCACGCTGTTGGCGAAGCTGGGCCCATGCAGCATGTAGATGGCCATTGTGCGCGGGCTGCGGTCCAGATCGGCCACCACCTGCTGGGTGAACTCACTGCGGTAAGCATCGATACCGAGTTCCCATTTGCGGCCGAGCCACTTCCACTTGTGCAGCAGCGAAATGCCGAAATTCCAGGAGCGTTCCATACCCAGCGGGCCCTCCACAACGATGTTGCGCGAGCTGGCCAGCACGCCCGCGTTCTCGACGAAGGGCAATGCGGTGCGGAAGGCGTGGCCGGCCGAGAGGCGCAGAGCGGTGAGCGGGCTGATCGCGTACTTGGCATGGAGCCTGGGCGAAACGGCCGTTCCGAACACGCTGTTGTGATCGGCGCGCAGCCCCGCCACGATCGTGAGCTTTTCCCGCGAGCGGGTGTACTCGGCGAAGAGCCCCGGCATGCGCTCGGTACGGGCGAAGGTCGAATCGATGAAGCGCTCGTGGTACGCGTCGTACTGGAAGGCCGCACCGACCTTCATCTGGTCGCCGCGCGCGCCGATGAGCTGCTGGTACACCACGCTGCCGTAGCCGCTCAGCTGCGCTCCCTCGTACGTCCGGTCGCCATAATTGCTGGAAAGGGTATGATTCCTGAACGAGGCGAGGATGCCGATGCTCTTGGTGCTGTCGCGCAGGATCCAGCCGTTCTTGGCGAGCACATCGGCCATTTCGTTGGCCACATGCACGGTGTAATGCCTACCAGCGGGGCCTTCGCCGGGCCGGTGCGCATCGGTGTGGCCGCCATCGCGCGCATCGGTCACGTAACGGGCGATCAGCTGTGTGGTGCGGCGCCCCTTCTGCTGCAGCCATCGGTCCATGATGTTGAAGCGGCGTGTGAGCGGCTGGTCGCGGAAGCCGTCGCCGTTGTCGTCCATGTCGCGCTGGTTCATGCTGCCTTGCACCATGAGGAGGTTGGCGCCCGCCTTGCCCCAGTGCTGTCCCGTGTTCACGTTCAGCTCCGTACGCCCCTGATTGTTGGCGTACAGGTTGGTGAACAGGGGCGGCGCCTCGTACGGGTCCTGCAAGCAGAGGTCGATCTGGCCGGTCATGGCGTTGGGGCCGTTCACCGCTGTGCCGATCCCCTTGCTCACGTTGATCTCCCGGATCCAGGGACCGGGGACCAGGGTGAAACCGTAGGCGCTGCTGAGTCCACGGACGAACGGGATGTTCTCCATGCCCATCTGCACATAGCGGCCATCGAGCCCGAGCATGCTGATCCGTTTGGCCCCGCTGACCGCATCGCTGTAGCTCACGTCCACCGTGGCATTGCTCTCGAAGCTCTCGCTCACGTCGCAGCACGCCGCGCGCTTCAATTCCTTGGCGGTGATGCGTTCGTTGCCCTGGGTGGCGCGCAGGTCCATGCGGGTCCCGGCTTGTCGTTCGATCACTTCGGTGGCACGCAGCTCGATAACCTCAGGGAGCGTCAACGTGATACCCGTTGACGGTTGTTCCAGAAATAAGGTATCGTTCGCGTAACCGACGGCCGAAGCCACCAGCCGGAGCGGGAATGAGAGCGGTGCCTCCAGCTTGAAATGGCCCAGCTGATCGGCGGATGTGGACGCGGCCTGCCCCATAGCGGCAACGAAGGCGAAGGGCACGGGTTCGCGCTTGCCGAAGGCATCACGGCCCTGCACCGTGCCGCTCAGCACGGATACGTTCTGGCCTGCGGCGTTACCTGTGCCGATCAGCCAGGGCACGGCCAGTAACGGCAGTGCGCGGAAATGGATGAGGTGTTTCAATGGGAATGATCTTTCCGTTGGACAAAGAGGAACAGCCGCATCCTCCGGCCGGAGGGTGCGGAACGGGAAAGACCGTTCTCAGATCAGGTAACTGCGCTCCAAGCTCAGTCGCTCGGCCGTCAGTAACGGGGGCGGGCGTGTGGAGGGGCGGCGCTCACCGCATGGTTCCACCGCAACACGAGGGTTCACGCCGAAGGTCATCGCTCCGGGGGCCTCTGGTGCGATCAGGTGGATCGGTGCGTCCACCGTGGTGAACGCATGATGTTCCGGAGCGGTCCGGTCAACGGTGCAGCACGCACTCCTGAAGGTGGGGCCATCGTGATGCTCCGGGTCCCCGCTGCAGCAACCCTCCACGGAGCCGATCGCGATCACGGTCGGGCAGCCCATCGAACAACTCATCCGCTCCAGTGCGGGGGCCAGTGCGCCCACGAGCAGGAGCAGTACCGCGAGTGCGGCACGCCAGCGGCGTGATCGGAGGGTCCTCATCGGGAGGTGCGAAAGTACGGAAGCTGGAATATGAGCGATGCCAACATGTGCCAAGGCTTGTGAAGCCATGGGCGGAATTGAAGGATGGGACGGCAGGACGCCGGGACCGGGGAGCCGAAAAGTGCAGAAACACACGGCCCGCGAACTTCTGCGGTTCGAACGGGCCGTCATGCACGCCTTCCACGCGGTGTAATTTCGCAGGCCCATGGAAACCACGACCAAGCAGCCCCCCGTTACCGTCTACGCTGAGATGACGCCGAACCCGGCCACCATGCGCTACGTGACCAGCCGCATGCTGGTGCCCGACGGCCGCATGGTGGAGTTCCGCACCCCCGAAGAGGCTGAGGGTGTAAGCCCGCTCGCGGCCCATGTCTTCAACCTGCCCTTCGTTACCGGGGTGTTCATCAGCGGCAACTTCATCACCGTCACGAGGAACGGTTCAGTGGACTGGGACCTGGTGCAACTGGAGTTGCGCGAGTACATCCAGGACTACCTGAATACCGATGGACGTGTAGTTAATTCCGACGCTCCGGCCCAGCAACTGGCCGACGCCAACGAGCGGGCCGTCACCCATGCCGAGGCCACCACGGACGACGAACGGAGGATCATAGCCGTGATCGACGAGTACGTGAGCCCGGCGGTTGCGGGCGATGGCGGCCACATCGCCTTCCGCTCATACAAGGACGGAGTGGTGGCCGTGGACCTCCGGGGTTCGTGCAGCGGCTGCCCCAGCAGCATGGTCACCCTCAAGGGCGGCATCGAGAACCTGCTCAAGCAGATGGTGCCTGGAGTGAGGGAAGTGGTGGCCGTGGAGTTGTAGGCGGTTATGCATTCCGGCCCAGCGCCGCATCTCCTGTGTGAACGGCCGACCAATGGCCGCAACATCATGGGAACACGGATCGGGATCACGGTGGCGGTCATGGCGCTCAGCGCCGCCGCTTCGGGGCAGGGACTCGGCAGCATCGAGGGGCGCCTGTTGGAAGAGAGCGGGGAAGCGCTGCCCTTCACCAGTGTGAGTGCCACGCTGGGCACCAAGGTGTACACGGCAACGAGCGATCCGGACGGCTGGTTCAGGCTGAAGCCCCTGCAGCCGGGCGAGTACGAGGTGCGGGTGGTGGCCATGAACATGGACCTCACCAAGGACGGCATCCTCGTATTGCCGGATAACATCACGCGCATGGGGGATCTGGTGCTGAAGAACGCCAAGGACCTGCCCGCGGTGGTGGTGGTGAAGGAGCGGTGGATCGCACCGCTGATCGATCACGACAACACGGGCGTCACCAAGGTCTCGCACAAGCTCTTCGAGAACAACCCCAACAAGGTGGCCCCGGTGCGACTGATCGCCTCCTTCGCGCCCGGGGTGGTGAAGGCGCCCAACGGCGACGGCCTGTACTTCCGGGGCGCACGCGCCGAGAACATGTGTTACTACGTGGACGGCATGAAGCTCGGCAGCACCTTGAGCGGCGTCCCCAACGAGGCCATCAACAGCTTCAGCGTGTACACGGGTGGCGTACCGGCGAAATACGGCGATGTCACCGGCGGTATCGTCGCTATCGAAACGAAGAGTTACTTCGATCTTTGGCTGCAACGGAATGCGGAGGTGCAGTAACGCGCAGGAGGAAT
>JAFDZE010000118.1 GCA_018267155.1 Bacteroidota bacterium | reverse complement strand
GGTCCAGTTGCCGGTGCCGCTGATAGGGCACTTGATCTCTTCGTCGATGATCAGTTGGCGCAGTGCCACCAGGTCGTTCGCTTCGAGCGCGGCTTTCATCTTGCCCTCCACCGCGTCGATACGCTCCTGTGAACGCTTCACGTTCGGGTTCGTCGCTCGGAACTGCGATTCATCAAAGGCGTCGCCGAACTTCTTCTTCCCCTTCTCCACCTCCTTCTCGATCTTGTCGGCGTACTTGGCGATATGCTCTTCGAGCAGCACGTCGGCGCGGTACCGCTTTTTGCTGTCCTTGTTGTCGATCAGCGGGTCGTTGAAGGCGTCCACGTGGCCACTGGCCTTCCACGTGGTGGGGTGCATGAAGATGGCCGCGTCGATGCCCACGATGTTCTCGTGGAGCTTGGTCATGGCTTCCCACCAGTAGCGGCGGATGTTGTTCTTCAGCTCCACCCCGTACGGGCCGTAATCGTAGGTGGCGCTGAGGCCGTCGTAGATCTCGCTGCTTTGGAACACGTAGCCATACTCTTTGGCATGGCCGATCAGGGTCTTGAGTTTGTCCTCGTTGGTGCTCATCGGATGGGTGGCGAACGCTCTGGAAACCTTCAGCGACGCGCGTGCAAAGATGCAGTGCCTCCGCGAATGGCCTTAGCTTTGGAGCGTGTCATCCAAGCCGATCCCGATCCTGGCACGTCGCATCTTCTGGGATGTGGATTTCGACAAGCTGGACTATGACGGCAAGGCGAGCTTCGTGATCGAGCGGGTGTTCGAGCGGGGGGATGTGGAGGACATCCGGCAGTGCCGGAGGTACTATGGCGATGAGAAGGTGGTCGATGCTTTGTTGAAAGCCAAGTTCCTGCCCTTGGCCACACTTCATTTTGTCAGTGCCATATTCGACAAACCGCTTGAGGCCTTCCGATGCTTCACCTTGAGACAGTCGAACCAGGCACACTTGCCGTACTGAAGCGTTTGATGGGCGTTCCTGCCTTGCGCGACTTCTCCTTGGTAGGAGGAACGGCCTTGGCACTGCGCTATGGTCATCGCAGGTCGATGGACCTCGATCTTTTCATGCACGGTGATTTCGACCGTCCAAGGGTTGTTGAGGAGCTGACCAAGGAATTCGGCAACGACTTCGACTTCCGTCGCGATCAGATCAAATGGGCGGCATTCTGCACGATCGCCGGAGTGAAGGTTGATATTGTCAGGGACCCGCATGCGCGCATCGCTGACATCGTAGTTGACGAGGGCATTCGCATGTACAAGGATGATGATATCGCGCCGATGAAGATCGAGGCGATCCTTCACCGAGGCAAGAAGAAAGATTTTTGGGACCTGGAGGTGCTGCTCACCAAATACGATCTTCCCTGGATCCTCGACAAGCACCGGGCAAAGTTCCCGGACAACAGCATCGCGATCAGCATCCCTTACGCCATCACTTGGTTCGTGGATGCTGAGCAAAGCGAAGACCCGGTGAGCTTGAAGGGACAAACATGGGAATACGTGAAGCGGCGCATTTCCGAGAGAGTGAACGGCTTTTTGAAGTAGCGTCCAAGTAGTTTCGCCCCCGATGATCGAACACCGTGGCACCCTCATCTCCGAGGATCTTTTCGAGAAGCGCTTCGTGTGCGACCTGAGCGCGTGCAAGGGCGCGTGCTGCGAGCAGGGTGATAGCGGTGCCCCCATCACCTCGGAGGAAGCAGCGGGCATCGAGAAGCACTACGAGGCCATCAAGCCGCACATGACCGCACGTGGCAAGAAGGCCGTGGAGAAGCAGGGCTACAGCGTGGTGGACATGGATGGTGAGTTGGTGACGCCGTTGGTGGCCGAATACCAGGAGTGCGCCTTCGCGAAGAAGGACAATCAGGGCATCTGGAAGTGCGGTATCGAGCAGGCGTATCGCAACGGTGAAGCACCGGTACACAAACCACTCAGTTGCCACCTCTATCCCATCCGTGTAACGAGGACGAAGTACCACGACGCGCTGAACTACGACACCTGGGACGTTTGCAAGCCCGCGTGCTCGTGCGGTGCCAAGCTGGACGTGCCGGTGTTCCGTTTTTTGAAGGACCCGTTGATCCGTGCGTATGGCAAGGAATGGTACGATGAGCTGGAGATCATCTATCAGGAGTGGATCAGCCAGCCGACCCCGGTGCGCGGCGGGGCGAAGAGGGCCCACCGATAGTCCGGGATGAAACGCGCAATGGAGCGCGTGTCGGACAGGGGGGCCTTGCTGGGAATGGGCAGGATGGACCAGGATCCGTCGCGGATCCGCGAATACCGGGCGCTTCGCATGGGCCGATGGATCGGACCGCCCGCGGATCGTGTGCTGACGTTGAACTGACGGCCCGATCAGGGCATCATCCGGGACATCGGGCGCATGTACTGCTCCGCATCGCTTCCTGATCGCGGCATTGGCGAGGCGTGGATGTGCGAATGCCCGTCACGAGCGGAGTTCCGGCGTTGTTGAAGCAATGTGAACAAAAGAGGCTTGCAAATCCCGCGGCCCGATCAACCCCACGATCCGCGCGGCACACCAGCGCGTGTTGAAAACATGGGAAAGACCGGGCCTGTTCCGCCTTGCCCGCAGCACCGTCGTCGGCCACATTTGTCACCCGTCGGCGTTGCTTCAGAAAGCACGCACCGGACCCGGAAAAAGATCGCGAATTGAAAAAGGAGGCCGCCCTCCTTCAGAACCTCGTCACCCTTATCAGACAGATCATGCAGCCCACGAAGACCAACGCCCAGACCAGCCTGGAGGATGTGCTCTCCCGCGAGGTGGAGGCCGCCAACGAACCGCTCCTGAAGGAGAACAAGGACCGGTTCGTCATCTTCCCCATCCAGCACAACGACATCTGGAGCTTCTACAAGAAGCACGAGGCCAGTTTCTGGACGGCCGAGGAGATCGACCTGCACGCGGACCTGGCCGATTGGAGCGGCAAGCTCAACGACGATGAGCGGTACTTCATCAAGCATGTATTGGCATTCTTCGCCGCCAGTGACGGCATCGTGAACGAGAACCTGGCCGAGAACTTCCTGCACGAGGTGCAGTACCCCGAGGCCCGCTTTTTCTACGGCTTCCAGATCGCCATGGAGAACATCCACAGCGAGACGTACAGCCTGCTGATCGATACCTACATCAAGGACCCGATCGAGAAGGACCGGCTGCTGCACGCCATCGACACGGTGGAATGCGTGAAGAAAAAGGCCGAGTGGGCCCTGCGCTGGATCGGCAAGGGCAGCTTCGCCGAGCGCCTCATCGCCTTCGCGGCCGTGGAGGGCATCTTCTTCAGCGGCAGCTTTTGCAGCATCTTCTGGCTCAAGAAGCGCGGTCTGATGCCCGGCCTCAGCTTCAGTAACGAGCTTATCAGCCGCGATGAGGGCCTGCACTGCGATTTCGCCTGCCTCCTCTATACGCGGCACTTGCTGAACAAGCTGCCCAAGAAGACCGTTGAGCGGATCATCACCGACGCAGTGACCATCGAGAAGGAGTTCGTCACCGACGCTCTTCCGGTGAACCTGATCGGCATGAACGCCAAGCTCATGCAGCAGTACATCGAGTTCGTGGCCGACCGCCTGCTGGTGGAACTGGGCAACGAAAAGGTGTACCACGCCACCAACCCGTTCGACTTCATGGACATGATCAGTCTGCAAGGCAAGACCAACTTCTTCGAGAAGAAAGTGGGCGAGTACCAGAAGGCCGGGGTGATGACCCAGAACAAGGAAACGAACAAGTTCTCCTTGGACGCGGACTTCTGAGCGCGGGGCATTCGTTGGCCTGTCGCGGGTTGCGGGTTGGTCCGCTCTGAACCCGCAACTCGTAACCCGCAACCCGGAACCGACACAACGAACATCACCCGGTTGAAGATCGATCGGCAGTTCACCTCGAACAACCCCCTCAAAAAAGAACCTTAGGAACCGCGAAGCCCGGCCACCGTGCCGAAGCCCGCGATCGGCATTTTCCCCTAAACCCCGAACCCTTCCCCGCGGCGGGAGCCAACGATGGAGGGCCAGGACAACAACTTTCTGAGCAGCATGTATGTAGTAAAACGTGACGGGCGCCGGGAGGCGGTGAAATTCGACAAGATCACGGCCCGGGTGAAGAAGCTGTGTTACGGGCTGGACCCCTTGGTGGACGCCACTGCCATGACCATGAAGGTCATTGAGGGCATCTACGACGGGGTGACCACCACCGAACTGGACAACCTGGCCGCCGAAGTGGCCGCCACCATGACGGTGCGCCACCCGGATTACGCGCAGCTGGCCAGTCGCATAGCGGTGAGCAACCTGCACAAGAACACCCGGAAGTCCTTCAGCGAAACGATGAGGGATCTTTATATGTATGTCGACCCCAAGACCGGTGAGCGCGCCAGCCTGATCGCCGAGGACGTGTGGGCGATCATCACGGAGAACGCTGAAACGCTCGACAGCGCCATCATCTACGACCGCGATTTCACGTACGACTACTTCGGGTTCAAGACCTTGGAGCGCAGCTACCTGCTGAAGCTGGACGGCAAGGTGGTCGAGCGGCCGCAGCACTTGCTCATGCGCGTGGCGGTGGGCATCCACAAGGCCGATATCGCGAGCGCTATCGCCACCTACAACGACCTGAGCGAAGGCTGGTACACGCACGCAACGCCCACGCTCTTCAACGCAGGAACGCCGAAGCCGCAGATGAGCAGCTGCTTCCTGCTCCAGTTGAAAGAGGACAGCATCACCGGGATCTATGATACCCTGAAACAG
Source organism: Bacteroidota bacterium (assembly GCA_018267155.1). Lineage (GTDB taxonomy): Bacteria > Bacteroidota > Bacteroidia > Flavobacteriales_F > PHOS-HE28 > PHOS-HE28. The sequence continues at coordinate 2,041 of JAFDZE010000118.1, read as the reverse complement.
TGCGCCCAGATCAGCCAGAGTGCCGGGGGCATCGGCCTCAGCGTACACAACCTGCGTGCGAAAGGCTCCTACATCAAGGGGACCAACGGCACCAGCAACGGCATCGTGCCCATGCTGCGCGTCTTCAATGATACCGCCCGCTACGTGGACCAGGGCGGTGGCAAGCGCAAAGGCAGCTTTGCGGTGTACCTGGAGCCCTGGCACGACGACATCGAGGACTTCCTGGAGCTCAAGAAGAACCACGGCAAGGAGGAGATGCGCGCCCGCGACCTGTTCTACGCGCTGTGGATCCCCGACCTCTTCATGAAACGCGTGGAGGCCAATGGCGACTGGACGCTGATGTGCCCGAACGAATGCCCCGGCTTGAGCGATACATGGGGCGAGAAGTTCGAGGCGCTGTACGAGGGATATGAGGCCGCCGGGAAGGGCCGCAGGACGATCAAGGCGCAGGAGCTCTGGTTCCGCATCCTGGAGAGCCAGATCGAGACCGGCACTCCTTACATGCTCTTCAAGGACGCCGCCAACGGCAAGAGCAACCAGCAGAACCTGGGCACCATCAAGAGCAGCAACCTCTGCACCGAGATCATCGAGTACACCAGCGCTGACGAAGTGGCCGTGTGCAACCTGGGCTCCATCGCCCTGCCCAAGTTCGTGGAGAAGGGCCGGTTCGACCACGAGAAGCTCTTCGAGGTCACCCTGCGGCTGGCGCGCAACCTCAACCGCGTGATCGACCACAATTACTACCCGATCCCAGAGGCGCGCCGCAGCAACATGCGCCACCGCCCCATCGGCATCGGCGTGCAGGGGCTGGCCGATGCGTTCATCCTCATGCGCTATCCGTTCGACAGCGTGGAGGCCAAAGTGCTCAATCGCGAGATCTTCGAGACCATCTACCACGCTGCCCTCACCGCCAGCAAGGACCTGGCGCGCGAGGAAGGACCGTACGAGACCTACGAAGGCTCGCCGGTGAGCAAGGGCATCCTGCAATTCGACATGTGGGGCGTGCAACCGAGTGATCGCTGGGAGTGGGACATCCTGCGCGACGAGATCAAACAGCACGGCGTGCGCAACAGCCTGCTGCTGGCGCCCATGCCCACGGCGAGCACGGCCCAGATCCTGGGCAACAACGAGTGCTTCGAGCCGTACACGAGCAACCTCTACACGCGGCGCACGCTCAGCGGCGAATTCATCGTGGTGAACAAGTACCTGCTGCGCGACCTGGTAAAGCTGGGTCTGTGGAGCGAGGAACTGAAGAACCGCATCATCGCCGCCAACGGCAGCGTGCAGAACATCCCGGAGATCCCGCAGAACCTGAAGGACCTGTACAAGACGGCCTGGGAGATCAGCCAGAAGACCATCCTGGACATGGCGGCCGACCGGGGCGCCTTCATCTGCCAGAGCCAGAGCCTGAACATCTTCATGGAGAACGTGAACTTCGGCAAGCTCACCTCCATGCACTTCTACGCCTGGAAGGCCGGCCTGAAAACGGGTATGTACTACCTGCGCACCAAGGCCGCTACCGACGCCATCAAGTTCACGCTCGACAAGAGCAAGCTCGAAGCGCCGAAAGAGGATGCCGCGAGTGTCACCCTGAGCCCGCCGAAGGGGACCGAGCGTGTGCCCGTTGGCAGCACCGTCACCCTCGACCCGGTGGCCAATGGGCCCGTGGTCACGGCAGCGAGCGGGGCAACAACGGCTCGTACCGGCCGGGTGGAGTCCAATGAGGTGCCCGATGTGGCCGTGGACCGCCAGAACGCCGAACGCGTGGCCGCGCTGCGCGCCCAGCAGGAGTCCAGGGAAAAGGCGCAGGCCCAGATCTCGTGCTCGCTGGATGATCCGGAGGGCTGCGAGATGTGCAGCGGGTAGGTGCCCGTTGATGGATGGGATCCGGAAGGGCGGTCTTCGGGCCGCCTTTCCCGTTCATGGACAGTCGTGCCGCAACAGTGCTTGACCGGGAAGTTGAGTGTGATACCATTTCGACATTGAATATCAGACAATGTTGAGAAGTGTGTTTCGTCATACTTGATCTTGTGGATCAGTT
>JAFDZE010000117.1:7731-7983 GCA_018267155.1 Bacteroidota bacterium | reverse complement strand
AGCTGGGCCGCACGGATGCGCGCTTTCACGGCTTCAAGCACCGCGCCATAGCTCTTGGGCAGCACGCTCACCGCCCGCTTCTTGACCCTCCTTCGCCTCATTGGCATGTGACCAAGATAGCCACGCCCCGCGTCCGGCTCAATTGTCCAACAGCTGTTGGACAATTGGGGGCTCGGTGGGTAATTGTCCAACAAGCTGTTGGACAAATCAACCTACCTGCTCAAATACATACTCCGCTCCCCATACACCTGC
>JAFDZE010000117.1:6550-7696 GCA_018267155.1 Bacteroidota bacterium | reverse complement strand
AGGCTCTTGTCCACGTTGGGGAACTTGTCGAAGCTGAAAACGGGCACCTTGATCGCATAGCCGTCGAGGCGCGGCTTGAACTGGAAGTCCTTCAGCTTGTGGCCGAGCATCACCTTGGTGGCCCAGTTGACGTAGGGCTCGCCGTAGGCCTTGGCGATAGTGCACGGTGCGGCTGGCTTCTTCTTCGAGTCCTTCATCGTAGATCCCTCGTCGGTGCTCTTCATGTTCCCACGGGACGATAGTTCAACTCGAGTTCGCCGGTTCGATAGAGTTTATGCACCACCTCCTCGATGGAGGCTCTATCAGTACGCTTGACCAAGACCAAATTGGGTTCGCTCAAGTATCCGTCATGGGAAACGTTCTGCTCAGACCTTCCTGGATCATAGAAGGTCAACCTGTATCGTGCACCTGATGGAAGGATAGCCATGACGTCACCTCGCCAGCCCTTTGCCGGTGATTCGGAATCATCCCGCTCACCCCAGCCCTGAGTGAATTCTACCACGGCATGGTCATTCACTTTCCAGAATATCTGCAAAGCACTCTTAGGAACGTCGACCATCTCGATCGTCTCGCCATTCCGATCAGCGAACTCAACGTGGACGACATCAAGGTCCGTTCTAGGCTCAATAATGACCGTACCGCGCATACCCCTCACCAACGTTGGACGAATGTCGACGAGTAACTCAACAACGTCGTTCTCCTCAATCACATTCGAGACTGCCATCACCGGCTAAGGTACATGGACCGTTCACCATAGACCTGTCTGAAGAACGGGTCTTTGAGATCTTTAATGAAGTAGATGGCTTCTCCTGTCGACTTCATCTCAGGGCCGAGGCTCTTGTCCACGTTTGGGAACTTGTCGAAGCTGAAGACGGGCACCTTGATCGCGTAGCCATCGAGGCGCGGCTTGAACTGGAAGTCCTTCAGCTTGTGGCCGAGCATCACCTTGGTGGCCCAGTTGACGTAGGGCTCGCCGTAGGCCTTGGCGATGAAGGGCACGGTGCGACTGGCGCGCGGGTTGGCTTCGATCACGTACACCACTTCGTCCTTGATGGCGAACTGGATGTTCACCAGGCCCACGGTGTGCAGGGCCAGGGCGATCTTGTGCGTGTGCTCGCGGATCTGCTGGATCACCTTCTCGCTGAG
>JAFDZE010000117.1:0-6535 GCA_018267155.1 Bacteroidota bacterium | reverse complement strand
TCGATGTGCTCCATGATGCCGATGATGCGCACCATCTCGCCGTCGCAGATGGAATCGCTCTCCGCCTCGATGGCGCCATCGAGGAAGTGGTCGATGAGGATCTTGTTGTCGGGCATCAGGCGCAGGATGTCGAGCACCTGGTCCACGAGCTCCTCCTCGTTGATCACGATCTTCATCTTCTGGCCGCCGAGCACGTAGCTGGGGCGCACCAACAGCGGAAAGCCGAGCTCGCGGCTGAGCTTCACGGCTTCTTCCGCATTGTTCACCGCACCGAAGCGCGGATATGGGATGTTGAGGTCGCGCAGGAGTGATGAAAAACGCTCGCGGTCCTCGGCCATGTCCAGCGCGGCGTAGCTGGTGCCGATGATCTTGATGCCGTACTTCTCCAGCTTCTCCGCGAGCTTCAGCGCGGTTTGTCCGCCGAGCTGTACGATCACGCCCTCGGGCTGTTCGTGCTGGATGATGTCGTAGATGTGCTCCCAGAACACGGGCTCGAAGTAGAGCTTGTCGGCCGTGTCGAAGTCGGTGCTCACCGTCTCCGGGTTGCAGTTGATCATGATGGTCTCGTAGCCGAGCTCCTTCGCCGCGAGCACGCCGTGTACGCAGCTGTAGTCGAACTCGATGCCCTGGCCAATGCGGTTGGGACCGCTGCCGAGCACCACGATCTTCTTCTTGTCCGAGCGCACGCTCTCGTTCTCCTCCTCGAAGGTGCTGTAGTAGTAGGGCGTGCGCGCGGGGAACTCCCCGGCGCAAGTGTCCACCAGCTTGTACACGCGTTTGATGCCGAGCTCTTGTCGCTTCTTGTACACCTGGCTTTCGAGGCAGCCGAGCAAATGCGCGACCTGTCGATCGGCATAGCCCTTCTGTTTCGCTTCGAAGAGCAGGTCGCGCGGGATGGTGTCGAGCGTGTATTTCTCGACTTCCTTCTCGGTGAGGATCATGTCCTCGATCTGTTTGAGGAACCAGATGTCGATGCGCGTCAGCTCGTGGATCTTCGAGAAGGGAATGCCCAGCTTGATCGCATCGTACACGTGGAAGAGGCGGCTCCAGCTCGGGTTGGCGAGGCTCTCGAGGATCGTGGCGGCATCGCGTGTTTCCTTGCCGTCGGCGCCCAGGCCGTTGCGCTTGATCTCCAGGCTCTGGCAGGCCTTCTGCAACGCTTCCTGGAAGCTGCGGCCGATGCCCATCGTCTCGCCCACGCTCTTCATCTGCACGCCGAGCCTGCGGTCGCTGCCTTCGAACTTGTCGAAGTTCCAGCGCGGCACTTTCACGATCACGTAATCGAGCGTTGGCTCGAAGAAGGCGCTGGTCCCTGTGATGGGATTCTCCAGTTCATCCAGGCGGTAACCGATGGCGAGCTTGCTGGCGATCTTGGCGATGGGATAACCTGTCGCCTTGCTCGCGAGCGCGCTGCTGCGGCTCACGCGCGGATTGATCTCGATGGCGTAGATCTCCTCCTTTTCATCGGGGCTCACGGCGAACTGCACGTTGCACCCCCCGGCGAAGTCGCCGATGGAGCGCATCATCTTGATGGCCTCGGTGCGCATCTTCTGATAAGTGCGGTCGCTGAGGGTCATCGCCGGCGCCACGGTGATGCTGTCACCCGTGTGGATGCCCATGGGATCGAAGTTCTCGATGGAGCAGATGATCGCGACGTTGTCGTCCTTGTCGCGCAGCAGTTCCAGTTCGAATTCCTTCCAGCCCAGCAGCGCCTTGTCAATGATCACCTCGTGGATGGGGCTCACCTGCAGGCCGTGCTTCAGCAGCTTGTCGAAATCCTCCTCCTTGTGTACGAAGCTGGCGCCGCCGCCACCGAGCGTGTAGCTGGCGCGGATCACCAGCGGAAAGCCGAACTCCTGCGCCACCTTCTTCCCTTCCAGGAAGCTGTTCACCACCTTGCTCTGCGCCATGGGCACGCCGATCTTCTCCATCAGCCGCCGGAACTGCTCGCGGTTCTCGGTGATGTCGATCGCCTTCACGTCCACGCCGATCATGCGCACGCCGTACTGTTTCCAGATGCCGAGCTTCTCGCACTCGATGGCGAGGTTCAGCGCGGTCTGTCCGCCCATGGTGGGCAGCACGGCGTCGATCTTGTGCTTCTTGAGGATCTCCTCGATGCTCTCCACGGTGAGCGGCTTCAGGTACACGTTGTCCGCCGTGACCGGGTCGGTCATGATGGTGGCCGGGTTGCTGTTGATCAGCGTGACCTCGATGCCTTCGTTGCGAAGGGAACGGCTGGCCTGGCTGCCGGAGTAATCAAACTCGCAGGCTTGACCGATGACGATGGGGCCGCTGCCGATCAGCAGGACGGACTTGATGCTGTTGTCTTTGGGCATTCCGGAGGGGTTCCGGGCCGCGAAGGTACCCGGATGGCAGTGGTGGGAGGATGATCGTGGAGAAGTGTTGATAACCACAACGACGCCATGGAGGCAACGGACCCGCTGGGTTCTTGATCTTCGTGGCGCTACCGCCGCGCTCATTGTGCCGTTGCGGTGGAAGAATGGGCTCACCGATCTCCTATTCCACCCACGGCCCTACCCTCGCCTACCGGACCTTCGGCCATGGGCCGCGATCGGTGCTGGCCTTCCATGGCTTCGGGCGCACGCACAACATACTCCTGGCCTCCGGCAAGCCGCCCTACCTTTGGGGTCCAGACAAGCCGGACATGAAAGGCATCAGCGTCATCCACGACGAAACGAAGAAGAAAAGGTACGTGCAGATCGACCTGGACCTGATCGGCAGGAAACGTGGCGAGATCGATGACTATCTCGATCTGCTGCTGATCGAAGCCCGCAGGGATGAGCCTGTCATCGCGTTCGAGGAAGTGGAGAAACGGCTGAAGAAGCCACGTATCCGCACCAAGCGTTGACGTTGTATCAGGTCTCCTTCAAACGTTCCGCCGAACGGGAACTGAACAGGCTCCGCGAACCGCTCCGTACCCGGGTCATGCATGCCATCGGTTCCCTGCGCGCCGACCCGCGCCCGCACGGGTCCATCAAGCTGAAAGGCTCCTCGAACGCATACCGGATCCGCGTGGGCGATCACCGGGTGCTGTATACCGTCGATGACATGGTGCGCATCGTGCTGATCCAACAGGTCGGGGACCGAAAAGACGTGTATCGGTAGCGGCGTTCCGGCCATACGTACCCTGATGGATATGGCCCATTACTTCACCCACGGCATCACCTTGGCCTACCGCATCTACGGCCACGGACCGCTGCCGGTGCTGGCTTTCCACGGCTTCGGTCGCACGGGCGCCGACTTCGCCGTTCTGGAACACGAACTGGGCGACCGCTGCACCATTCATGCCTTCGACCTGCACTTCCATGGCGAGAGCCCCGGCTATCCGGAGCGCACCAACAAGCCCTTCACGCCGATGGAGCTGGCCGGGTACTTCACCGCCTTCATGGACCATATCGGGGCNNNTTGGAGCAGGTGCCGGAACGCATTCAACGAGCCTTCCTGGTCGCGCCCGACGGTCTGAAAACCCGGCCCTGGTACCGCGCACTGGCCACCTCCAGCATGGGACGCTGGCTGTATGGTCGCTTCGTGAAAGATCCCACGGTGGCGCACGCCATCATCCATGCACTGCACCGCACCCGGCTGATGAGCGACAAGATGCACCACTTCATGATCGGGCAGACCGACAGCCGCGCCAAACGCCAGCTCGTGCATGACGTGTGGCTGAGTTACCGACTGATCGAGCCCGGATTGTCGCAGGTGGCCACCCACGCCCGAACGCATGTCATCCCCATCCACCTGTTCTTCGGCAGGTACGACCGGATCATTCGACCGGCCTTTGGTGGCCGACTGCGCGATCTGGCACCGGAACAGGTGACGATGGAAGAGCTGCCCTTCGGCCACACGCTCATCACACCGGAACTGGCGCGCGCGATGGAAGAACGATTGCAATGACCCTCACGGCCGCCACGCCACCGTGAACAGCATGCGCAGATCGGTGTAGCGCGCCTCCACAGGGTTAACCAAGATGGGGGAATACGTGTAGTATTTTCCGTTGCGCAGGCCCCACGTGCCGCCCAGGTCGAAGCTCCAGTGCGTGACGCGATACCCCACGCCCCCGCCGTACTGGCGGTAGCCGGTGCCATGACGCGTGTCCGCCTTCGCGTACGGATCGGGCCGCCAGGCACCACCCACGCGGAAATACCAGCTGCCCGCGCGCCACTCCGTGCCTGCTCGTACCGTGTGCATGGGCCGGAAACTGGCCTTGATCGCCTCGTTCTCCGTCCCATAATCATACTGGTCCAATAAACTCCGGCTGGCCCGCAGGCGTGCGTTGCGCGGATCGCTGTACGTGTAATCCACGCTCACCAGCCCGTACTTGCCGGCCTGGTACACGGCGCTCAGCGTTGCGCTCCAAGGGGTGGTAACACGGTAGCTGAAGGTGCCGTCCGGGGATACCTCCTGTAACGGATCGCTACTGCCCGTGAACGTCGTGGTCATCGTATAGCTGTACGAATCGTTCAACAACAACCACATGGGCGTGTGGAACGCCGCTCCCAGGCGCACATGCGAGCCCACCCGTCCGATGGCCCCCACCTTCAGGTCGAAACCGTTGCCCGTGGTGAGCAGATCCTCCTTGAAATGTACCGTTCGCAGTGCAACCGCATCGTCAAGCGGACGTTCCTCATGCGTGGTGTAGCGTTCGTACCGCGTGCCCGTGATACCCAGTGCGGCGCCGATGTACAACCGGTCCTTGTAGTTGGCCGCATAGTAGAAGCTGGTGGTGCCCATGCGGCCGGAGGCATCGATCGTGTGCTCCTGGCGGGTATCCGTGCCGGATGGGATCCCGGGCAGATACTGATCGTTGGTTCCGGGTACCGTATCGATCCCGTACGTGTACCACGCCAGACCGGCCGTGAACGGCAGGCTTCCGTTCTCCAGGTCGGTATAGGGCGTGCCGTTGGCCTCCATGGCGAACTGCTCCAGAAATGTACCCGGTACCCGGTCTCCATTGGCCTGCTCCTTCCATTGGAAGCTCGCGCGCCGATCATAACTGAGACCGAAGGTGCCGCCGTGCCAGTCGCCCGAGCTCTTGTTGAAATGGAACACGAGGGCCAGGTTGTTCACGCTCATCCGCTGTCGGCCCGCCCCGGTCGATGTGCCCATGAAGCTGGCCTGCGCATCATTCACTTCCAGCCCCAGGGAGAGGGAGAGTTCCGAGGTGTTGTACAGCCCGAAGCCCGCCGGGTTGATGCTGGCGGCTGCGGGATCGGCACCCACGGCGCCCATGGCCCCGGCCAGCCCCCAGGCACGCGCGCCTCCACCGGGCACCGGGACCGAATACCGGAGTGCATCATCCTCATTCTGCGCGAGGGCGACCGTGCCGCATGCGATGGCGCACACGACTGCCTTGCTACGAAGTCCGATCATTGTTGTCTATCAGCGCGGGCGAGGGCTATGCGAGGGGGATGAGCCACCGCCACCCCGGCTCCCTCCGCCGAAACTTCCACCACCGCTGTCCCAACTTCCTCGTTCGCGTTGTGGTGCAAAATCCCGTGTGCCTTCACGCGTTTGCGCCGGGCGTTCGATACGGACCCTGTCGCGCTGGGGCGTGCGATCCCGATACATGGATCCATCGCTGCCGAAAGATCCGGATCCGCGTGCACGTCCGCGATCAAGCGATCCCGGCCGGTCGGTACCGGATACGCGGCCCGATGAACCATGCTGGTCCACCGTCGGATCCATCAGGCCGAAACCACCAGCGTGACCGATCCGCGGCCTGCCACCACTGGAGAGACCGGCCGCTCCGCCATTCAGCGAGGGACGTGGTCCGACCACCACCGATTGACCGGAGTTGCCCGGCTCGTGCGGTCCACCGCTACCCCAATATCCGTTGCCGGGATAGCCGCCATAGCCGTAGTAGCTCCCGTAGCCATAGTAACCGCCGTACGGGTAGTAACCGCCGTACGGATAATAGTAACCGCCCATGCCGTATCCATAACCGCCGCACCAGGGGTTGCCGTAGTTGTAGCCGCCGTACCACGGGTTGCCATAGCTGTACGTCACGCTCCAGCCTCCTCCGTACCAGGGATCATACATTCCTCCGTTCCAGGGGCTGTAGTACCCATAGCCGCTCTGCCAACTGTTGTTCCAGTAGGGGTTGTACCCGTAGCCGAAGGATGAGCCACCGTACATACCACCATAGCCGCCACCGTATCCGAAACCGAATCGGTTCCTGCTCCAGTACGGATCGTTGTACGTGCGGTCGTAATAACTGCCCTGTGCGTACTGCGATGCGTCCTGCTCGTTGTAGTAGTCCTCGTTCGCCGGGGCCTGTGCGGTACCAGCGTCAGAGGTGGAACCGCCTCCATGTGCCGAGGCCACCACGCTCCGGTCCGGAATGTCGTACACATCATCCCGCACCTGTGCCGTCTCTCGCACGGTGCCACAGGCGCCCAACAACAGGGCCGCGGAAAAAAGGCTGATCGTGGTTCTCATGTTCGCTCGGTTGTTGATCCCCCCGGAGGGCCGGGGCTTAGCCGTATCCTTGCGCGTTCTTGCATCAAAGCTAATA
>JAFDZE010000116.1 GCA_018267155.1 Bacteroidota bacterium | reverse complement strand
GGGCGCAACCGGAACACCGGGGGATGAGTTCGGGGTGCAGCGTCCGCACAACAAGCGACGTGCTTCAGCGCACCTCGGAGCCAGGGTCCACCCCATTCTCCGGCCGTACGAACACCAACCTGCCTGTTGCGTCCTCCGCCATGAGGACCATGCCCTGACTTTCCACACCGCGCATCTTCCGGGGCGCCAGGTTGGCCACCAGCACCACCGCCTGCCCCACCACCTGCTCGGGCGAATAGTGCTGCGCGATACCGCTCACCACCGTTCGCGGCATCGGCTCCCCGATGTCGATGGTGAGCTTGAGCAGCTTATCGGCCTTGGGTATTTTTTCAGCGGCCACGATCGTGCCGGTGCGCAGGTTGAGCTTCGCGAAGTCATCGAAGCCGATGTCCGGCTTCGACGCCGGAGGCGGTGCCGTCAGGGTTCCCGTCGATGGGGCGGTCGTCCTGGTGGCGTGCAAGCGGTCGATCTCGGGCTGGATCTCCGCATCGGTGATGGGCTTGAAGAGGTGCTCCGGCTTGGCGAGCGGCGACCCCGGCCTGATGAGGTCCGCGCGCAAGGCATCCTCCCACTTCAGCTCGCCCAGGCCCAGCATGGTACGCATCCGCTGCGCGGTGAACGGCAGGAAGGGTTCCAGCACCACGCTGAGGCCGCCCACGATCCGCAGGCAGTTGTACAGGATGGTGCGCACCCGGGCCGGATCGGTGCGCTCCAGCTTCCACGGCTCGTTGTCCGAAAGGTACTTGTTGCCCATGCGGGCAACGTCGATGGCATTGGCCAACGCATCGCGGAAGCGGAACCGGTCCACCTCGGCGGCCACCCGGTCGGGCATGGCGCTCAAGCCGGCCCAGAGCACCACGTCGCTCTCATCGCCGCCGACGGGTTCCGGTACGCGCCCGTCGTAATACTTATGGCAAAGTACAAAAACACGCTGTACGAAATTCCCGATGATGCTCACCAGTTCACTGTTGTTCTTCTCCTGGAAGTCCTTCCATTTGAACTCGCTGTCCTTGAACTCGGGCAGGATGCTGCCAAGGCAGTACCGCAACTCATCCTGCCGACCGGGCCAACGCTCCATGTACTCGTGCAGCCATACGGCCCAGTTCCGGCTCGTGCTGAGTTTCTGGCCTTCGAGGTTGAGGAACTCGTTGGCCGGTACGTTCTGCGGCAGGATGTAACCGCCGTGCAGCTTCAACAACATCGGGAAGATGATGCAATGGAACACGATGTTGTCCTTGCCGATGAAGTGCAGGAGACGCGTGTCATCCGACTTCCACCACTTCTCCCAGTCGGACGCTGAGCCCGCTGATGCGTGGTCCTGCGCCCATTGTTTGGTGGCCGAGATGTAACCGATGGGCGCATCGAGCCACACGTACAGCACCTTGCCATCGGCCCCCGGCAGGGGCACGGGCACACCCCAATCGAGATCGCGCGTCATGGCCCGGGGCCGCAGCCCGTCCTTCAACCAGCTGTTGCACTGGCCCAGTACCTGCGGTTTCCACTCCCCCGCATCGTGCTGTTGCACGCCATCGAGCATGCCGGTGTTGATCCACTGCTCCATCCACGCCTGGCTGCGGTCCATGGGCAGGTACCAATGCTTGGTGGACCGCAATACGGGCTTGCTCCCGCTCAAGGTGCTGCGCGGCTCCTTCAGGTCCTTCGGACTCAGGGCCGTGCCGCACTTCTCGCACTGGTCGCCGTACGCATCGGGGTTGCCGCAGTTGGGGCAGGTCCCTTTGATGTACCGGTCCGCGAGGAATTGACGGGCCTCCTCATCGAAGTACTGCTGCTCCTCCTGCTCGGTGAAGGCGCCGTTGCGGTCCAGCTGCAGGAAGAATTCCTGGCTGGTGGCGCGGTGAAGATCACTGCTCGTGCGGTGATAAATGTCGAAATGGATACCGAATTCCTGAAAGGCCTTGCCCATCAACGCATGGTACTTGTCCACGATGGCGCGTGGTGTCACCCCCTCCTTCAGTGCTCGGAGCGTGATGGCCGCACCATGCTCGTCGCTGCCGCACACGAAGAGGACCTCCTTGCCACGCGCACGCAGGCACCGCACATAGATGTCGGCCGGCAGGTAGGCCCCGGCAATGTGCCCGATGTGCAAGGGGCCGTTGGCGTACGGGAGTGCGGCGGTAACGGTGGTGCGGGCAACGGGTCGCATGCGGCGCGCGAATGTACCGGCTCCCACCGTTCGCACCTGTCGCCTTGGACGTGCATGTGTCCTTCGCGGGTCCCTTGCAGGATCCTTCACATCCCCCCCTCCGTGATGCCGGCTAACTTTGAGCGATGCCCATGGTGATATTCCTGACCCGCCCGGCCAACGGGCCATGCACATCGGCAGCGCCGCGGATATCGCTACCGACCGATCTGACCATGCCTTGCCGCGTGATGGGGAGGCCAGGCACCAGCGGATCCCCGGTCAGCAAAATGGCTGGCGCCGCGTTCAAACGCATCCTGTTCCTGATCCTGACGTGGTCAACCCAAGGTTCCATAACGGCCCAACCCAACCCGAACCCCGATCCAACCCTCGATGCGTCCATTGTGAACGAGCTGAGCGCGCAACACTTCCCCGGGGCGGTCACCGTGATCGTGAAGGACGACCGGATCGTTTGGATGCAGGGCTATGGGTTGGCCGACATCGCCAACGCGATCCCGGTGACCGATACCACGAACTTCATCCTGGCTTCCGTCTCCAAACTGTTCACCGGCACAGCGGCCATGCAGTTGATCGAGAATGATGTGATCGACCTGGACGACGATGTTGATGACTTCCTTCCATGGCCCGTACATGTACCCGGCTTCCCGAACGACCCCATCACCTTTCGCCAGTTGATGACCCATTCCTCCTCCATCCAGGACGACTACGGCACCATGGGCACGTACTACGGGTACCCCGACCCCACCATGACGCTGGCGGACTGCATGCAGCGCTACTTCTCCCCCACCGGCGCCGATTTCGACCCCGCGGACAACTTCATCGCCACCCAGCCCGGAAGCGTGTTCGAATACTCGAACATGGCCACCGCCCTGAACGGCTACCTGGTGGAACACGCGAGCGGCATGGGCTTCGACCCATACTGCCAAACGCATATTTTTGAAGACCTGTGCATGGAACGGACGTACTGGCACATCGCGGACCACGACACGACCGGGATCGCGCGGCCGTACCGCTGGTCGGGCGGCAATTACATCCCGTATGCCCATTACGGTTTCGCCGATTACCCCGATGGCCAGCTACGCAGCAACGCCAGGGATCTCGCCAACTTCATGATCGCATACCTGAACGGTGGGACCTTCGGAACCAACACGATCCTCACGCCCGCATCGATCGATCAGATGTGGACGCCGCAGATCCCCGGCATCGAGGACAGCCAGGGTTTGAACTGGTACAAGGAGGTCCTGTTCCACAGCAACGGCTCGGCCTGGGTCTGGGGGCACAATGGCGGCTCGGAAGGTGCCTCGGCCGACCTCTACCTCGACCCGGAGAACGGGATCGGGGTCTGCGTACTGGCCAATGGTGAAGGTGATAGTCTTCCCATTTGTGACGCGCTCTATGATCACGCCCTCAACCTGACCGCCAGCGATGGGATAACACCTGAGTGCCTGGATACCGGTATCGGAACGCACGAGCATGCCTCCGGGAACAAGCGATGGGTACGGACCATCGATGTCATGGGTCGCGAAACCGGCATACGGCAGAACACGCCTCTGATGAAGGTATTCAGCGACGGGAGCGTTGAACGGGTCCTGATATTGGAATAGGCCTGCGCTCCGGGCCGCCGGGCGCTATTCATCCAGGCTCGTTCGTGCAGACCCTCAGGAGCCTCACATCCGCCGATCTTCCTGACCTTGCGCTCCCATGGAACCCATCATTCCCCCGGCACTGCGACCCGGTGATACCATCGCCATCATCCCGACGGCGCGGGCCATCTCCGCCGCTGAACTCCGTGACGGTATTGCCCTGGCCGAGAGCTGGGGATTGAACGTGCGCCTTGGAGCGGGCGTCGGACGCAAACAATTCCAACAGGCCGGAACGGATGGCGAACGCGCCGCCGATCTGCAAGCCGCCATCCTCGATCCGGACGTGAAGGCCATCTGGTGCGCCCGCGGCGGGTACGGTACCATCCGCATCATGGACGAGCTGGACCTGGCCCCTCTCCGCCAACACCCCAAGTGGCTGATCGGCTTCAGCGATGTGACCGTGCTGCACAATGCGCTCACCGCTCTTGGCGTGGCCTCGCTGCACGGGCAAATGCCCTTCGCGATCGGCGCGAAGTCCGAGGAAACCCGGGAAGGCTTGCGTACCGTCCTGTCAGGAAAGGGCGAATGGCGGATCGCGCATGGCGAATGGAACGAGGCGCCGTTCACGAATGACCATTCACACATCGAACGCCTGGGCCAGTGCGAGGGCATCCTGACCGGTGGCAACCTTTCGATCCTGTACTCGCTGCGCGGCACCCGCTATGATATCGATCCGCGCGGAAGGATCCTTTTTCTGGAGGATCTGGACGAGTTGCGCTACCATGCCGATCGCATGGTGCAGAACCTCAAGTACAGCGGTTGGTTCAAGGACCTGGCCGGGCTCATCATCGGAGGCATGAGCGACATGCGCGACAAGGATCCTGACGACCCCTTCGGCATGGAGGTGGAGGATATGATCGCCGAGGTGACAGCACCGTACGATTACCCCGTTTGTTACGGGTTCCCGGCGGGGCATATCCCCGACAATCGACCGCTGGTCATGGGTGCAAAAGCAAAGCTCAGCGTTACCGCGGACGGTACAACGCTGAGCTTCGAGGGGATCGGTGCTCCAGGTCCGTCCGCGACCTAGTTCCGCTCGAATTTGTTGAAGTCGGCGGGGATCTCGAACAGCGCGGGTTTCTGCACGCTCTTGGCGATCCGGGTGACCTGCAGTTTGCTCACCTCGCTGCCGTCGAGCTTCTGTTCCACACCCAGCATGGGGAAAACTCCTGCGGCGTCGGGGATCTCCAGGAAGAACACCGCCTGCTCGTCCTTACGATTCAGGGTCTCCAGCATGGGCATGAAGAAATCGAACTTGTCCGCGGCCACCCAGTACGTGATGTTGCGGTCCTCGCTGGCGCTCTTCACCACCCACTTCTCGCACTTGTAACCGGCCAGTTCCTTGATCTCCCCGGTCTTCTTCACCTCCACATTCACCTCTTTGGGCAGGCGCATGTTCGGAACGTCCAGGTACAGCTTGCGGTCCGGGCTCAAAGCGGTCACCGTCCGGTCGCGCGTGTCCACCAGCATGATCCCCTGGGCATCGCCCCGGGCGTTGATCTCCTCGATGCGGATGTGCTCACCCTTCACGAAGTACTTGTAGTTCGTGACCACCGGTCCGGTGGTTTTGGTGAACTCGATGGTGCCCTCAAAGGATTGGGCCGTGGCCATGGTGCCGGTGCCAAGAAGCAGCAACAAGGCGCAGATGGAACGTGCAACGTTGTTCATGATCGGGGTCGTTCTGGTCGGAAAACGGAGGAAAGATCCTCAAATTCGGCCCCGGAACGGCGATGTGGCCCCTCAGGTTACACACAAGGCCGGGTTTCTTAACCGATGGCGGACCACCTGCGCACCGGGGCGGCCGGGGAACAACTGGCATGCCAATGGCTCGAACGCCATGGTTTCGTGGTGCTCCACCGCAATTGGCGGCACGGCCACGACGAGATCGACGTTGTTGCACGCGACGGCCGTTTCCTGGTGGTGGTGGAGGTGAAAACCCTGACCAGTGATCGCTGGACCGACCCTGAGCATGCGGTGGACCAACGCAAACAAGCCAGACTGTTGCGCGCCGCCGACGCCTTGCTCCATACCACCGAGGAAGACCTGGAATTGCGCTTCGATGTGATCGCCATCACCCACCAACCCAACGGACCGGAGATCCTGCACATCCCGGACGCCTTCTACCCCACGCTCCATGAGTGAACGCAATGATCGAGGGCCCCGTGGCCGGAAACCCGGCGGCCCGGGCAAGCCGTCCGGTTCCAGAGGACCGAAAAAGAGCTTCGGCAGCCGTGGGCCGCGCCGTGATGGTGGACCCGGCGAGGGGCCCCGTGGGCCGCGTGGCCCGCGCAAGGAAGGCGATGGCCCTTGGCGTGAACGCTCCGAAAGACCTCGTGGGGGCAGCGGCCCGCGTCGTGATGGCCCGCCGCGCGATGATCGACCACCGCGCGATCGCGACCGTCCCGCCAAACGCCACGGGTCGGATGACCGCGGCGAACGACCCGCAAAGCCATACAGGGGAAGTGGCGAACGGCCTGCGAAGCCGCGCGCCGAAAAGCCCTGGAAGCGCCAGAGCCGGGACGAGCGCACCTTCAAGGAGGGCGACCCGCTGACCCGTAGGCCTTTCAAAAAAGGCGAACGCAGCAACCGCTTCAGCCTGCCCAATCCCGCCAACGAGGGATTGATCCGCTTGAACAAGTACCTGGCGACAGCCGGGGTGGGCAGCCGCCGTGAGGCCGATGAACTCATCACCACCGGAGCGGTCACGGTGAACGGCAAGGTGGTGACCGAGCTGGGCACCAAGATCAAACCCACGGACACGGTCCATTTCGGCGGGCAGAAACTCAGTACCGAACAGAAACGGTACGTACTGCTCAACAAGCCCAAGGACACCATCACCACCACCGACGATCCGCGCGAACGCCATACCGTGATGGACCTGATCGCCAAGGCCGCCACCGAGCGCCTGTACCCCGTGGGCCGCCTGGACCGCAACACCACCGGCGTGCTGTTGCTCACCAACGATGGCGACCTGGCCAAGCGGCTCACACACCCGAGCCATGGCGCGGAAAAAATATACCACGTCACGCTGGACAAGGCCGTGCATGCGGCGCACCTGAAGGAACTGGTGGAAGGTGTTCATCTGGACGACGGCCCCGCACATGCCGACGAGGTGAGCTATGTGAGCGCCGCCGCCACGCGCCGCGAAGTGGGCATCAAGATCCACATGGGCCGCAACCGCATCGTGCGCCGCATGTTCGAGCACCTGGGTTACGAAGTGGTGAAGCTGGACCGCGTGATGTTCGCGGGACTCACCAAGAAGGACCTGCAACGTGGGCACTGGCGCCACCTGAGCGAGAAGGAGGTCACTTTCCTGAAACGGATGCCCGATGCGCCCAAGGACGGCAAAGCGGCACGCGGCGGCAAGCGCCTGCGAAGAAGTTACGGGAGCGAGTAGCCCGGGTTATTGCACCGCGAACGTCAACCG
>JAFDZE010000115.1:3776-19991 GCA_018267155.1 Bacteroidota bacterium | reverse complement strand
CCTTGTAGTCACCGGTGCGAACGGCTGCACGAGTGAGGCTACAACTGTGGTTGAAATGGACAACGCCGCACCGGTCGCTATCGCCTATGGTGGTTCACTCACGTGCGATGCTTCCAGTGTGCAGCTCACCGGGATCGGCACCGGCACCTTCAGCTGGGTCGGGCCGAACGGATTCAGCAGCACGGACGCGAACCCGATCGTTGACGTGGCGGGGATCTATACCCTCACCGTGACCGGCGAGAATGGCTGCAGCGCTACCGCAGCGACCGATGTGACCGATGCCACGGGCGACCTGCAATTGACCACCCAGGGCGGGGAGGTACCCTGCTCCGGCGACGGCGTAACGATCAGTGCGAGCGCCGATGGCGAAGTGGAATACACGTGGACCGGTCCGCTCGGCTTCACGGGCTCGGGTCCGGAAGTCCTGGTGTATGATGAAGGCGTGTACACGGTGGTCGCAACGGCGGACGGCGGCTGTACAGCTACGGCCGAGGTGGTCGTGACCGCCGAGATCTGCAACAAGGAGTGCGGCCCGATCATCACGTGGTGCCCGCCGCCGATGGAAGTAGCCTGTGGCACCAGCCTTGAACCCGATTCGATCGGCTACCCGGGTATTCGCAAGGACAAGGACTGCCCCACGGTCGTGTTCATCACCTACTCGGATGTCACCCTCGGTTACTGCCCGCAGACCGTGACACGTACCTGGACCCTGAGCGATGAGACCGGTGCCACGGAGTATTGCACGCAGGTCTTCACCGTGATCGATAACGTGGCTCCTGTCCTGCACAACGTACCCGGGAACATCACCGTTTCCTGCGATGCGGTGCCTGACAAGGATGATGCGGTCTGGGCCGAGGATGCGTGCCAGCCGACCGCCGACGTGTACATCTGCGATGTCGTGGAAGGTCTGGACAACAAGTGCTCCTACACCATCACGCGCACATATTACGCGATGGACTACTGCGGCAACTTCAGTTCCGCCACGCAGACGATCCATGTGATCGACGACAGCGCACCGGTGTTCGACTGCGATCTCGCGAGCGAGGTGATCGCCGATTGCAAGGACATCCCGGTAAAAACGGATTGCCAGGCCTGGGATGCCTGCGACGCGTCGGTTGATGTGACCATCGAGGAGGCGTACGGATACGATGACAAGTCGAAGGAGTGCTATCTGGTCCGTACGTACACCGCCACGGACGATTGCGGTAACGCCTCCACGATGTCGCAGACCATCCATCTGGTCGGCGAGTGCTGCGACCACAAGGGCAAGGGTGACAAAAAGCTGATGGAGGTGAGCGTATCGCCGAACCCCTTCCGTACCGAATGTGTGATCAGCTTCCGTGCCCTGGAGGCTGGCCGCGCCACCGTGACCATCACGGATCTGAACGGTCGTCCTGTGTCATCGGCGATCACACAAGACGTGAGCGCCGGGCAGGATGTGCGCATACCGTTCTCCGCCGCGCAGGTCGAGATGGGCGTGTACCAATTCCGCGTGATCATCGGTGATCGCACCGCCACCGGTCGCCTGATCGTACAGTAGCATACCCTGACCGGAACCCGCGGCAAGGCCCCTTCAGCGATGAAGGGGCCTTGCTGCATCCGGCCCTTGACGGTGCGTGATCGCCACCAGGCCCATCCGATGGTCCGGAGCAACTCCACGGCATTTCGTCGACGATCCGGGACGGCCACAGGGATACCTTGCGGCCCAACGCATGTCCACCTTCACCATCCGCGCCAACGTCGTCGACATCCTGGCCCGTCGCATCTTTCCCGGGGAGGTCGCGGTCTCCAACGGTCGCATCTTCTCCGTTCGCGAGGTCCCGGGTCCCGCAAAGCGATACCTGCTACCCGGTTTCGTTGATGCGCACGTTCATGTGGAGAGCAGCTTGCTCATCCCGTCCGAATTCGCGCGGCTGGCCGTTGTGCATGGGACCGTGGCCACCGTGAGCGACCCGCACGAGATCGCGAACGTGCTCGGCGTGGCAGGCGTAGAATACATGATCGACAATGGCGCCCAAGTGCCCTTCCGGTTCTTCTTCGGTGCACCGAGTTGTGTGCCCGCCACGGTGTACGAAACGGCCGGGGCGCGCATCGATGCGGCCGCGATCGGACAACTGTTGGAACGTTCCGATGTGGGCTACCTGGCCGAAGTGATGGACTTTCCCGGTGTGCTCAACGGCGATCACGAAGTGATGGCGAAGATCGCCCATGCCCATCGGCTGGGAAAACCCGTGGACGGCCACGCACCCGGACTGAGGGGCGACCTGGCTGGAAAATACATCGCGTCCGGTATCAGCACGGATCACGAATGCTTCACCCGGGAAGAAGCGCTGGACAAGCTCGCCCATGGCATGCGCATCCTTGTCCGCGAAGGGAGTGCCGCCCGGAACTTCGACGCCCTGATCGGCCTGATGCACGATCATGCGGACCACCTCATGTTCTGCACCGATGACATGCATCCGGACAGTCTGGTGATCGGGCACATCGATCGGTTGTGCGCACGGGCCGTGTCCCTCGGTCACGATGTGTTCAACGTGCTTCGTGCCGCGTGCATCAATCCCGTAGAGCATTACCGTATGCCGGTGGGTCAGTTGCGCGAGGGCGACCCTGCCGACATGATCCTGGTGGAAGACCTCCGTGATTTCAAGGCCCACCGCACCTGGGTCGGCGGCGAACTGGTCGCGGAGGACGGGCGAAGCCTGATCCCCCGCATCCGGGCATCACAGCCTAACAACTTCAAGTGTACACCGAAGCGCCCCGAGGATTTCCGGATCCCCTCATCGGCGGAGGACCTGCTGGTGATCGGCGTGCTCGATGGACAGTTGATCACACGGAAACTGTGGATGCCGCCCACGATCCACGACGGGTCCTGTGTGGCTGACCCCACCAAGGACCTGTTGAAGATCGCCGTGGTGAACCGTTACCATGACGCACCTCCATCCATCGCATGGATCACCAACTTCGGCTTGAAACACGGCGCCATCGCCAGCAGTGTGGCGCACGATAGCCACAACATCGTGGCCGTGGGGACCAATGACCAGGACCTCTGCGCGGCCATCAACTCGGTGATCGCGCACCGTGGAGGCCTATCGCTTTCGCATGGTGATCACCAGCGTGTGCTCCCGCTGCCAGTTGCGGGCATCATGACCGATGCCGACGCCTGGCTGGTGGCCGATGCGTATGCGGAACTGGACCGCGAGGCGAAAGAGCTCGGAAGCACGCTCGCTGCCCCTTACATGAGCCTGAGCTTCATGGCCCTCCTCGTGATCCCGCATCTCAAGCTGAGCGACAAGGGGTTGTTCGACGGGGATTCGTTCAAGCTTGTCTGATACCACTTGTTGATCCTTTTCCGTTGCGGTCATCGCGGCCGGTCCGAGCGGAACCCGAACATCGATCAAGTATATTTCACACGACCGGCGATCGGGCCAGGTGGCATGAACGCGACGTTCGGACCCCGGATGTGACCACACGAGGCATCGGATACGTGTCACCCGAACACCGCGTGACCCATCAGCGCCCACAGGCCCATGAGCAAAAGCACACCGAGCAGGTCCATCCAGATACCAGCCGTGACCATGCGGCGTACACTGAGGTGACCACTGCTGAAAACGATGGCCTGCATGGGTGATGCGATGGGCAGCATGAACCCGCAGCTCGCTCCCAGTGTTGCAGGGATCATCACGGCTTGCGGCAGCATCTGCCACGCTTCGGCCGTACGCGCAAGGACAGGCAGCACCAGGCTGGCCACGGCGGTATTGCTACCGAGTTCGCTCAGCAGGGTAACACCCATGGCGATGGCTCCGACCTGCGTCATCTCCGTACCGGTGCGCCACGCGGCGAGTGCGTGGCCGATGGTCGTACTGAGACCGGTCGCATCGATACCACCGGCGATCGCGAAGCCGCTGCCGATGAGCAGCACCACGCCCCAAGGGATGCGTGCCTGTGCGAAGTCCCAGTCGAGCAGTGTCCTTCCCTTCTCCTGCGAAGGGATCAAAAAGAGCAGGATCCCGCCGATCATGGCCACAGCCGGGTCGCCCAGTGCGGCCAGCCCCTTCCACGGGAGAGCACGCCAGCCCGGGAAGACGAAGTTGTCCGAGAACGCGATGCGGTCACCGGTGATCCAGAGGGCGGCCGTAGCGCAGAAGATGATCGCCGCCAGTTTCTCGTCGCGCGTGGCACGGCCGAGGGCCCGGACCTGGTCGCGCAGTTCTTGCCGATCCGCGGTAGAGGCAGCAGGCATGCGGAACAGCACGCGCGTCATCAGGAGCCAGGTGAGCAACAGGTAGAGCAGGGTGTATGGCACACCGAAGAGCATCCACTGGCCAAAACCGATGGCGGGACGATCCGGGAAGAAAAGCTCCCATTGTTCCATGAACACCAGGTTCGGTGGTGTGCCCACGGGTGTGGCCATACCACCGATGGACGCACCATAACCGACCGAAAGCGCCAGTGCGGCACCCAGGTTCCGGTGTTCGGGCGCCGCGTTCAGAAGGCTGAGGCCGATGGGCAGCATCACCAGCACGGCGGCGGTGCTGTTCACCCACATGCTCAACAGTCCGGTGGCGAGCAAGGCGCCCAGGATCAGGCGGGACGGTGCCGTACCGATCCGCGCAACAATGGCGAGGGCGATGCGGCGATGGAGTCCGCTCCGCTCGATCCCAAGTGCCAGGAGGAAGCCACCAATGAACAGGAAGTTCACGTCCTTGCCATAGAACGAGGCCGTCTTCGGCAGGTCAGTTATACCAAGAAGCGGGAAGAGAACCACGGGCAGCAGGGAGGTGACGGCCAAGGGCACGGCCTCGCTGATCCACCACACGGCCATCCAGAGCACCGCTCCTGCCACTGCCGCTTGAGCGTACCCCAGATGTCGAAGTCCCCACCAGCCCAGCAGGGCGGCAACGGGCCCGGCCAGGGTGAAGAGCACCTTCCTCATTCGTTGTCGTCCCGTGTGAAGCGAGCGCTACGCGGT
Source organism: Bacteroidota bacterium (assembly GCA_018267155.1). Taxonomy (GTDB): domain Bacteria; phylum Bacteroidota; class Bacteroidia; order Flavobacteriales_F; family PHOS-HE28; genus PHOS-HE28. Next base: position 15,022 of record JAFDZE010000115.1, on the reverse strand, counting down.
GTTGCGAGCCACAGCACGGCCAGGCAGACCACCGCGATAAGCAGCCCCAGGAACTCCCGCACCACTTCCACGTGCGGGGTCTCCGCCTTCATGGTGCCCACGATGGAGGGGAATCCCTCTCGCACCCAGTCGATCATGCCCGGGAACATCGTACACATCCAGGCGAGAAGGACGACTGCGAGCGCCAGAGTGGCCCGTCGGTCGCGTATGTTGAAAGCACCAAGGCCCAGGAGCGCGGCAACGCCGAGGTAGGCCGCCACCCAGGGCAGTGGATCCACGTCGTTGAGGTTGAGGTACGCGAACACGGCAAAAACAAGGGTGCCGAGAAGGAGGAGAGGCTTTCTCATGTGGGGTCAGAATTCGATACGGTAGCTGAGGTTGGGAATGATACCGAGCTGATAGCGCATCACAAAGGCGCGCTGCCGTTGGTCGAAGTAGCGGAAGGCCTCGTTGCGGAAGTTGAACGCGTTCTGCAGGTCCAGCGCCCACATGCCCGTCCGGTGCGCATGCTCCCGCTTCAGGTACACCCGCAGATCCACGCGCTTGTAGGTGGCATAGCGGCCTTCCCACGGCCCTTTGCCCTCATCCGGTGCGGGCATGTAACGCTGTCCACCGGACACGTTCGCGCGCGCATTGACGCCCCAGGTACGGGTGAGCTTCTCCTTGCGCTTGCTGAACTCCCTGCCGAAGATGGCGTTCGCGATGAAGCCGGTGTTCCAGCGGGAATCATACATCCGGCCGAACGCATCGGTGGTACGTGCTTGTAGTACAGTACCGTTCACATGGTAATACATTCCACGGTCGAAGCGCTGGCGGAGGGACACTTCGGCGCCGCTGTTGGTCGCGGTGCCATACCCCTTGAGTCCGGAAAGAACAAGGTCATCCCAAGTGTCCGCCATGCTGTATCCCTGCGGTCCGGAATACGACCCCGCCGCCGCGGTATCGATCACCGGTACATCAAGGAGGTGCTGGACGAACAACTCACATCGCATCAGGAGCCCCTCGGTGAAGGCATGCTCCATCGCGAGGGACGCGTCCTGCGAGCGAACGAGGCCGATGCGCGTGTTGTCGAAGGTGGTCCCGTGCCGCATCCAGTAATTCTGGGTGGCCGGCAACTGGCTGCGCTGCCCGGCTGAAAGCATGATCGCGTCGCGGCGGCCAACGTCCCACGTGAGCGAGAGGCGCGGTTCCGCCACGGCGGAGCCGTTGATGGACCAGCACGAGGCCGCCAGACCGAGCACGGCCCGCACGTGGGCACCCAGGCCGAAGCTGCCTTGGGCATACGGTCGCACGAGCCAGCCGGAGGTCCGTTCCTTGAAGCCATCGCTTTTGAACAGGTCCCGTTCCATGGCACTACCTCCGATCTGGTATCCAAGCCGTTTCCCCATGGTCCCTCGCACATGGCTCACGATGGTCATCTTCCGTTCATCCAGCCGGTTGCTGCTCGAATGGATCGAGTTGTCCGCGAGGATCCCGTCCGCATCGCGTTGCTGGTCCTGTTCGGAAAGCACGGCCGTTGTGCTCCACACCGCCTTGCCGCCCAACAGCAGCTTCAACGTCCCGCCCGCAGCACCCATCCGTGCGGAGTAGTTGATGTTCTGGCTGTCCTTGTCGTACTCCCACTTCGTACTGTCCTCCACCGCCTCGAACCGGTTGCTGCTGAGGCCGCCCAGGCCGAAGAGCGAAACGGAGCCGCGCCGGAACGGCAACGACACATGGAATGAGAGGTCCTGGAACGAGATGGCCTCATCGCCGAGGTTCACGCCCATCAGGCCCAGCAGGCCCACGGTACTGTACCGGTAGTTCACGAGGTACGAGGCCCCGCCACCTTTCTTGAAGGGCCCCTCCGTGGCCAGGTCGATCCCGATCAATCCCGCTTGGACGGTATGCACCGCCCTGTCGTTGGCACCACGTCGCAGGCGCATGTCCATGATCCCGCCCAATGCATCACCATAGGCCACCTCCGGGCTGCCCATCAGCAGGCGCGATGTACCGAGCATCTGTGCGCTGAGGATGGTCACACCGCCACCGCTGATCACGGGCATATCGCTGGCCGTGCCCGCGTTCGTCAAGTGGTTCGGCGTCACGATCTCGGCACCTTCGAGCAGCCAGGCATTGCTGCCGGGACCGTTGCCGCGCACGCTGAAGTGGTTGGCCTGGTCGTTCGTACGCGCAATGCCCGCATGCGTGTCCACGGTGCGTACCGGATCGAAGAAGGTAGCCGGGTACCGGAGGGACTGTTCCACGGTGATCACCTGCTCGCCGATGGTACCCATGTGACGCGGTCGGTTTTCCTGCACCTCCACTTCGCGCAGGGTCCGTGTGGCGGACCGGAGTTCCACATCCACGAGTTCGGTACGGCCGGTGCGCACCCACACCTCAGGCACGGTGGACGAAAGATGACCTTCAAGGCGGACACGAAGCGCAACGATGCCGGGGGCCAACGTCTCGAAGCGGTAGGCTCCGGAGCTGTCGGTCGAAGCCGAGGCGATGGTGCTGTCCGAGCGAAGCACCTCCACGGTAGCCCCGCCCAGGGGGTGGCGTGTATCGGCATCCACCACATGGCCGCTGAGCCGAGCCGTCACCTGTCCGAAGAGTGCCGGGGTCAGCACAAGGGCCGCCGTCACCAGGCGGTACCGTAGCATGTCGCGAACTTATCCGGAACCCATGGGCACCGGACCGCCGGTTCGCCAAGTATCACCGATCGCGTTGTTCATTACCGATCAGGGGCCGCTGGTCCGGTTCCGGGGCCATGCGGATCCTGCCGCCTGTTCCACTGGCATAGTTTTGGTGCGCACCCCGCTCCCTCGATGCGCGTCCTCCTTTTGTTCTGCCTCTGGCTGCCCGGCCTTGCAGCGTCGGCACAGCAGCCGGGCAAGCACGAGCTCTTCCAGCGGATGTTCGCGGCCATCGGCAAGGTCCGCACCTTGACCTTTGAACTGGACCAGTCGGAGCGCATCGGCGGGAAAATGATGACCGGCTCGCAGACCGCGAAACTGAATTGCGCACCATTCAAGGTCTACTTGAAAGTGCTGGCACCGGATCCCGGCACCGAATTGTTGTACGTAGCAGGTAGCAATGGCGGCAAGGTGAAGTTGAACCCCGGCCGCTCGCCGCACATCGTATTGAACCTGGACCCGGACAGCGGCCTGCTGCGGAAGGGACGGCACCACAGCGTGAAGGAGATCGGTTTCGGATACGTGGGCGGGTTGCTCAAGAACGTGTACGACCGTTATCGAACAAATATTGATGAATGGGTACAATTCAAAGGTGAGGTGGTCCATCACGGCCGCACGTGCTGGAGCATCACGTTCACCAACGGCGATTACGCCCTGCGCGATGTGACCACAGGCCACGGCGAGAACGTGATCGCGGTGGCACGGCGCACCTTCACCAACGAGTATGAACTCCTGGAGTTGAACGGCCTGAAGAACTACGATGCGGTGGAGCCGGGCCGGTCGCTGAAGGTGCCTGATACATATTTCAAGAGCGTTGACCTGTACATCGACCAGGCCACCTGCCTGCCGGTGTACCAGAAGATGTACGACGCCAAGGGCGTGTTCGCGGTATACGACTACAAGGACCTGCGTGTGAACCCGGTGATCGCACCGGAGGAATTCACTACAGGATACAAGGGATACGGGTTCTGAGGTAGTGCTCCTCGTCAGCCGACCGGGTCCTTGCGCATGACGATGATGGTCTCATTGCGGTTCACGGGGTTGAGCGCGTGTACCACGCGATCAAGCAGGCCGGGCCGGGCCACGGCCACCACATGCAGCGGGCCCATGGCCCGTGTGATCCTGGCCATGCGTTCCGCCAGATCCTCCATCCCCACGAAGAGGACCACATCCGGTGCGTGCTCCCCATGCCGTTCAAGCTCCGCGGCGAGGTCGGCGGAGGGGTCGGTCCACGGCACCTGTACCAGGTCCCACTGGCCCAGGTAGTACAAGGGTGGCAGTGGCGCCTCCCCTTCGGAGGAATCCTCGATCAGCAGCCCTTTCAATGGCCGCTCGTTACGCAGGGCGTACAGGGCCTCCACCCGGCTGCGCTTGCTGTAGCTCACGGAAAGTACCGCGAGCAGGAGTATGTTCAGCGACCAAAAAAATACCAATTGTCCTTTCCAAAGCCGCTGGTGCCGATGCCACCAGGCCGAGGTGCGGCGCCATTCCTCCCAAGCGGTCCAGCCCAGCACCAGGTAGAGCGGCACGATCGGAAGGATGAAACGTTCCTGCTTGTTGGGGAACCAGGAGTGGATCGCGATGAAGAGGATCACGGGCAGCCAGAGCACCAGCGGGCGCCAGCGGCGGACGAAGCCGAACATGATGGCCGGACCGAGAAAGGGCAGGAAGATGGCGGCGAGTACAAGCAGGTGGTTGTACCAGGGATGCACGAAGTAGGTGGTGGTGTTCACCAGGTTGTACAACACGTACTCGGTGATCTCGGCGAAGGGCCGGCCCCAGATGTACAGATCCACGACGCTCTGGATCAGCAGGAGCGGTAGGGCCACGCCCAGGCCATACACCATGGCGGGTCGCCAACGGCGCGCCAGCAACAGCGCCAGGCCCGGTCCAGCGGCGAAGAAGAGCGTCTGGAAGCGCACGTTCACCGCGAGGCCGATCCAAAGGCCGGCCACCAGCGCATCTTTTACTTCCGGTCCTTCGGGAACGCGCACCAGTCGCCAGGCCCCGAGCATCAGGAACGGGATGCAGGCTGTTTCCACCAGGTTGCGCACCGACAGGAAGGGCATGAAGCAGAGCAGGGCCAGCAGCAGACCTGTTGACCAGGCCGTGTGCTCATTGGACAGGCGCAAGGCGATGCGATAGCCTGTACGTACCACCACCAGGCTCCAGAGCGCGTGGAGGAGCCGCACCACCACCATCATGTGCTTCGGGTCGCTCATACCGATCGCCTTCAACCCGAGGAAGAGCAGGTAGTGAAGGCCCACATAAAAGAAACTGTGGCCACTGGGCCGCGGATCGGCACCCTGGTTCCAGGGCAACCAGGTGCTGTAAGCGGGCGCGTCCACCCAGCTCGCGGCCGGCTCGATCACCAGGAAATGGTCGTCCATGGCGAAGTAGCCACCGCTGCAGAATGCCGCGACCAGGCGGGGCACCAGCGCGATCAGCGTGAGCGCCTCCAAGGGGTGGCGATGCATCCACGTTCGGCCGGGGAAGGGCATGCGGCGAAGCTATGTGCTGGATCCGGGCTCCTCCGTTACATTGGTCCGCATGGGCAACTCATCGCGGGCCTTGACCTGGCTCACCGCAGGGGTCTTCGCCGCGTTGCTGCTGCCCCGGTTGGCGCAGGACGGCATGTTCATGGACGGTGAGCTGTACGCGGCGGTGGCGCACAACGAAGCGCGCGGCTACGGTACCTTTTGGCTGCCACGCTTCAGCGAACGCGGTGTCGCGGGCCTGCCGGCATTCCACGAGCACCCGCCCTTGTTCTTCGGCCTGCTCGCCACTTGGTTCAGGATCTTCGGCAGCGGTTTCTGGGTGGAACGGGCCTTCTCCCTGTTCACCGCCCTGCTGTTGGCCGGCCTGCTGGTGCTGCTCTGGCGGCAATTGATACCGGGCGATCGGGGGCGACGAGCGTCCTGGTGGCCCATCCTGTTATGGATCATCGTGCCCACCGTGTTCTGGAGCTACCACAACAACATGATCGAGAACACCATGGGCCTGTTCACCACGGCGGCGGTGCTCTGCGTACTCAAGAGCGGGGATCGCTGGTGGCCCTGGTGGCCGCTGGCGGGACTGTGCGTGGTGCTGGCCTCCTTGACCAAGGGCCTGCCTGGGCTCTTTCCGCTGGCGGCACCGGTGCTGTGCTGGATCGCGTTGCGCAACGGCTCCCTGGCCCGGGCATTCGCGGCAAGCAGCCTCATGACCGCACTGGTGGTGGTGGCGTACGCGTTGCTGTGGGCGTGGCCCGATGCGCATGCCAACCTGAGTGTGTACGTGGAGAAGCGGCTGTTGCACCGCATAGCCGCGATGCCCACCGTGGAGCACCACTGGGCCTCGTTGGAGATGCTCTTCAGCAATATGCTCGGTCCCCTGGCGATCGTGGTGGTATTGTGGGCATCCTTGCGCAAGCATACCGGATCCATGGGACCCGATCGGCGAGCGGCATTGGCCATGCTGCTCACAGGCCTCAGCGGTGTGGCCCCGCTCATGCTGACCCTGGTGCAAAAATCCTTCTACATGACGGCGGCCCTGCCCCTGATCTCCCTGGCCCTGGCGCTCTGGTCGCTCCCGTACATGGAGCGGTTGCTGGCGATGCTGGCACCGAGGGCCGTTGCGATCCGCGCGATCACAGGCGCGGGCATGGTGGCCGTGGCCGGCGCGATCATCGCGGCCGTGGCCCTGTTCGGTACGGCGGGACGCGATGCGGAGTTGCTGCGCGATGTACGCCGGATAGGCCCCGTGGTGGGGCCGGACCGAACGGTGGGTCTGCCGCCCGCGTTGTGGAACGAATGGGGCCTGCAGACCTACCTGATGCGGTACGCGTCCATCTCGCTGGACAACGGTCCAGTACCGCACACGTGGTATGTCACCACGAAGAACGGCCCCATACCGGACACATTGGATCATCATGCGGTGGACCTGGGCCTGGAAACGCTGCAACTGTACCGCCGGACGCAGGACCCATGAGGGCGGGTCGCCCCCTTCAGATCCGCCGCAGGAGCCAGAATACCGCACTCACCAGCACGGACACCAGTACGCAGGTCATCAGGGGGAAGTGGAAAGAGTACCCCTCCCGTTCGATGTGGATATCACCAGGCAGATGGCCGATGTGCTCCCGCAACCAACATCCGGACCGGTGGAAACCGCTTTTCAACCACGGCCAGGCCAAGCCCGCAAGGAGCAGCACAACGCCCACTATGACGAGCAGCTTGCGCATAGCGTGAACGAGCGCTGAACGGCGGACGAAGATGCACGCTTGACGACAAGCACGCACGCTCAATGCGGGACCCTTCGGCACAGGTCACCAGAACCGTCAATGGTCGGAGGCTGATCAGCGGTCTTGAAAGTGCGACATCCGGTCAAATGACTACATTCGCAGCCGAAAGTTGGCGGGAAAGAGGAAAGAGGGGACCGCCCCTCTTTTTTGTTCCCCGCCGTCGAAGCCGGGATGATCACCACGAAAATGCTCGCCGAAGCCCTTGAGCGCCAGTTGGAAGGCACGCCGCACTTCCTGGTGCATGCCGAGGTGCGCCCCAGTGGCAAGGCCATCGTGGAAGTGGACAACGACCAGGCCATCACCTTGAGCGACCTCGCGGTCATCAACAAGGGTCTACGCGAGGTGTTCGGGGAAGCCATCGACGACCTTGAACTGGAGGTGAACAGCCCCGGTATGGGCAGACCCTTCCGGGTGGAGCGCCAGTACCGGAAGCACATCGGGCGGCTGGTGGAGGTGCTGAAGACCGACAGCAAATTGGTGCGGGGCCAGCTGGTGGCCTTCGATGCGAACGGCATCAGCGTGAGGATCGAGCAACCCAGCAAGGTGAAAGGACGGCCGGCCAAACTGGACCAGGAGACCACGGCGATCCCCTTCGCCGACATCAAGTCGACACAAGCAAGCGTCAAATTCAATTGAAGAAGAAAGTGCCACACCTCCGCGCCCGGAGGGCATGGGCCACCGCAACCAATAACGCTACGGCGTACACAGCATGAGTACCGTGAACCTCATCGACTCGTTCAGCGAGTTCAAGGATCTGAAGAACATCGACCGGGTGACCATGATGGGCATCCTGGAGGACGTGTTCAAAGGCGTCGTCAAGAAGAAGCTCGGCGAAGAAGCCAATGTGGACGTGATCATCAACCCCGACAAGGGCGACCTGGAGATCTGGCACAGCCGTGTGATCGTGGAGGACGGCTTCAGCGAGGACGACAACCTGGACATCGAACTGACCGAGGCGCGCAAGATCGACCCCGATTTCGAGGTAGGTGAGGAAGTGAGCAACGAGATCCCGATCCACGATTTCCTGCGTCGCAACATCCTTTCCATCAAGCAGAACCTCCAGGGCCGGATCATGGAGCTGGAGAAGGACCACCTGTACAACAAGTACAAGGAGCGGGTGGGCGAGATCATCTCCGGCGAGGTGTACCAGATCTGGAAGCGCGAGACCCTGATCCTGGACGACGAGGGCAACGAATTGATCATGCCCAAGGACCAGCAGATCAAGACGGACTTCTTCAAGAAGGGCGACAACGTGCGCGCGGTGGTGTGGAAGGTGGAGATGTACAACAACAGCCCGCGGGTGATCCTGAGCCGCACCGCACCGGAATTCCTGGAGAAGCTGTTCGAGCAGGAGGTGCCGGAAGTGGCCGACGGCCTGATCACCATCAAGCGCATCGTGCGCGAGCCGGGCGAGCGCGCCAAGGTGGCGGTGGAGAGCTACGACGACCGCATCGATCCGGTGGGCGCGTGCGTGGGCATGAAAGGATCCCGCATCCACGGCATCGTACGCGAGCTGCGCAACGAGAACATCGACGTGATCAACTGGACCGCGAACGAGCCCCTGCTCATCCAGCGGGCCCTCAGTCCGGCCAAGATCGGCAACATCAAGCTGGATGAGCCGAACAAGCGCGCCGAAGTGTACATGAAACCCGACCAGGTAGCGCTGGCCATCGGCAAGGGCGGGCACAACATCAAGCTGGCCGGCCGCCTCACAGGATACGACATCGACGTGTACCGCGACAGCGACGAGGTGACCGATGACGTGGACCTGGACGAATTCAGCGACGAGATCGAGACCTGGATCATCGATGAACTGAAGAAGGTGGGGCTGGACACCGCCCGCAGCGTGCTGGATCTGGGCCGCGAGGAACTGGTGAAGCGTACGGACCTGGAGGAGGAGACCATCGACGATGTGCTTCGGGTATTGAGAACGGAATTGGCCAAATAAGGATCGGTGGATACGGCAACGGACATGGTTGGATGGTACGTGGCGGCCCGACGCCACCGGAAGTTGAAGAGGAACAAAAACCAAGGAGCCTTGGCTCGCCAAGGGACCGTATGAGTGAAACGGCTGACAAGACGGTGCGACTGAGCAAAGTGGCGCGGGAATTCAACCAGGCGCTCCACACCATTGTGGAGTTCCTGGCCTCCAAGGGCCACAAGGTGGATGCCAACCCGAACGCCAAGATCGGGTCGGTGGAGTACGACCTGCTCAATGCGCAGTTCGGCACCGACAAGGCCGAGAAAGAGGCGAGCAAACAGATCGTTCAGGCCCGGCACGACCGCGAGAGCGTGGTGATGGCCAGCGGTGGGCACAAGGAAGCTCCCGTTGAACGTCGCACTCCCGCCCCTGCACCAGCACCAGAACCGGTGGCCGAGGCGCCGCCTGCACCCACCCCAACTGCACCGGCGCCCGCAGAAACACCCGTTGCGGCAACACCGGTGACCACACCGCCTGCCGGCCCCGAGGTGATCAAAGCCCGGGCGGAAAAAGTCGACGGTCCGAAGACCCTTGGCAAGATCGACCTGGATGCGCAGAAGCGCACATCGAAGAAAACGTCCGCGCAGCGCGAGGCGAAGGTCGAGCCGGAACCCGCGCCACCTCCTGCAGCACCTGCTGGTGAGAGCATTGCTCCTCCGGCAGCAGTACCGCCGCCCGCCGCCCCTGAACCGGAATTGATCCGTGCGAAGGCCGAGAAACTCACCGGACCGAAAATGCTCGGCAAGATCGAGTTGCCGGTCGAGAAAGAACGCAAACCCGCCGAGCGGATCACTCCGGAGGACCGTGGACGTCGCAAGCGCATCGTGAAGTCAGGCCCGGTGAACGTGGACCGTGCGGTGCAGCAGGAACAGCGCAGCGCCCCCGCGGGCAGTGGTCGACCAGGGGAACTGGACGAGAACGCGGTGAAAAAGAAGGTGAGCGAAACGCTCGCCCGCCTGACCGGTGGCAAGGGCCGCGGAGCCAAGATCCGACGCGAGAAACGCGATGCACGTTTCCAGCGGTTCGAGGAGGAGCAGGCCGCACGCGAACTGGCGGGCAAGACCATCAAGGTCACCGAGTTCGTCACCGCCAGCGAGCTGGCCAGCATGATCGGCGTTCCTGTCACCGATGTGATCAAAGCCTGCTTCGCGCTCGGCCTCATGGTCAGCATCAACCAGCGCCTCGATGCCGAGACGCTCACGGTGATCGCCGACGAGTACGGGTTCAAGGTGGAGTTCGTGGGCACCGATACCGAAGAAACCGTATTGGAGGAACCGGACGTTCCGACCCGCATCACCACCCGCGCACCCATCGTCACCGTGATGGGCCACGTGGACCACGGCAAGACCTCCCTGCTGGACCACATCCGCAAAGCGAACGTGATCGCCGGGGAGGCGGGCGGCATCACCCAGCACATCGGGGCGTACAGTGTGACCCTGGAGAACGGCAAGCGCATCGCCTTCCTGGACACACCGGGTCACGAGGCCTTCACCGCCATGCGTGCGCGCGGCGCGCAGGTCACGGACATCGCCATCATCGTGATCGCAGCGGACGACAGCGTGATGCCCCAGACGCGCGAGGCCATCAACCACGCGCAGGCCGCGGGCGTGCCCATGGTCTTCGCCTTCAACAAGATCGACAAGCCCCAGGCCAACGCGGAACGGATCCGCGAGCAGCTCAGCCAGATGAACATCCTGGTGGAGGAGTGGGGCGGCAAGTTCCAGACGCAGGAGATCAGCGCCAAGAAAGGGATCGGCGTGGACCAGCTGCTTGAAAAGGTACTGCTTGAGGCCGAGATCCTGGACCTCAAGGCCGACCCCGGCAAGCGGGCGATGGGTGTCGTGATCGAGAGCACATTGGAGCAAGGACGCGGTTACGTGACCACACTGCTGGTGGAAGCGGGTACCCTGCGCAAGGGCGACACCTTGCTCGTGGGCCAGTTCAGCGGCCGGGTTCGGAACATGTTCAACGAACGCGGTCAGGCCGTGGCCGAAGCCGGCCCCTCGACACCGGTATCGATCCTGGGTCTCGATGGTGCGCCCAATGCGGGCGACCACTTCTACGTGATGGAGGACGAGCGCGAGGCGCGCCAGATCGCCACACGGCGCCAGCAATTGCAGCGCGAGCAGGGTATGCGCACGCGCAAGCACATCACGCTGGACGAGATCGGCCGCCGCCTCGCCATCGGCGACTTCAAGGAGCTCAACGTCATCGTCAAAGGCGACGTGGACGGCTCGGTGGAGGCCCTCACCGACTCGTTGCTCAAGCTGAGCACCGAGAACATCAAGGTGAACGTGATCCACAAGGC
>JAFDZE010000115.1:0-3709 GCA_018267155.1 Bacteroidota bacterium | reverse complement strand
GGCGCACGCAAACTGGCCGAGACCGAGGAGATCGAGATCCGCCTGTACTCCATCATCTACAACGCCATCGAAGAGCTCAAGCAGGCCATGGAAGGCATGCTGGCGCCCAAGGAGGAAGAGAAGGTGGTGGGCACCGCCGAGGTACGCGACACGTTCCGGATCAGCAAGGTGGGCACCGTGGCCGGTTGCTACGTGCTGGACGGCAAGATCACACGGAACTCCCGCGTCCGCCTCATCCGCGACGGTATCGTGGTGTACACCGGCGAGATCAGCGATCTGAAGCGTTTCAAGGACGACGTGAAGGAGGTGACGCACGGCTACGAGTGCGGTCTCTCGATCAAGAACTTCAACGACATCAAGGCCGGCGACAACGTGGAGGCCTTCGAGATCGTGGAGGTGAAGCGGACGCTGGGAGAATAATACCGGTCTCTCCGGCCTCCCCCGGATGGGAAGGACCGGTACGATGGAAGCATGATGCCCGATCCGGACCGCATCCTCTTCTTCGATGGCGTGTGCAACCTGTGCACGGGCACGGTGGAATGGATCATCCGGCACGACGTACGGGGCGTGTTCCGCTTCGCCTCGTTGCAGGGAGAACGCGGGCAGGCCTTCCTTCGTGGGCAGACCCTGCCCACGAGCGCACATGCCACGTTCATATACCTGCGCAACGGGAAGGTGCTGGATCGCAGCACCGCCGCGCTCCAGGTGGCACGCGACCTCGGCTTCCCATGGAACACGGCCTATCTCCTCATCCTTGTGCCGCGTTTCCTGCGCGATGCGGTTTATGCCCTCATCGCCCGCAATAGATACCGGTGGTTCGGTAGGCGTGACAAGTGCATGGTGCCCACGGAGGAGGTGAGGGAACGGTTCGTGGGGTGAGCGGGATCGCTGTTGGAACTGACCCGTGTATCGCTGAACCGATACTCGTCAGGCCCGGGTCCTTCAGCCATTGAAGGGTTCCTGGCCAGCGAGGTCAAGACCTGAGTGGAACAACAGGGCAGTTCATGGTCCAGGGCGTTGCCATGGGCCGACCTCGTCTACAGCATCACGCTTTGCTCATCGCGCGATCACCAATCGCGAGGTTCGCGACTCTCCAGCGTTGGTGGCACGCAAGAAATAGAAGCCATCAGGCAGGTGCTCCAAGTGCAGGGTGTAGTCCTTGCCGCTCAGGCGCGGCGGGGCGGCCACGCACTGACCGAGCGCGTCAAACACGCCCAGGTCCGTGGGTGCCGCACTTGAAGGCGTAAGGAGGAAAGCCCCTGCAGAGGGGTTCGGACGGATCGTGAACCAGGCGGCCTCCGGACCGATCTTTCCGATATCCGTGTTGATATCACCGACACACTCGCAGGCCATGGTCAGGGTATCATTGATCGTGTTCGCATTCCCATCGTCGCAGGGATCGCCGGGCGCGGTGATAGCTGCGTTGGCATCGTCGCAATCAGTACCGGAAGCCACGTAGCCAGACGGCTGATCGCAGGCCGAGAGGCTATCGTTGGCCGTGCCATGGCCGTCGCCGTCGGCATCAAGGTACCAGAGAGAGGGCTCCTCTACGGTGACGAGGAGCGTGTCGTAAGCGATGCCACAGAATGCCGAGTTCGTGGAGACCAGTACGATCGGATACGAACCCGCCTCGTGCTGTTCCGGAAAGAAGAGGCAATGGTGTATGTCGGCCTCCCAGTAGGAACTGTCGCAGCCCTCGTGCGTGTCCTGCGACTCGTACGGGCTACCTTGTGCGTGCTGGTAGAAACCCGTCCATTCCAGTTGCTCTTCGGTGGAGCACACGGAGACATCCGGGCCCGCCTCGACCGGTTCGATGCAAGGGCGATAGATGATCTGGCTCTCGATGGGGAAGAGGTGGATCGCGGGGCAATCCCCGTTGGCGGCATTCAGCGTGTACACGCTCCCGTCGATGGTGAAGGGGCGCGCCGAGCAAGAGCGGTCCAGCAGCCCGTTGGCATCGGCGGGATAGGCCCAGGTGCCTCCGGTCGGCGTAGCTACCAGTTGCAATGTATCGTATGCGCAACCACCACCGAAAGGACCGCTGACGAGAGGGCCATCGATGGACGAGACCTGTGGGGCCATCCATGCGATGGATTGGGTGGCCGTGAGGGTACAGCCGGTATTGAGGTCGTCCACGGTATAGGTGAGTTCGGCATCGCCTCCCAACTGCGGCCCGGCCTGGAACGCGTTGTCCGTCACGTTCATCCCGCTCCACGTACCACCCGCAGGCACCGCATGCGCCAAAGGGTAGGGATCGCCGCCGGGGCAAAGCGTATCGAAGGAGGTCAGTTCGACCATGTCCGTGAGCGGCGTGCCGACGCATGCACAGTTGGGGTCCCATGTCTCGGTACCATTCTGCGCGCAGCCGTCGTCGCACGGTGCGCCTGGGAGAGCGGGTCCGCCCAATACACCCTCGCAATCGAAGACCTCATCGCCCATGATACGCGCAATGCGGTTGCGGCCCACACCGTCGTAGCTGGTGAAATCACCGCTGATGAGGATGCGACCGTCGGGCTGAAGAGCAAGGGCATGGACATAGGGTGGATCACCCGCAAGCGGGCCGTCGGTACCGTTGATGATGTTGAAGAACGTGGTGTCCACACTTCCATCTTGCAATAGCCGAGCGAAGTAGTGGGGGTATGGCGTTGGGATCGTGTCCGGTCCGTGGAAGCGCCCACCCACCAGGATCTTCCCGTCCGGTTGCATGGCCACCGCGGACACGTAGGTGTCCCAAGGCGTAGACAAATTTGTGGCATTGAATGTCGTGTCCGCACCACCGTCGGAGTTGAGGCGGCGAAGGGCGGCGACGCTACCGCCCCCTCCGGCCACGATCTTCCCGTCCGCTTGTACGGCTATGGTATATGCGATGGGGAAATTCGCGGTGAAGCCTTCGTCCAAACTGCCATCGGTGTTGAACCGAGCTACACAGCTCCCAGCACCTGCGCCCCCGGAAACCCCGAACATACCTCCTGCGATGACCTGCCCATCTGCTTGGAAGGCCAGTGCATAAATACCGCCGCCGGCCAACCATATTCCTGGGTCGTACGATGGGTCCAGGTCGCCGTTGGGTTCCAGCCGGGCGATGCGAGCGCGCGCCGTGCCATTGTAAATGGAGAACCAGCCCCCAACTATGATCTTACCGTCCGCTTGGATCGCTATGGCATCGACCCCGCTGTCCGCGCCGGCCCCCGGGTCGAAGGACGGATCCAGGCTGCCGTCCGCGTTCAGCCGTGCAATGCGGTTGCGCGCAGTGCCGTTGTAGTTGGTGAAGTGCCCACCGATCAGGATCTTTCCGTCCGCTTGCACGGCGATCGGATATCCACCGGGCTCATCGTGCTCAGTATCATCGTTCGTCCCCGTGCCGGGGTCGAAGCTCGTGTCCAAGCTGCCATCGGCGTTCAGCCGGGCGATGTGGTTACGGGACGTGCCTTCGTAGCTTGTGAAATCGCCCGCGATCAGGATCTTTCCATCGGGCTGCAGGACCACCGAACGGATGGTACTGTCCGCTCCGTCCCCGGGATCGAAGGTCAGGTCCAAGCTTCCTGCCTGGCCCAGGGCGGCACTGATGACGATGAGCAGTGAGGTCAACAGGGCGAGTATCTTTTGGGGGCGCATGATCGAAGGTTATAGGGGCCTGTGGATAACAGGAAGCTCACAGAGGGGTAAGGGGTCGACCGGTGTTCGGTGACCCGTCCTAATCTGGGTTTAC
>JAFDZE010000114.1 GCA_018267155.1 Bacteroidota bacterium | reverse complement strand
CCGAACGGCTCATACCCCTGCCCATTCACGCCTTCCCTCTTCATCGTAACACGGTCACCGAGCCTTTCTGCTCACGCACCTCGGTCTCGCATGCGGCCTTGAAGCGTACCACATAGAAGTAGGTTCCCGCTGGCACGGGATCGCCGCGTCGGTCGCCGCGCCAGAGCGTGCTCATGTTGTCCGCACTGAATACCTCCTGGCCGAAGCGGTTGAAAATGCTCACCGCCACCTCGCGATTGCCACCGCTGAGCGGCTCGAAGCGGTCGTTCTTGCCGTCGCCATTGGGGCTGATGACGTTGGGGACGGTGATGCCGCCCTGCAGCGGGTCCACCACCAACGTGGCCAGGCCCGCGTAGGTACATCCGAAGGTGTCCACCAGGGTGTACGGGTAGTCGCCGATGGTCTCAACGGTAATGCTCCGCGTGGTGTCGCCCGTGGCCCAGAGGTAGCTGCCCTCGCCGTTCGGGATGGTGAGTACGGCGCTGCGGTTCTCGCAACCGAAGACGGTGAAGTCCAGCTCGCCGGGATCGGGGGTATCCAGTAGCACGATGGTGTCCATGGCCACACACGCACCGATCGAGGCATCCACCCAATAGGTGCCGGGCTCATCCGTCGTGATCGCCTGTGTGGTCGCGGTGGTGCTCCAAAGCCAGCTGTCCGCGTTCCCCGCATCCAGCACCACGGTCTCATCAGGACAGATGGGCCGGTCGGGACCCAGGTCAAGCGGCGGCGCTTCCAACACTTCCACAAATACGGTAGCGATATCGATAAGCCCGCAGAGTTGATCGGTGGCGGTGACGGTGAAGGTGGTGCTGGTGAGCGGCGTGCCCACTGGCGCGGGGCTGTTGGGGTCGTCCAAGGTGGCGTCGGGCGCCCAATGGAAGCCGATGCTGCCGCTGCCGCCCCAGGTCTGCGCTTGCAGTTGCACCTCCTGGCCCTGGCATATCGTTACGGGCACGGCAGCGGCATCCACGGTGAGCGCGTCGGCCACCAGGACCACCACGCTGTCGGTCACCGTGCAGCCGAACTGGCTCGTTACCGCCACGTAATAGGTGGTGCTCTCCAGCGGCATGGCCGTGGTGCTCTGGGTGAGCGGGGAAAGCAATGATCCGTCATCGGGGCTCCAGGCCCACGTGTAGTTGCCGGGGTCCTGGGGCACGGATGCCAGCAGCACGTCAAGGCCCGGTGCGCAGACCGCCGTGTCGTTCGTGGTCTCCAGTTCGAACATGGGGCCCACCAGCACCATCACCGAATCCTGGTACACACAGCCGGTGCCCGGATCCGTCATGGAGACGGTGTACGAGAGCGAGGCCGGTGGCACCGCGACGGGATCATGGATCGCCGGATCGTTCAAGGTGGCGGGCGGGGTCCAGGTGAAGCTCATGCCGCCGGGGTCGTCCACCGCGATGGCCACGTCGTCCAGCACCCAGTTGTCCTGATCCACGCCGCTGTGGATCAATTGCCGCCAGCGGAAGCGGGTGGTGGGGGTCTGGGCGGCCAACGGTATCGCGAGCGTTATCGCGGTGAAGTCGGGGAACATGGCCTCGGTGTACGTGGCCATGATGGTCCAGCTGCTCCCGTTGAGCGAGTATTCCACGTAGATGTTCTCGCCGGCGTCCACGTCCTCGCACGGGGCGGTGCCTGTGCAGAGTTTCAGCGCGAAACGGATCTCGCCGCCCGCACTCACGTCCAGGGGCACGGTACGGGCCACCCGGGTGCCCGCATCGTTGAAGCGGAGCGCCTGACCGGCGACCGCGCCGCACACGGTGTTCGCACCTCCGCCGAGCACCTCTTCCCATGGTGTTCCGATGCCCGCATCGAAGTCATCCTCGGCGATGATGCGCCGCACGGCCACGTCGAGCTGGGCGCTTCCTCCCTCGCAGATGAGGGCCGGTTCGCTGCTGGCCTCCACGCTCAGCACATTGCCGTCGGTCACCGTCACCAGCACGCTGTCCGAAGTGGCGGCGCAGCCGGTGACCGTGGTGATGTCCACGTGGTACCAGGTGTCGTGCGCGGGCGTGGCCACGGGGTCCTGCGCGTGGGCGTTGTCCAGTCCGGCGGCCGGTGACCATTGGTACAGGTAGGAGCCGTTGGGGTTGAGTTGCAGGTCGAGTTGCACGGGTGTCCATGCGCACACGCTGCTGGGGGCGATGATGTCGGTGAGGGGCGGATCGCCCAGTTCAACACTGAAAAAATACTGTTGCGTGCAACCGCTGATGTTCTCGGTACCGGTGATCACGTACACATCGCTGGCGGTGGGCTGGAAGGTGTACACCGGGCCGGTGGCCAGTGTGTCGTCGGGGGCGCTCTGCGTGCTCCACCATGGGTTGAACATGGGTTCGGGCGGCGAGAGTGTGACCACATCGGTGCTGTCGAGTCCGCAATACACCGTGTCGTAGGCCAGTTGGGGGAGCGAGGTGAAGGCGCCCACCGAGTAGGCGTAGGTCTCATAGTTGGGCCCGGTACCGTACACGTATCCGGTAAGTCCATTCGGGCAGCTGATGCTGTGGCTGCCGGGGGTGAGCGGCAGGGTGGCGTACAAATGGTCCGAGCAGGCCGGGAAGGGTGTGAATTCGATAGCGGGCACCGTACTGCCATCGAGCACCACCGTGCCCACATCGCCGGCATCGATCACCACGTTGATGAAGTGCGCGGTGATGGCCTGGCTGACCACGGTGGCGAAGGTGATGTCGTCGATCTTCTGCGCCTCGGCGTTCAGCAGCAGCATGGCGGGGTCGCTGTCGCCCGCACAGTCGCTGCCCTGCATGAACTGCGCCACGCTGAAGGGCCGGTCGCCGTTGAAGCAGTGCGCCCCGTCGGTGCCGTTCACCTCGGCGTACTGCCCGGCGTTCAAGGTGATCGGGGTCCCGTTGTCCACGGTGACGTTCGTATTATCCTCGTGCGCCAGTATGCGGTAGGTGTACGCGTACGTGGCCTCCCAGGGCACGCTGTAATAGCTGGCGCCCCATGCGGGAGCGGGCAGGTTCTGCTCGTACAGGTGATCGCACGCCGCGCATCCGGCAGGCAC
The DNA here is from genome assembly GCA_018267155.1 of Bacteroidota bacterium. Taxonomy (GTDB): domain Bacteria; phylum Bacteroidota; class Bacteroidia; order Flavobacteriales_F; family PHOS-HE28; genus PHOS-HE28. The sequence goes on along the minus strand of JAFDZE010000114.1, from coordinate 4,439 downwards.
CTGCGGGCACACGCTGCCCCCGAACAGGGCGAAGGGCCTGCAGCCACCACTCTCGGGTGTTCCGCGCACCAGGCTGCCCGTGAGGTCGCCCACGTCCTCCAAGGCCTGCACCTGGTAGCTCTCGCCGGTGTTGAGCGCCACGGTCCAGGTGTCCCCGGCCGCATGCCCGCCCACGGTGGCCGCCGTGGTGGTGATCTCGACCTCGGTACCGTCGGCCGTGGCCACGATGAGGAACTCCGAACTGTACTGCGCGATGCCCGGGAAGCCCCGGTAGGCCTGTACCCGGTATTCGGTACCGCACGACTTCACCGGATACACCACGGTGGCATCGGCCGTTGCGCTTTGGAAACTGAGCGCGTACACGGCCACCGTGTCCTCGCTCTGGATGCGGATCCCCCGCGTGTCCACCGTTTCACTTGCGTTATTCATCAGCCCGACGGGCACCTGCACGGTGGTGACCGTGTTGGCCGCCACCGTGAAGGTGGTGCTCCAGCCGAACAAGGGCGCGTTCACCGTTCCGCTGGTGCTCACATCGCTGCTGATGAAGAGGTCCTGGTGTTGCGGGCCGTCGTAGTTGCGCATGAAGCCCATCCAGAAGTCCTTGCCCCGGGTGGGGATGAGCTGCTGGCCTTGGGCGCTTTGTACGAGCGCAAGGATGAGTATGAGCAGGGTGGTCCTCAGGTCGGGGCGCATGGGCACGGAGGTGGTGCGTGTTTTCGGCCTCAATGTAGACTTCTCCCGCGATGCGGAGGTTGTACGGGGCCTGGATCAATGGAACTGCAGGTCGTACAGCTTCTTGTATTCCCCGCCGTGGGCCAGCAATTCCTGGTGGCTTCCCTGCTCGATGATCCGCCCCTTGTCCACCACCAGGATGCGGTCGGCGTCCTGCACCGTGCTCAGGCGGTGGGCGATGACGATGCTGGTGCGCCCCTTGGTGATGCGCGCCGTGGCCTCGGTGATCAACTGCTCGCTCAGGCTGTCCACGCTGCTGGTGGCTTCGTCCAGCACGAGCACTTTGGGCCGGTTCACGTAGGCCCGGATGAAGGCGAGCAGTTGCCGTTGACCGGTGCTCAATACACTGCCCCGTTCCCGCACATCCGTATCATACCCTTGCGGCAACGCTTCGATGAAGGCATGTGCGCCCACGGCCTTCGCCGCTTCGATCACGTGTTCGCGCGTGATGGACGGGTCGTTCAAGGTGATGTTGTTGAGCACCGTGTCGCTGAACAGGAAGACATCCTGCAACACCGTGGCCACGCTGGTGCGCAGTTCATCCAGCTTGTATTCCCGGATGTCGTGCCCATCGAGCAGCACACGTCCGTCCTGGTATTCGTACGCCCGGCCCAGTACGTTGATGATGCTGCTCTTCCCGCTGCCCGTGGCGCCCACCAGCGCGATCATCTCGCCGGCCTTCGCGGAGAAGCTGATGCCGTGCAGCACGGGCACCGCGGGGTCGTAGCCGAAGGTCACGTTCTCGAATGCGATGTCGCCGCGCAAGGCGCTCGTGGAACGGGTGCCGGTGTCGGCGATGGACTCCTCGGTATCGAGCACCTTGAAGATGCGCTCACTGCCCACCATGCCCATTTGCAGCGTGTTGAACCGGTCGGCCAACTGCCGTATGGGCCGGAACAGCATGTTGATGAATTGGATGTACGCCACCAGTTCGCCGAAGGTGGCCGTGCCCTCCAGCACGTCGCCCATGCCCCACCAGATCAGGAAGGCCAGCGATATGGCACCCAGAACTTCCACCACCGGGAAGTAGATGCTGTACGCCAGTACGCTCCGGATATGCGCCGCACGGTGCTCGCGGTTGATGGCCGTGAAGCGATCCTGCTCCTGTTCTTCCCGCGCGAACAACTGCGTGATGGCCATGCCTTGGATGTGCTCCTGGGTGAAGGCGTTGAGCCGTGCCACCTGCGTGCGCACGTCCTGGAAGCTCTTGGCTATGCTGTTCTTGAAGATGTTGGTGGCCCACAACAGCACGGGGATCGGTGTCATGCTCAACAAGGCCAGTTCCCAGTTCACGGCGAACATCACGACCACCACCACCACCAGCTTGAGGATGTCGCCCATGATCATGAGCAGCCCCTGCGAGAAGATGTCCTCCACCGTCTCGATGTCGCTGACCACCCGTGTGACCAGCGTGCCCACCGGGGTGCGGTCGTACCAGCGCAACTTGAAGTTGAGGATCTTTTCGTAGAGCTTCTGCCGCAGGTCGAAGGTGACGTTGAGGCCCAGACGCGCCGTCCAGAACGCCTGCACGAAGCCCAGCACCGTTTCGAGCACCAGCAGCCCCACAACGATGGACAGCAGTACGACCAGGCCGGGGCGATCGCCGTGCGCGGCCGGGCCGTCGATCATGTGGCCCATAAGCACCGGCCGCACCACGGTGATGCCGCTGAGCAGGATGGTGAGCGCGAAGCACGACCAGAAAAGTTTCCGGTAGGGACGCACGAAGGTCATCAACCGGGCGAAGAGGCGCGCGTCGAAGGCCTTGCCCGAAGTGCTGCTGCCCGTACTCATGCCACCGAAGGGATGAAGGGGTATGACACGTGCGCCAGGTAGAGCCCGCAGGCCGGGGCGCTCCGGCCCGCTTTCGCCCGGTCGCGCGCTTCGAGCGCCTCCTGCATGTAGGCGGCCGGGTGCAATCCGCGCCCGATGCGGAAGCTGAGTCCTGTGATGGCCCGGACCATGTTCCGCAGGAAGCGGTCCGCCCGGATGGTGAATTGATACCCGACATCCGTGGGCTCCCACCGCGCATGGCGCACCTCGCAGATGGACGTGCGGTTGTCGCTGCCCGTGCGCTGGAAGCTGGAGAAATCCTGCTGGCCGATGAGACACGCGCAGGCCTCGTTCATGGACGCCACATCCAGCTCAGGCTTCAGCAGGTGTGAACGATCGTGCAGGAACGGGTCTTTCCAGCGATGTACCTTGTACACATAGCCGCGCTCGGTGGCGCTGAAGCGGGCGTGGGCATCGTCGGGCACGGTGATGATGCGCTTCACCGCGATGCTGTCCGGCAGGATCGCGTTCAGGCTTTGCAGAAAGCGCTCGTTCAAAGTGTGGTCCGATGGCCCGTCGAAGTGCAAGTAGAAGCTGCTGGCATGCACGCCCGTGTCCGTACGACCGCAGCCCACCACGATCACCTGATGCCGGTGCAGGGCCAGTTGCAAGGCGCGCTGCACCTCGGCCTGCACGCTGGGCGCGTCGGGCTGGATCTGCCAGCCGCGGTAGGGCGTGCCGTCGAAGGCGATCTCGAGGAAGTAGCGCGGGAGGATCTCCATGGACCTGATCGGATGATCAGTGGATCAGATGATCAGATGATCACCAGCGGGGCGAAAGTAGACCGGGGGAATGAGCCTGTAGATGTACCGATCCACGCCGTCTCACTCCACGATCAACCTTGAACGCCGGCCTTCGACCTCCACGACGTAGACCCCGACACCGATGCCGGATAACGGTATGCTGCACGCATCGGAAAACGACCTGCCAAGCAGGACCGTTCGGCCTTCCATGTCCAGCATGCGATAAGCCGTACCCGGCATCACACCGCGAACGGTCACGCTACCGCTCGCCGGATTCGGGAACAGACCCTTCACCGTGTCGAACGGAGCCTTCGCAACATCCAAGGCCAGCGGAAAACAGCCCGTGTAGGACACCAGGCCAGCCGTAATGAACTCACCACAGTAGGCATCCAGGGTGAACATATTCTCAAATATCTCGAGGAACGGACGTAAAAGACCTTCCATGCTGCCTACGCCTTCCACCCAAACGTCGCCATTGGACAACATGAACCGCTGGCGCGGGAAGCCGCCGAGAAAAACGGTATCGATACTCATCACCTCGGCCGCCCAGCCGGGTGGTCCACTGAACGCATTCTGGATATAGGCGGTATCGCCCACCCCAAGGTGGAAGTCGTACAACACGCGAAGGGTCGTGTCGCCGTAGCCGCCCCCGCCCCAACCCGCGTCATAGAAGGCGGTTCCTCTGTAGTAGACGCGCCCGGAGTCAACGGCCAATAGGCCAACCGGGCCGTTCCCATCATGAACGGTCCCCCAGGTGAATCCGAATTCCTCGACCGAGGGCTCCGTGAAGTACTCCAGGTGATGCGACCAGTATTCGAAGTTCATGTTCTGACCATCCCAATCCCAAGTGGTGGTGGTCATATCCCACGACCCGCTGACGTTGGGGAACAACGTGTCGCTTTGCGCCTGTACCGTTTGGCCGAATAGGATGGTGGCGAACAAGAAGCTTCTGGCGGGCATCACGCGAAGTTAGACGCCTGCACCTCCATATTCGCTGCCCTTGAAACGCATCGGCCTCCTTTCGGACACCCATGGCTGGCTGGATCCGCGTATCCGCGAACACTTCGCGGCCTGCGACGAGGTCTGGCATGCGGGCGACATCGGCGGCCTGCACGTAACGGAAGAACTGGCCCG
>JAFDZE010000113.1 GCA_018267155.1 Bacteroidota bacterium | reverse complement strand
CAGGGCGAAGCGGTACAATTCGATGGGAGCGGCTCCACAGCTCCAGCGGGCTTCAACGTGATCCAGTGGACCTGGGACTTCGGCGATGGCGTCATCGACAGTACAAGCGGGCCTGTTATCTCCCATGTGTTCCCCGATCCGGCCAGCGGCCACGTGGTCCACCTGATGGTGGAAGACGACAATGGATGCGTGAACACCAACAGCGTGGAACTCGAGGTGCGTGTGAGTACCACGCCCACGTTCAGCGGAATGGATGACCAGACCATATGCGTTGGCGAAACAGCTGCGCTGGATGCCGATGCACAAGCCGTCACTTGGAGTGGCCAACCCGTGGTCGACTTCGGCGATGGCCTCGCACTACCGGACGAACTCGGTGTGGTCTTCACCAGTTCCATCACCATGAGCGCTTTCCAGGTGGGCCAAACCTTGACCGACGTGAATGACATCGTCTCGGTCTGCATCGATATGGAGCACTCATTCATGGGCGACTTCGTTCTGCAACTCACCAGCCCCACCGGCGAGACGATGGTCTTCCACCAGCAAGGCGGCGGCGGCACCTACCTCGGCATCCCGGTGGACGACGAGAGCCAACCCAACGCCGTTGGCACCTGCTATACCTACTGTTTCAGCCCAACTGCCACCAATGGCACCTGGGTCGATAATGCCGGTGGAACCCTTCCCGCAGGCACGTACGAGAGCCTCCAACCGTTCAGCAACCTCCTCGGCTCGCAATTGAACGGCACCTGGACCGTCTCCTTCACCGACCTGTTCGGCCTGGACAACGGGTTCATCTGCTCGTGGTGGATCGAGTTCAACCCGGCGCTTCTCCCGGACGTGACGGCCTATACCCCGGTATTGGATATCAACGATCCTGATTCTTCGGGATGGAGCGGGGCCGTGCTGACGACCAACCCGCTCGACCCATCACAAGCCACCTTCGCGCCGACGACCTCCGGTCCGCAAACGCTCACGTACAGCGTGACGGACAACTTCGGTTGCACGTACGACACCACACTCACCGTGAACGTGAATCCGGCCGCCAACGTGGAGGCCACGGCCACACCCCCAGAGGAGTGCGGCGACCCCTGGCAACTGAACGCCGCGCTCCAACAACCCATCCCACAGGGCCCGGTAACTTACTACTGGACACCGACCACAGGGCTCAACAACAGCATCAGTCCGTACCCGTTCGCCTCACCCGACCAGGACACCTGGTATGTGATCACAGCCTTCCCTTCCGGACATCCGCTGTGCGGGACCACCGATAGTGTCCTGGTCAATGGCCTCACCTGGCTGGAGAACGACAGCATCGTAACGGATGCCATCTGCCATGGGGATGGCACGGGCCATATCCAGGTAGTGACCACCGGGAACGGTGGGCCTTGGAACTATTCCTGGATGAACGCAGGCGGAACCGTGGTACAGACCACAATGGGTGCCAATGGCGACAACTTCAGTGGCGCAGGAGGCACATGGACGGTGGTGGTGAGCGAAGGCGCCAACGGCAACAACTGCTCGGACACATTGCAGGCCGTGATCCTGGAGCCCTCCGCTGTGGAAATGGTCTCCCTGAGCGATGACACCTTGATCTGCCGCACCGGCACGGCCACACTGGTGGCCGATGTTACCGGAGGTACCGGTTCGCACACCGTCCATTGGAGCGACGGAGCCACCGGGGCGACCCACGCTGTGGGACCACTCGGCACAACCACCTGGGAGGTGTGGGCAACGGACAGCAGCGGTTGCATGAGCGATACGCTGGAGGTTGAAGTCGCCGTTCGTCCGCCACTGGGGCTTTCAGTTCCGGACACCGTTGTCACCTGTTTCGAACGAACCACGCTCCTGATGCCCGACACCGTGTTCGGTGGCGACGGCGCATACCAATACGCCTGGGCGGGCGGGACGTTCACGCCGGATCCGGGGTATACCGCGGCATGGCAGGACACCACGCTGGTCTGTCTGACCGTGACCGACGGGTGCGAAACACCTGATGTCACCCGCTGCGTACTGGTGGCCGTGAAACAGATACCGGATCTGGTATTGACAGCCGATACCACCGAGGGTTGTGACCCGTTCTTCGTCATCTTCAACGTGCAGGACACCACGGGCGGCGCCACGGTGACCTGGAACTTCGGCGACGGCACCGTGGTGAACGGACCTCCCGCACCAGTGGGACATACGTACATGGATCCAGGTGTTTTTGATGTGAAGGTGACGGCCCATTGGCCCAATGGTTGCGATGACGACAGCACGTTCTCGGACATGATCATCGTTGCGGCCGTTCCAGACGCGCAATTCACCTGGTCGCCGAACCCCGCCAGTACCCTTGACCCGACGGTCCACTTCGCCGAACAGGCCGGACCGTACGCCGTGATGTGGTCATGGGATCTCGCAGGTTTGGATACGGCGATGAGCCCGGACCCCGTGTTCGTGTTCCCCAACGATGTGGGCGGTCACTACCCCGTTCAACTGGTGGTGGCCAACTACCTGGGTTGTACGGACACGATCGTCCGCACCATCGAGGTGATGGATGAGTTCCTGGTCTTCGTCCCCACCGCGTTCACCCCCGACGGGGACGGCGTGAATGAGCAACTTTTCGTACTCGGCGACGACATCGACACACAGGCCTTTGTGCTGAACATCTTCAACCGCTGGGGTCAGATGGTCTTTTCCACCGAGGATCGTTCCATCGGCTGGGACGGGACGTTCGGAGGGAAGCCGGTTCCCGATGACGTCTACAACTGGAAGCTGGAGGCTCGCTCACTCTGGACGGGGATCTCGCACAAGTTGTCGGGCCATGTGAGCGTGCTGCGCTGAGGTGCGGCCCCATCGAGCGGTCGACTTTTCACGTCGACATTGTTGATCGTTCCGTCGGGAATCCTCCAGTAGCGATCCGGGCCGGATAGCTTCACATCGGCTGTCCGCACCACTGACCGGCCTCGATCGCATGGTTTGATCTTACGCGACCCAAGATCAGGTATCTATCAACACCGGCCGACCAGAGCGGCCATCGGTCGTTCCATGCCTGCCAGGGCCATCGGCCTTCTCGTGCCGCTGCTCGCCACCCTTTCCCACGCACAGGTTTTTGAGATCGGCAATGCCCAGGTGAGCACATGCACCGGTGCATTCCTGGACAGTGGGGGTCAAGGTGCTTCCGGTTACTCGAACAACGAGGACTACACGTACTCGATCTGCCCCGATGCACCCGGGGCGGCCATCTCGGTGAACTTCGTCACCGCACAGTTCAGCACGGCCGGTGCCGCACCGATCGACAACATGACGGTTTACGACGGCAACAGTACCGGTGCACCGGTCCTTGGTAACTGGACGGGTACGGCACTGGAAGGGCAAGTGGTTTCGGCCACAAGCGGCAACACCAGCGGATGCCTCACATTCGTATGGCACAGCAACAACGCGGGTGTGGGCGTGTTCGCCGGCAGTATCACGTGCTACGTACCATGCGCACGCCCAACCGCCGCTGCCGTCATGGACGTGCCCGCTCCGGCGCGGATCTGTCCGGGTGAGGCTGTCAACTTCAACGGCAGCGCATCCGTGGCCGCTGCGGGTTTCAACATCACCTCCTGGACGTGGGTATGGGGTGACGGCACGAGCACCACGTCCAATACAGCCAATGCCTCACACGTATTCGCGAACGCGGGCGGATGCACCGTGCAGTTGTATGTGACGGATAACAACGGGTGCAGCAGTGTGAACCTGGTGGACCTCGATGTCCTGGTGGGCACCACACCGAACTTCAACGGTACGGGCGGAACACTGACAGGCTGCCAAGGCCAGGAACTCTGCCTGACCGGCCAGGTGAACGCGCAAACGTGGAACGAACTTCCGGATGTCGACTTGGGCGAAGGGGTAGCCCTGCCCGATAATGTCGGGGACTGCTTCATCTCCGAACTGACCTTCACCCAATTCCCGCCGGGTTCCACCCTTACCAGTTCGAACCTCATCAACCAGATCTGCCTGAACATGGAGCACTCCTTCATGGGCGACCTGGTGATCCGGATCATCGGCCCTACGGGACAGACCGTCGTGATGCACCAGCAGGGTGGTGGCGGTACTTACCTGGGAATTCCGAACGATCTTGATGAGGGGGACCCGCAGCTCGGCACATGCTGGACCTACTGCTTCAGCCCCACCGCCACCAATGGCACATGGGTCGATAACGCCGGTGGAACCCTGCCAGCCGGCACCTACGAAAGTCTGAACCCGCTGGCCGGCCTGGTGGGGTCCCCTCTGAACGGGACCTGGACGATCCAGATCTGCGACATGTGGGGCATTGACAACGGATTCCTCTGCGACTGGAGCATCGACCTGGATCCCTCCCTGTTCGACAACCTGCTCCAATTCACACCGATCTACGGTACAGGCTGCGACAGCACCTGGTGGACGGGGCCCGGGATCACCAGTACTTCCAACAATTGCGAGGGCATGTGCATGACCAGTGGCACACCCGGTGCGTTCGTGTACACCTACCATGCGATCGACAACCACGGCTGCACGTATGACACCACGCTCACCGTGAACATCCTTGACAGCCCTCAAGCCGGGTCTGACGGGTTGACCACCATTTGTGCTGATGCCGGTCCGGTCGACCTCTCCGTGTTCTTGGATGGAGCCGATCCGGGTGGTACGTGGACGTTGCCGGGCGGTGGCGCTGGCAGTTCCGTGTATACACCGGGAACCAGCCCTCCTGGTGCGTATACATACTCCGTGAACGGCATCGCACCTTGTCCGAACGACGCCGCGACCATAACTGTCACCCAGAACGATCCCGTGAATGCGGGAAGCGATGGTGCCGTAACGCTTTGTGTCTCGAGTCCAGTCACCGACTTGTTCGCCGTATTGGGCGGCACGCCTGATGCTGGTGGCTCATGGACAGCTCCCGATGGTACCGCCCACACCGGCGCGTTCACGCCCGGGCTCGATGCGTCGGGCGCCTACACCTATTCATTGAGCGCGATCCCACCTTGTACCAATGCAAGTGCCACCGTGACGGTAGCCGTTGTGGACCTGCCCGACCCTGGCTCAAGCGGAGCCATTACCCTATGTCTCTCAGGCACAACCGCGGATCTGTTCGGCATGCTGGGTGGTACCCCGGACGCTGGCGGCCTTTGGACTGCGCCCGATGGGACCTCGCACCCGAGCACCGTGGATCCTTCCGCGGATCAAGCCGGTGTGTACACATACACCATTGATGTGCCCCCGCCCTGTGTGAGCGTGAGCAGTACGGTAACACTATCACTTCAAACTCCACCGGATGCCGGTTTGAACGGTACGTCGCTCCTGTGCGTGACCAGTCCCCCGATCGACCTCTTCCTCGAATTGGCAGGAACACCGGAGGCGGGTGGCACCTGGACCGCACAAGACGGAAGCCCCTCCGATGGCACATTCACACCCGGAACGAGTACGCCCGGAATATATACATATACTGTTCCTGGTATAGCGCCCTGTCCGTTGGCCGTTTCCAATGTGGACGTTACGGTAACCTCGATCCCTGACGCCGGAAGTCCTGGATCCGCGACCTTGTGCATGGTGGGACCGACACAGGAGCTTTTCTACCTGCTCGGCGGCACACCGGACCAGGGCGGCAATTGGACCGCACCCGATGGCGTCAGCCACAACGGAACATTCGACCCGAACATGGATCCACCGGGTGTGTACGTCTACACGCTCAACGCACCCCTGCCCTGCCCTACGGTCAGCAGTTCGGTGACATTGACCGTGAACGAACCGCCCGATCCAGGTGTCGATGGATCCCTCCTGCTCTGTATCTCAAGCCCACCGAGCGACCTGTTCAACTCCCTCGGTGGCGCGCCGGACATGAACGGTAGTTGGAGCGATCCGGGAGGAAACACTTTCAGCGGAACCTTCGACCCAGGAATGAACATCCCGGGAACATACACCTATACCGTCGCAGGCAACGCACCCTGCCCGGATGCCAGCGCGACCGTGGACGTGCGGGTGAGCACCTATCCCGATCCAGGGACGGATGCGACCCTCACGCTCTGCGCTGTCGACGCACCTTCGGACCTCTTCTCCATCCTGGGAGGCAGCCCGGATCCGGGGGGTGTCTGGACCGCACCTGATGGTTCACCGCATGAGGCCCTGTTCGATCCGACAACGGATACACCAGGTACATACACCTATACCATCGCAGTGCCCGCACCATGCTCCAGTGTGAGCGCAACGGTAACCATTGCTGTCCAGCAGCCACCTTCGGCCGGGAGCGACGGTTCGCTTTCGTTGTGCATCAGTGGCGCTTCCCAGTTGCTCTCGAGCGGTTTGAACGGTGCGCCTGATAGCGGTGGCACGTGGACCGATCCGCTGGGAAACACCACGGATGCCACCTTCATTCCCGGCACCGATGCACCGGGCAACTACACCTATACCGTTGCCGGCCAGGATCCTTGTCCGAGCACCAGCGCCAATGTCACCATTACCGTGAACGATGAACCGGATGCAGGCCTGGATGGAGCGATCGTTCTCTGTGTTGATGGTGGGCCCGAGGACCTCTTCAGTCATCTGGGTGGTTCCCCCGACGCGGGCGGCCAATGGAACGCACCTGACGGCACCTTGCACAACGGCAACTTCGACCCTGCGATTGACATCGAAGGCGTGTACTCCTATACGATCACCGCTCCCCCACCCTGTTCAAGTGCGAGCAGTTCGGTGATCGTGGCGGTGGAGAATGGGCCGGATCCCGGAACGGATGGCTCCATCATGCTGTGCATCTCCGATGCGCCGGTGCTGCTTTTCAACACCTTGGGTGGCACACCGGATGGGAACGGCACATGGACATCGCCGATCGGCGATCCGTTTGACGGCATCTTCGATCCGGCAACGGACCCCGCGGGCTCATATACATATACTCTTTCCGGTACACCGCCCTGCCAGATGGTCCAATCCATCGTGGAAGTTTCCGTTAATGCCCCGGCCGACGCGGGCACGACTGGCACGATCACCGCTTGCGCGAATGCCTCGTCAATGGATCTATTCGCGCATCTCGGTGGGGATCCGGACCTGAACGGCGTATGGACCGGACCCGATGGTGGCCCGCACAGCGGTTCGTTGGATCCGCAGGTGGACCTCAATGGGACCTACACCTACAGCCTGACGAGCCAGGCACCATGCCCCGGCGATGCTTCCGTAGTGGTCGTAACGATCATTGCTCCACCGGATCCGGGCACGGACGCCGACCTGACGCTCTGTACCACGAACAGCATCGTCGACCTTTTCGAGGCACTGGGAGGGACGCCGGAACCGAACGGCACCTGGACAGCACCGGGCGGATCACCATTCCCTGGCTCTCTTGACCCGGGTTCGGACCCCGCCGGGACATATACATACCTCGTTGCGGGAACATCCCCTTGCCCGAATGCGCAGGCGGTGATCGATGTGAGCATGACCGCAGCCTCGGATGCCGGCTCTGATGGCGCGATCCTGCTCTGCTCGGCCAGTCCGCCCACCGATCTGTTAACCCATCTGAACGGTACGCCACAGACCGATGGCACATGGAGCGATCCGGACGGCACCCCGTCGAACGGCAGCTTTGACCCTGCCAACGATGCACCCGGTACATATACCTACACCGTTCCGGGAACTTCACCCTGCCCCAATGCGAGCGCCACAGTGCTCGTGAACGTTTCATCGGACCCGGATGCTGGACTCCCCGGCGAAACGACCCTCTGCTCGATCGCAGGAATGGTGGACCTGTTGGACCTGCTGGAGGGGACCCCGGATGCCGGCGGCGCTTGGACCGGTCCCGATGGTGCGCCGCATCCCGACCTGCTGGATCCCGTGACCGATCCTCCCGGCACGTATTCATACCTCATCGCGGTGCCTCCTCCGTGTACGAGTGCGAGCAGCACGGTCACCATCGACTTCGTGGCGCCCGCCGACCCCGGGCTCGACAATACCGTTGTCCACTGCGCTACCGACCCGTCGTTCGACCTCTTCGCGCAACTCGGTGGATCACCCGATACCGATGGAGCCTGGAGCCTTGACGGGCAGCCACAGGACAGCCTGTTCAACCCCGGCATCGACACGCCAGGCAACTACTTGTATTCCGTGATCAGTGTTGCTCCATGTCCGGCGGTGACCGCGGTGGTGCAGGTGATCGTCAACGTGCCACCCGACCCGGGGGTCAACGGTGCCGCTGCTCTCTGTGCCAGCGGCGACCCGATCCCCTTGGTCGGTCTGCTCGGTGGAACGCCGCAAAGCGGAGGCACTTGGTCCTTCGACGGCATCAGCCACGGTGACCTGATCGATCCATCCAGCGATCAACCCGGGACGTACAGTTACACGGTGCTCGGCAACGCACCATGTCCGGCCGAGGTGGCCACGGTGGATATCGCGATCGCCACTGAACCCGATCCCGGAACGAGCGGACTGGTCACCGTTTGCTCGAGCGGAGCCCCCATCGACCTCTTCGCCAACCTGGGCGGTACACCGGACCCCGGTGGCTCATGGAGCGGCCCAAGTCCTTCCACGGAGGGGCTGTTCGACCCGAACTCGATGCAGCCCGGAATATACACCTACCTGCTTGATGTACCCCCGCCATGCACCAGTGCGAGCAGTACCGTGACCGTGATGGCCGTGATCCCACCGGATGCCGGTTCGGACAGTGACCTCCTCCTTTGCGCGAGTTCACCGATCACCGGGCTGATCGATGTGCTGGGCGGTGACCCACAGGCGGGCGGCGGCTGGTTCGCCCCGAACGGCGCTGCGCACGGCCCTTTCTTCAACCCGGACAACGATCCGATCGGAACGTACGTGTACATCGTGAACGGCATGGCGCCTTGTCCGTCCGACAGTGCCCTCGCGACGCTGTCGGTGGTGAGTTCACCGGACCCCGGAAGCAATGGCTTCCTCTCGCAGTGCTGGACCGATCCACCCGAGGATCTTTTTGAACGGTTGGAAGGCACACCGGAACCCGGTGGTTCGTGGAGCGGCCCCAGCCCCTGCCCGGATGGTTTCTTCCACGCGAGCACCATGCTGCCAGGCACCTACTTCTACCTGCTCGCCGCTCCACCACCCTGTCCGGATACCAGCAGCAATGTGCTGGTCAGCGTGTCCCTTCCTCCTGATCCCGGAACGGACGGGGCCGTCACGCTGTGTACGACCAATGCGGTCACGGATCTCTTCGCGCAGCTCAATGGAACGCCGCAGAGCGGAGGTGCGTGGACGGCGCCGGATGGTTCCCCCCATCCGGGATCATTCCTGCCGGCACAGGACCCGGCCGGCATCTATACGTATACGGTCCAAGGCAATGATCCCTGTCCGGCCGAGGCAGCCACTGTGAGCATGACCCTCCATACGCCGCCTGATGCGGGACTCGATGGTGACTTGACCCTGTGCCCGGAAGCGGCCGTGGTGGACCTTTTTACCCAGCTTGGAGGACTGCCCGATGCTGGCGGCACATGGGCCCTTGTCGGAGGCGGTGCGGATGATGGCATTTTCGATCCGCCAACCGACCAATCCGGCAGCTATACATACACGGTTCAAGGGATGGCGCCTTGTGCCGATGATACGGCCCACGTGATGGTGATCGTGAGCCCGGGTGTCACTGCGACCATCGAACCCACCGATGCGATCTGCAACGGTACCTGCAGTGGAACAGCGACGCTCAACGTGCTTACCGGCACCCCGGGCTATACGATGCTGTGGAGCGGTGGCGTGGCGGACGATCCGGCCCTGTTCGCGAGCGGCCTGTGCGAGGGCAGTTATTCCGTGGCCATCACGGATGCCAACGGATGCACGGGGTCGGTCGCGTATGTGGTGAACGAACCGCCGCCCCTGGTGATCGACGCGATCGGTGCGGGTGATGAGACCTGTATCGGCGATTGCGACGGCTATGTGAACGTGGTCGATGGCGAAGGCGTGCTCTTCAGCATCGATCAGGGCTTCACATGGTCCAACACCAACGTACTGACCGGGCTGTGCGCCGGTCCGGTTACCGTGCTGATGCAGGATGCCAACGGCTGTTTGGCGAGTGCCACTACCACCATCGCGAGCCCACCGCCCGTAACCGCAGGATTCACGCCAACCCCGGACACCATGAACGTGACCGCAACCACCGTGGCCTTCCTCAACCAGAGCGGCAACGCCACCCAATTCGTTTGGGACTTCGGCGGCCTGGGCACCAGCACCGAAGGTGACCCCGCTTTCACCTTCCCTGATGCGCTCGGCGGTGTTTACACGGTGTGCCTCACGGCCATGGATGCCAACGGCTGTCTGGACAGCGTTTGCCTCCCGATCGTGGTCCTGGACGAACTGCAGGTCTCCGTGCCGAACGCGTTCACCCCGAACGGCGACGATATCAACGAGGTCTTCGTGCCCGTGCTCAACATGCCCGCCAGCGCCGAGAATTACGGCTTCATGATCTTCGACCGCTGGGGCCTGCGGCTCTTCAGCACCGAACAAGCCGGGCAGGGCTGGGATGGGACCTATGGCGGTCAACCCGTACCGAACGATGTGTACGTTTGGAAGGTGCGCTGCCACGACCGCGTGACGGGGAAAGACCGGGATCTCATCGGGCATGTGACGGTGATCCGGTAGCTTCGTGCGTGCTCCCCTCCCGTTCATTCGTCTTCGCTCTCTCGTGTTCGCCCTTGCTGGCCTTCGCGCAGGGCGTTCAGTTGCCCCAGGGGCCACCATATGGCTGTGCCTGTGGTTTTGTCGGGGTGGATCCCGAACCGCGCACAACGATCGAAGCGCTGATCCTCCGGAGGGATACCGCAGGCATCTTCAGCTATTTGCGCGACACCTCCGCCGTGCATCAAGCATATGGTGCCGAAGCGGTGATCCGACTGAGCAGGGCAGGCATGGCCATCCCAAAGCACGTGTTGGTGATCGCTGACGACCTCCGGAAATCCGATCGCATGGTGTACGTGTGCAGCGGTTGCATCTACTGGATGGAAGAAATGCGGGTCGCCCTTCGCGACAGTATGCCGGTGAACAACATCAGGTAGCCGATCGAGGTGCTCGGAAATGTGTGCGCCCAGCATGCCACGCATGGATCACATCACACCCTGCGTTGGTAGCGAAGCGGGCCCCTGCGAGGTAAAGGAAGCATCACCTCCCCTTCCCTTCTGGAGCAGGTGGTCCCGCCGTAGTGGACCCCATTGGTCCGTGCGGGCGCTCGGAGCCTTGAAAAGTCGAAAGCCCCGTCAACCGGGGCTTTCGCTTATTTGATCACCGGCAGGATGCCGGTAGCCCTATACGTCGAGCTTCGCGTACACCGCGTTCTTCTCGATGAACTCCCGACGCGGGGGAACATCCTCGCCCATGAGCATGCTGAAGATGCGGTCCGCTTCGGCGCCGTTCTCGATCGTGACCTGGCGCAGCGTGCGGTTGTTGGGGTCCATGGTGGTCTCCCAGAGCTGCTCCGCATTCATCTCACCGAGACCCTTGTACCGCTGCACGTTCACGTTGACGTCCTTGTTGCCGGCCTTCATGCGCTCGATGATGACATCCCGTTCGGCATCACTCCAGCAATACTCCTGCTCTTTGCCCTTCTTCACCAGGTAGAGCGGTGGCGTGGCGATGTAGAGGTGGCCGTTCTCGATCAGTTCCTTCATGTGGCGGAAGTAGAAGGTCATGATCAGGGTCTGGATGTGACTGCCGTCCACGTCGGCGTCGCACATGATGATGATCTTGTGGTAGCGCAGCTTGCTGATGTCGAGCGCCTTGCTGTCGTCCTCGGTGCCCACCTTCACGCCGAGTGCGGTGTACATGTTCCGGATCTCCTCGTTGTCGAAGATCTTGTGCTGCATGGCCTTCTCCACGTTGAGGATCTTTCCGCGCAGCGGAAGGATGGCCTGGAACTCGCGGTTGCGGCCCTGCTTGGCGGTGCCACCGGCCGAATCGCCCTCCACCAGGAAAAGTTCGCTCAGCTTGGGATCCTTTTCGCTGCAGTCGGCCAGCTTGCCCGGCAGGCCCATGCCGCTGAAGCCGCTCTTGCGCTGCACCAGCTCGCGCGCCTTGCGGGCGGCGTGGCGGGCCGTGGCGGCCAGGATCACCTTGTCCACGATCTGCTTGGCGTCGCGCGGGTGTTCCTCCAGGTAGTTCTCGAGCATTTCGCTCACGGCCATGTTCACCGCGCCGCTCACCTCGTTGTTGCCCAGCTTGGTCTTGGTCTGGCCTTCGAACTGGGGCTCGGCCACCTTCACGCTGATCACGCAGGTGAGGCCCTCGCGGAAGTCGTCGCCGCTGATCTCGAATTTGAGCTTGTTGGTGGCCCCGCTGTTGTCCGCGTACTTCTTCAACGTGCGGGTGAGGCCGCTGCGGAAACCGGCCAGGTGGGTACCGCCCTCGTGCGTGTTGATGTTGTTCACGTACGAGTGGACGTTCTCGCTGAAGCTGTCGTTGTAGATCATCGCGATCTCCACGGGGATGCCCTGCTTCTCACCCGTCATGTGGATCACATCCTCGATGATGGGCAGTCGAGTGCCATCGAGGAAGCGGACGAATTCCACCAGTCCCTTCTCGCTGAAGTAGGTCTCGCTCACGAAGCTGCCGTCCTCGTTGGTGCGCCGCTCATCGGTGAGGGTGAGCTTGATGCCCTTGTTCAGGTAGGCCAATTCGCGCAAGCGGGCGCTGAGCGTATCAAAATTGTACTCGCTCACCTGGAAAATGGTGAGGTCCGGGGTGAACGTGACGACGGTACCGCGATATTCCGTGGTTCCCGTCTCTTTCACCGCGTACTTCGGCTTGCCCTCGCTGTACTCCTGCTTGTAGCTCTTGCCGCCGCGGAAGACCTCCACCTGCAGATGACTGCTGAGGGCGTTCACGCAGCTGACCCCCACGCCGTGCAGGCCGCCGGACACCTTGTAG
>JAFDZE010000112.1 GCA_018267155.1 Bacteroidota bacterium | reverse complement strand
TCGATCATGCTCGCCCGGCGGGCACAGCGCAACAAGGGTGAGAGTGCGGTGCTTCCGTTGCATTCCGTTCCTTCGCCGCCATGGAAGTTCCCGGAACCGTGCGCCCCGCGAGCCTTACCCGGCTGTGCGTGCTCAGCTTCATCAACCAGGGCGTGGTGTTCCCCATGTACCTGGGCGGTTTCCTCGCCTCGTTCTACCTGCGCGACACCGACCCGCAGGCCTTGCGTGATCTGGCCACCAGCTTCTATCAGGGTCTGCTGCAGCCCGAGCAGTTGGAGCAGATGTACCGCTACCTGGACCTGATGCGCGAACACGGCGTGGCGCTCATGGGCATCCTCACCCTGCGCACTGCGGCCCGCTTTGTTGGCACCCTGCGCATGTGGCGGTTGAAAGGCGATGGCTTCCACATCTACACCACGGCGCAACTGCTCGGTATCCTGCTGCCCATGCTCGTGGTCGGTACGGAACTGTTCAATTTCCTCGGCCTGGTGATCGCCGCGCTCTGGTGCGTGATGTACTACGCCCAGATGAGGGCCATCGGTGCCTTGGGCAGCGGCTTGGGCAGGGGCTGACCCGGTCTCTACTACCGCCCCGCGATCCCGCTGATCTCCACGTTCCTGTTTTCAGCGATCACCCCGAATTCCAACGGGATCGTACGCCGCAAGCCTTGATGGCCGGGCACATCTGAATTTGATCGGGTGACCCGCTCTCTGTCCCCATTCCCGCGCAAAGAAGTGTTCAGACCGGTCTGAATGTGCTGAGGATCGCGTATTCAGGAACAATACCGGCTAGTTGTAGCGCTTCGGCGGGCTCAACGTGACAGCTCTTCGGGAGTGTTCAAGAACAGCGCTCTTGGATACTCATCTCCCCACTGTCACGCTGAGCCCGCCGAAGCGAAATACTCCCGCTCTCAGCGCTCGTTCCGGGTCTTGACCACAAACACTTGCCCACAGCGATCATCTTGGGTGTCCCGATCGCTGAAAACAGGTGGCGGCTGAAGGGCGACGGCTTCCACATCTACACTACGGCGCAACTGCTCGGTATCCTGCTGCCCATGCTCGTGGTCGGTACGGAACTGTTCAACTTCCTCGGCCTGGTGATCGCTGCGCTCTGGTGCGTGATGTACTACGCCCAGATAAGGGCCATCGGTGCCTTGGGCAGTGGTTTGGGCAGGAGTTGACCGAGCCGGCCTATCTCCCCGCGATCCCGCTGATCTCCACGTTCACCCCACGTGGCAAGCCCTTCACGGCGAACGCCTCGCGCGCGGGAGGCGCATCCTTGAAGTACGTGCCGTACACGGTGTTCACCGCTCCATAGTGCGACATGTCGCTCAGCAGGATCGTCACCTTGAGCAGATCGTCGTAGCCCAGTCCGGCAGCACGCAGAAGCAAGCCGATGTTCTCCATCACCTGGGTGGTTTCCGCTTCGATGGTGTCCATGACCAGTTCGCCGGTATCGCCGCGCAAGGCGATCTGGCCACTGAGGTAGATCACGCCGTTGTGCTCGATGGCTGGCGTATACGGTGCCAGCGGCTTCGCGGCACCGGGAGGATGGATCGGCTTCCTGTTCATGTGCATCCGGGCCCATGTGCGCATTTGCCATGGGCGCGCGAAGTTCAGCATTGTCGGATCATCATGGGCACACGGACGCACGGGGCGCTGGCCGCGAGCGCACATGGGTCCATGGGATAGTTTCGCGGTCTGATGACCAACAAGCCCCTCATCCTCGTCACGAACGACGACGGCATCTCCGCGCCGGGGATCCATGTACTTGCCCAGGAAATGAAGGCCTTCGGGCGCGTGCTCGTGGTGGCACCGGACAAACCACAAAGCGCCATGGGCCACGCGATCACCATACACGACCATCTCCGACTGAACAAGGTGGAGATGATGGAGGGTGTGGAGGCGTGGTCGTGCAGTGGCACACCCGTGGATTGCGTGAAGCTGGCCGTGTACCGCTTGCTCAAGGGCGAGAGGCCGGCCGTCCTCGTGAGCGGTGTGAACCACGGCAGCAACATCAGCATCAACGTACTGTACAGCGGCACCATGAGCGCCGCGGTGGAAGGTGCGATGGAAGGTATCCAGAGCGTCGGCTTCTCACTCATGGACCACAGCATCGAGGCCCGATTCCAGCACGTGCGACCGATCATCCGCGGCGTGGTGGCCAATGTCCTGGAGAAGGGGTTGGCCCGGGGCACCTGCCTGAACGTGAACATCCCGCGTGAAAGCGACGGGCCGCTGAAGGGTGTGCGCGTGTGCCGCCAGGCCTGGGGCTACTGGGAGGACGATTTCGAGGCGCGCACCGACCCGATGGGCAAGGAATACTACTGGCTGCGCGGTCGGTTCAAGGACATGGACCAGGGTGAGGACACGGACGTGTGGGCCGTGAACAACGGCTACGTGAGTGTGGTGCCCGTACAGTTCGATATGACCGCGCACCACACCATCGCCGACCTGAACACCTGGGACCATGCGCGGTGAGCACCGGTCATCGCATCCGATGGATTCCCTCGCTATCGGGATCATTCTTGGCCTGCTCGGCCCCGTGGCGGGATTCTTCGCGTACGGCACCATCTACGTTACCGCCATCAAGTCCCAGTACGACCTGCACTGGTTCGTCAACGACCTCTTCATCGGCACGCCCCCCCTGCGCGCCCGGGTGCTTTCCCTCAGCCTCATCGCCGATGCGCTCATCTTTTTCGCATTGGACCGCTTCCACCTGTACAAGAGCATGCGCGGAGTGATCGCGGCCATGCTGGCATACGCCGTGGTCGTCATCATCTTCCTCTTCTGAATGGCCCGCCTTTACTTCATAGCGGGAGAGGCCAGTGGCGACCTGCACGGATCCAACCTGATCGCGGAACTGTTCAAAAAGGGTATCGAGTGGCGAGTGGCGAGTGGCGAGGCTGTCGACGATACAGCCCAGCCACTCGCCACTCGCCACACACAACTCGTTATCCGTGCCTGGGGCGGTGATCGCATGGCCGCGGCCGGTGCCGAAGTGGTGAAGCACTACCGTGAGCTCGCCTTCATGGGTTTCACCCAAGTGGTGATGAATCTGCGCACCATCCTGCGCAACATCCGGCTGTGCAAAGAGGACATCGCCGCATTCAAGCCCGATGCCCTTGTGCTTATCGACTACCCCGGCTTCAACCTCCGCATCGCCGATTGGGCGAGGACGCAGGGCATACAGGTGTTCTATTACATCAGCCCGCAGCTCTGGGCCTGGAAGGAGAACCGGATCGCCGTTGTGAAGCGCGCTGTGGACCGCATGTTCTGCATCCTTCCATTCGAGAAGGACTGGTATGCCCAGCGCGGGGTGGACGTGGACTTCGTGGGCCACCCGCTGTTGGATGAACTGGCGAAGCATGCCGATCCCGCCGAAAAAAATACACGTGATGCCGTAGCGATCCTCCCCGGCAGTCGCACGCAGGAGATCACCCGCATGCTGCCCGTGATGCTCGATGCCGCGAAACACTTTCCCACCGAACGCTTCGTGGTGGCGGCCGCGCCATCGGTGCCCGAGGCCTTCTACCGGCAGTTGATCGGCGATGCGCACGTGGAACTCGTCGCCGGAAGAACATACGACCTCTTGCGCGAGGCCAAGGCCGCCATCGTGACCAGTGGCACGGCCACCCTGGAGACCGCCCTGTTCGGTGTGCCCGAAGTGGTCTGCTACAGCGGCAGCTCCATCAACGTGTGGCTCGCGCGCAGGCTGGTGAAGGTGCGGTTCATCTCCCTGGTGAACCTGATCATGGACCGGGAGGCGGTGAAGGAACTGGTGCAGCAGGACATGAACGCGGATACCGTCCGCAACGAACTCGACCGCTTGCTGAACGATCGGCCATACCGCGAACGCATGATCGATGATCTCCGCCTGCTGCGTGAAAAGCTCGGTGGTTCCGGCGCTTCGGCACGTACGGCGGAACTCCTGTGGAAAAGTCTGAAGCGACGTGCCTGACCACTGCGCCTCGCCCCGGTAGGTTCGCGCCCGTGTTCCGGCGTCCCCTCATCCTCGCGTTCCTGCTGACCATCGTGCATACCTGCGCACGCGCACAGGAACGCATGATCCAGGCCGGCATCTTTCGCGACCGCCAGCTCACCCAGGTGATCGTGCGCGGCACCAGCAGCCCCATCGAGGTACAGATCGACGGCAAGCCCGCGGGGCAGGTGGGATCCAAGGATGCCGTGCGCATCAGCGTACAAGGCGACCGGCTCTCGGCGAGTTCACTGGACCGCCACTTCCCCCATGGACGACGGATCACCTTCCGTTCAACAGGCCGGGGACTGCTGCGCGTGGGCACCGGCAAACCCGTGATCGAACGCGACTATCCGGGCAGCATCACGATCAGTACCGCCAACGGTGCCCTGCTCGTGGTGAACGATGTCGCACTGGACGATTACGTGGCCGGGGTGGTGCAGAGCGAAGCGGGCAACCACAAAGGCGTTGAGTATTACAAGTTGCAGGCCGTCAGTTGCCGCACCTATGCGATCACGACCGCGCGGCGCCACATCAACGAGGGTTTCAACCTTTGCGACCGCACGCATTGCCAGGTGTACAAGGGCGCCTGTCGGCTGGACAGCATCAAGAAAGCCGTGCGCGCCACGAAGAACCTCGTGGTGGTGGACGCGGACATCCGGCCCATCCACGCCACCTTCCACAGCAACTGCGGCGGGGAGACCACCAACGCGGAGGATGTCTGGAGCAAGCCCGAATCCTACCTGGTGAGCGCGCTGGACACCTTCTGCCTGCATGAGCCCCATGCCCAATGGCGCACCGACATGCCCCGGACCGCATGGCTCACCTACCTCAAGGACAGCTTCGGGCTGGACACCATGAACGCCGCGACCGTGGAGGCGGTCACTTCGTTCGACCCGCGATGCCGATCCCTGTACCTCGATGGTGCGCACCCGTCCATTTCATTGTTGAAGGTGCGTGCCGACCTCGGCCTGAACTCCGCCCTCTTCAGTATCCGCACCGAGAACGGCGTGGTGATCCTCGATGGTCGCGGTTTCGGGCACGGCGTAGGCCTCTGCCAGGAAGGAGCGATGCACATGGCCCGGCTCGGCATCCCGTTCACCGATATCCTGCATCATTACTTCGCCGAGGTGCATCTGGTGGACCAGGGGGCGATCGAGTTTTTCAAGGACGAATAGCCCCGCCCCCCCCGCGTCCCGACACCCAGGTATCAATCCTCTGATCTTCACACGCGCCTGTTGGAAGATCCGCATTGGCGCGGTCCGCATCGCGCAATGACCCCGGGTAGTTTCGGCCCGGTTCATACCGAAAACGCGGACCATGATCAAAACCATCACGCTGCTCAATCTCCTGGGCATCCTGCTGTTCAAGGCCATCTTCCTCACCAATGTGGTGGTCACGCACGAGGCCCCCGCCACCATGCAGGCCGGCTCCGAAGTGAAGGTGACCGTAACGGTGGACAAGGGACCGCTGAGCGGCTTCGCCAAACTGCAGATCGACCTGCCCGAGGGACTCACCGCCACCGCCATCGAAACCAAGGGCGCCTCGTTCACCTTCGCCGATGGCAAGGCCAAGTTCATCTGGATGGCGCTGCCCAGCCAGCCCCAGTTCAAGGTGACCTATACCCTCGGTGCCACGGCAACGGCGACCGGCAGCCTGCCGATCACCGGCAAGTTCTCCTACATCGAGGACAATGAGCGCAAGACGGAGGACATCAACTCCACCACGGTGACCATTACCGGAGGAGCCGTGGCGCATGACGCGAGCCCCGCACCCATCAATTCCACGATCACCGCCACCAATGCCAACGACCTCACTTCCGCCGGTGGTGGCGCACCGATATCCACCGAAGCCCCCGTCGCGGAGCCGAGCGTCCCTCCCCAGCAGGGTGTAGGCGGTGTTCTCGGTGCGCGCATCATCACCCCGGTCACAGAGCGTGAGATGCTCGTGGAGGTGACGATCCAGAAAGCGGATCTGCGCGGCTTCGGGAAACTCACGGAAACGATCCCCGCCGGTTTTACCGCGCTGGAGAAGAACAGCGCCGAAGCCATCTTCACCACGCAAGACCGGATCGTGAAGTTCGTGTGGCTCAACCTGCCCGCAGCCAAGGAATTGAAGGTGATCTACAAACTCCGCGCGAACGATCAGGCCGACGGCAACTACACCATCAACGGCGACTTCGGCTACCTGTTGAACGACGAGACCCAGCGCGCCGTGATCGGCAGTACCGAGTTCGCGGTCGGACCCAAAGCATTCGCTCAGCAAGCCGTGGCCACCACCGAGCCCACCAAGCAGGATGACGCTACGCAAACCACGGCCAAAGGAGAACCTTCCAAGCCCACCAAGCAGACCGACGTTGTCGCGAGGAACGACAGGCCCAAGGCCTCCAAGCCCACCGCGACCAAGGTGTCCGGTCCCGAGACCGGTGTGATCTACAAGGTGCAGATCATGGCCGCGCACCGCGAGGTGGGCAGCGCGTACTTCAACAGCCAGTTCAGGTACAGCGGCGATTTCAGCATCGAACACCACGAGGGATGGATCAAATACGTCACCGGCCGTTACGGTCAGTACCGCGAGGCCCGCGACCAGCGTCAGAACTTCATCGCCGCAGGGCACAACTTCAGGGGGCCTTTTGTCACCGCCTACAACAATGGCGATCGCATCACCGTGCAGGAGGCCCTCATGCTGAGCAACCAGAAGTGGGCGCAATGACCATTTCATGGGACCGGACAATGGCCACGCCCGTAAGCGTGGCCATTGTTTTTCCGGCCGGCGGCAACTCCCCCGTTCATGTTCCGGAGCCGCGGCTATCTTTCGCGGGCTTCCCTTGACGCTGAACGACCCATGCGCGACACCGTACGAACTTCCGTTCTCTGTGGCCTGCTATCCTTCGCAGCGCTCCAGGCATCGGCCCAGAGCGACTCCGTGGTGCATCTCTTGCGCCCCACCTTCGCATTGGGATCCGGTGCATTCGCCTTTTACGGCGATATCGGCGCGCACCACAAAGGCTACAGTCCATTGGTCACCCGTCTGGGCTTCGAACTGCGCGCGAGCACGGCGATCACCCCTTGGCTCGAAGGGGGCCTCTTCGCACAGCACGGCCAACTCGGCGCCAACGAGCGCGGTACGGAGCGCAATCTCAACTTCAAGAGCCGCGTCACCACCGGCGGTCTGTATTTCGCGTACAATTTCGATCAGATCCTGAAAAAGGACCGCGTGGTGGAGCCGTACGTGAGCATCGGCTTCGAGAGTGTGGAGTTCCTGAGCAAGACCGACCTCCAGGACGCGCAGGGGCGTGCCTACCACTACTGGAGCGATGGTACCATCCGCGATATTGCGGAGAGCGCCGCCAACGCGGCTGATGCCGTCCAACTCGATCGCGACTACTCCTACGAGAGCGATGTGCGCGAACTGGACCTCGATGGCTTCGGCAAGTATGCCGAACGCAGTTGGGCCGTGCCCATCGGTGTGGGCGCCAAGTGGCGTCTTGGAGGCGGTTTCGACCTCCGCTTCGGCGCCACCTTCCACCGCACCTTCACCGATCTGATCGATGGGGTCACGGACAAAAGCGTCAATGAGCGTGCCGGCGACCGCAAGAAGGACCACTTCATGTACGCCGGTGTGAGCCTTGCCTACGCCATTGACCTGGACCGCAAAAAGCGCCAGTTGGAAGAAGGTCCACAACTCACGCCTGAACAGATGGACATCCTCGTGCTGCACGACGATGAGGATGGCGATGGTGTAAGCGACTTCAACGACCAATGCCCGCATACCCCGGCCGGGGCCAAGGTGAGCACGACCGGCTGCCCGATGGACAGCGACGGTGATGGCGTGGCCGATGTGGAGGACGATGAACCGGCCACCCCTCCCGGCGCTCCGGTGAACTCGCGTGGCGTGAGCATCACCGATGAGCAATTCCTGAAGTCCTGGCTGGCCTACGCCGACAGCGGCAACGTGAACATCGTGCGCAGCTCGGCCGAGTCGTTCGGTCCGCGCAAACAACCCGCGGAAACGAAGCCCAAGCGCATTTACACCGTTCAGGTGGGCAGTTCCCAGGAAGGAATCACCGAAGCGGAGATGCAGCAATTGCTCAGCATTCCCGATATACGCACGGTGGAACGCGGCGACACCATCGAATTCGTTGTTGGTGCGTATGACCAGTTGCCCGGCGCCATCCAGCGGCAGATCGGCCTGAGGAAGGAAGGCATGAACGGGCGTGTGGTAGCACAGGAGGGTGAGCATCTGCTGGACGTGAGCGATGAGGTGGTGCGCGTGAAGGCGGGTATGACCGATACCATCGCCAGCAACACGATGGCCGACAAGGGCAAGACCCTGCTCCGGGTACAACTCGGCGCCTTCCGCAAGAAACTCTCACGGAACATCTTCGGCGGTATCGGCGACCTGGTGACCCTCCAAGGCGATGACGGCCTGACGCGTTATTATACCGGCACCTTCACCGACATGAACAAGGCCGCCGGCCACAAGGTGGACATGCTGGGCAAGGGCTTCAAGGGAGCCTTCATCGTGGCCTTCCGCAACGGGAAGCGCATCAGCCTGAAGCAAGCGGGGGCACGGATCACCGGTCCTGAATCCCTCAAGGACGTGGCCGTGAACGGCGTTGACAAGACCTTGGTGCGCTACAAGGTGCAATTGGGCGCTTTCGTGGGCAACGTGCCCGCCGACATGATGGACCGCTTCATCCAGATCGGTAACGTGACCAATGTGACCGGGGCAGAGGACACGCGGTACTACCACGGTAACTTCGCCACCCGTGAGGAGGCCAATACCGCGTTGAAGGCCGTTCAGGCGAAGGGCATCACCGACGCGTTCGTTGTGGGCGACCTCAAGGGCCGCATCATCAGCGCGGACGACGCGGATATCCTGCTCGCGCAGCCGTGATGCCGGGACCGGACCGGTAGGTGGGCCCGTGCCTTCTTGCCGGACTACAAGCTCATCAGCTCTTTGAAGCGCGAGGTCTGCCGACGGCTCACCTCGATCTCCTCGCCGGTGCGCAGCTTCACGTTGAGCCCACCGCTGAACCAGGGCTGGATGCTCTCCACATACCTCAAATTGAGGATGTGCTTGCGGTTGGCCCGGAAGAACACGTGGGGGTCGAGCTTCTCCTCCAGCTTGTTCAGCGAGCGCAGCACCAGCGGCTTCTGGTCCGCGAACCGCACGCGCACGTAATTGCCCTCGCTCTCGAACAGGCGGATGTCCTTGAGTGCCACGAACCAGCACCTCTCCCCGTCTTTCAGGAAGATCTGGTCCTCCAGACCCAACACCGTGCGCTCGGGCACACCGCTTTCCCTGGGCACGGGCAGCCTGGCCACGGCCAGGTCGAGCCGCACGGGGTCGATCGGTTTCACCAGGTAGTCCAACGCATTCACCTGGAAGGCCCGCACGGCGTGCTCGTCGTAGGCGGTGACGAAAATGACCAACGGGACGCGCTCCAAAGCGCCCAGCAACTCGAAGCCGTCCCGCCCGGGCATATTGATGTCCAGGAACAACAGATCGGGCGACAACTCGGCGATGCGCTCCTCGGCCTCGTCGGCATTGGCCGCCTCGCCTACCACTTGTATCGTATCATACTTCTGGAGCAGGCCGTCGAGCTCCTTGCGGGCCAGGCGTTCGTCGTCGATGATCAGGGCTTTCATGGTTCCGGTGGTATGCGGTGTGAAGATCCGTGGTTAACCCGTTCGATGCGCTCCGCATGGATGAACGGCCGGTACGCGCCACCACCGGAGAACCGGGCGGCCGTCCATCCGGCCCGTGCCAACCCACCGCGGCATCGCTCTTCGTTCATTGCTCATCCATGCGCATCCAGGGGATGTTCACTTCGGTGAGCACCATGTTGTTGTGGTTGCCGATCGTGATCCCGGCCGAAGGCCCGTAGATCATTTCCAATCGCTTGCGTGTTCCGCTGAGCCCGATGCCCGAACCATGCACCTGGCCAGGCACGTAGGTTCCCGTGTTGCGCACACCGAGCGTAAGACCGCTGCCTGAGCGCCGGGCATCGATGATCACTTCGCCGCCCTCCTTGCGCTTGGCGATCCCGTGCCGCACCGCGTTCTCCACCAGCGTTTGCAGCAGCATGGGCGGTACCGGCGCGCGTTCGATCCCCTCCTCTATCCGGAACGTCACTTGGAGCCTTTCCTCGAACCGCATCCGCTCCAGCGCGAGGTAGTCCTTCACCACATCGAGTTCCTCGCCCAAGGGTACCGTGCGCCGCTTCACCGTGCCCATGGCGTTGCGCAGGATGGAACTCAATTGCGTGATGGCCTGTTTGGCCCGCACGGGATCCTCATCGATCAGCGCACGGATCCCGTTGAGCGCATTGAACATGAAGTGCGGGTTGAGCTGCGCGCGCAACGTGGCCAGCTGGTCATCGCGATTGGCCGCTTCGAGCCGCAGGTTGCGCACTTCTTCGCGCCGCACCCGCATGAACCACTGGTAAGCGAACCAGCACACCCCCCAGACAATGAGAAGAATACCCCAGTTGATCACATTTTCGAAGATCGCCCGAGCGGTGAGGAAATCTCCCGATCCTGGGAAGAGCAGATCATGCAGGACCGCCTGGAACAGCGCCGCCACCGTACTGATCACGAGCGCGGCCAGCACCATCCGCGGCAGGCTGTGCGCCATGGGGGCCGAACCCCATCCGCGCGCTCGGATCACGGCGCGCAACGTGTGGCTGGCCACCAGCCCGATGAAGAGCCCCAGTGCCAAGCCATATCCCCGACCTGGTGTGTACCCGTTGCTGAGCCAGAGACTCAGTGCGAGCACGAACACCAGCAGCGACCATGCGCTGAGCTGGACCGCCCAGTACAGCGCGAGGTGCGGCAGGTCGCGTTGCCTGCCACCACGGAAGAACGCCCGCCAACGCATGCGGCCAAGATACCCGGACGGGCGTGCGCACCGCTACCGATGCAACGAGCGGCGCATGGCCCGGATGACCGGGGGTAACTTGCGCCCGTGAATCACCTGGGCCATCTGATCCTCTCGGGCAACGACCCGCTGACGATCACCGGCAACTTCATGGCCGACGCCGTGAAAGGCCGCGACCTGAGCGCCCACTCGGCAGCCGTGCAACGCGGCATCCGGATCCACCGCACCATTGACACCTTTACCGATCAGCATCCCCTCACGCGGATCGGCCGTGATCGGCTCCGCGCGCACTGTGGCAAGTTCGCCGGGGTGGCGCTCGATATTTTCTACGATCACTGCATCGCCCTTTCGTGGAAAGAGCCGGAGCCCTTGCCCGACTTCGCACAGCGTATGTACCGCGTGCTCGGTACACATGCCCACCTGATGCCCGAGCGGGCCCAACGGCTGCTCCGCTACCTCACACTTCGGGACGGGCTCACACGCTACGGCACGCTCGATGGCATTGCCAGCACCTTGGAGGCCATGGCCGTACGCACCCCGGCCGCCCAAGCACTGGTGGGCGCGGAACGTGTGATGAGCGAACACCTGGACGACTTCGTCGCGGAATGCTCGTCCTTTCTTGCTGACATCCGTACACATCTCGCACGTGAGAACGGATAAAGCCGCACTGGCGGGCACCCTCGTGTTCGCGTCGCTCCTGGCCCTGGTGGTGGGTTGGCCGCTCATGGGCCTCGACCGTGCCACGTCCGAGGACAACGCCCACTCGGGCCCCTTGGTGGAACGGGACCTGGATGCCATTGCACAGGACACCCTGCGCGTGCTGGTGATACACGACCCCTTGACCTGGGAGAGCCGCCCCGGTGCGGAAACCGGACTGGAGTGGGAGCTGCTCCGTCGTTTCGGCCGCGCACACGCCTTCCACTTGAGGGCCATCCCGGTGGATGACCCCGACAGCATGCTCATGATGCTGCAGCGCGGCGAAGGCGATGTGATGGCCGGACAACTGAGTCCTTCGGGCTGGGCTTCACCTTGGGTGGCCTTCACGAAAAGCTACCGCTCCTTCGCTCCGATCCGGGCCGTGCTCAACGTGGACCGTACCATGCGCCCGGCCGTGCGCGAAACGCACCGGCCTGGATCGCCTGACACCCTGCGCGTGAGCCGCTGGTCGCCCTTTATTGGGCTGGAACAAACGTTCGACAGTTCGTTCGGTGCCATCACGCTGCTGGTGGATCCGGCCCTGCCCGAGGATCTGCTGGTACAGGTCGCGGTGGGCAGCTGTCCGGGGGCTCTGGTCGTGGACGCGATCTCTTCGGTGGAATCCCGTCGGATGCCGCAACTCCATTTCGGCCCACGGCTCGCGCGGTCGGTGCCCCTGGCCTTCGCCGTGCGCAGGAACAGCCCGGCTCTCCTGGCCGCCATGAACGACTGGCTCACCGATCCCGACGAAGTGGAAGCGCGCGACTTGATCGCTTCGAACTACGGTGATGGCCGCCTGACCAACGGGCCGATGCGCAGTCTGCACAGCTTGGAATTCGCCGCCGACAGCATCTCCCCCTACGACACGCTTTTCCAAGCCCATACCGACAGTTCCAACCTCGACTGGCAACTGCTCGCGGCGGTTTGTTACAAGGAATCGCGATTCGATACCAGTGCCCGATCCAGCGCCGGGGCCCACGGATTGATGCAGTTGATGCCCAAGACCGCGGCCGCCATGGGTGTGGCCCCCGACCAGGGTGCCGATGCCCATATCGGCGGAGCCCGCAAGTACCTTGACCGGCTGGATTCCCTGTTCCTGAAAAGTGTGCCCAACAAGGACCAGCGGCTTCGCTTTGCTCTGGCCTCGTACAACGCCGGGCCTGGCCACGTTCAGGACGCCCAGCGCCTGGCCCGACTGCTCGGCCTGGATCCCCGACGCTGGGACGGTTCGGTGGAACGCACCTTGCTGCTACTGGCCAAGCCTCGCTGGTACACGCGCAGTGAAGTGCAGCATGGCTACTGTCGCGCTCATGAAACATTCTGGTTCGTGCGTGATGTGATCGCCGCTTTCGGTCAGTACCGCGACCGCGCCACCCGCCCGACCTCCACGCCATTGTCGCAGCGGACGCCACCATCAAGCGGTCCGTCATCGGCACGACACCACCTGGACCTGTCGGCCACAGGGTACGAACCGGTCCCACGTGCGATCGACAGTACCGGATCCGGATCGCGATAACCCGGACCATCGGCCTTCCAACCCCGGCTGTATCGTGTCTGAAAACAACGATCGCCGCCACTATCTTGCCTGCCCAATGCACCCCATGAAACGCGCGGCGCTCTCCCTTGGCACACTCCTCCTGGTCCCCTGCCTGATGGCCCAGGACCACGGCCTGCCCCACACACTCGCACCGTCGGAAGTTCCACTGATCCCCGCTTACCGGGAGAGCCGCGCCGGCCTGGACCGGGGTATCACCACGCCACCGGACTTCGCCCCGCGCACCATGGCCGAATGGGAGGAGGTGCAGGCCCTCACCATCGCCTGGATCAGCTATCCCAGCATCCTCAAGCAGATCGTGGCCGCGGCGAAAACCGAGTGCGAGGTGGTGATCGTGTGCCCGGACCAGAACGAGGTGACCGACTACCTGATGGGCAACAACGCCGGTGGACCCCTGCCCGACTTGGACAACATCTCCTTCGTGCATGCCGATATCAACAGCGTATGGATCCGCGACTACGGTGCCGAATGCATCTATGCGGACCAGGTGGACAGCCTCTACCTGTTGGACTGGATCTACAACCGGCCCCGGCCCGATGATGATGCCTCCGCCGACGCCGTAGCCAACGCACTGGGGATCGGGATCTACAGCACCTCCCAGGCACCGAACGACCTGGTGCATACCGGTGGCAACTTCATGGCCGATGGCTTCGGAACCGCCTTCAGCAGCAACCTGGTGATCGATGAGAACGGGGCCAACGGCGAATTCAACCAGACGGTGAAGACCCCGGCACAGGTGGATGCGCTGATGCAGACCTGGATGGGTATCTCCAACTACATCCGCATGGAGACGCTGCCGTACGACGGGATCCACCACATCGACATGCACATGAAACTGCTGGACGAGGAGACCTTGCTGGTGGGCGAATTCCCGCAGGGCGAGAGCGATGGCCCGCAACTGGATGAGAACATGGGCATCATCATGGCCAATGAGACCAGCGTGTTCGGCGATCCATACCGCGTGATCAGGATCCCCATGCCCCCCAGCACCGGCGGCGAATGGGCCCCCGACGCCTCCTACCGAACATACGCCAACAACCTCTTCGTGAACGGCACCGTGATCGTGCCCACCTACCGCACCGAGTACGACACCACGGCGCTGCGCATCCTGCACGAAGCCCTGCCCGGATACCGCATCGTAGGGATCGACTGCGACAATAGCGGCAGCAACATCATCAGTGCCAGCGGAGCCATCCACTGCATCACCAAGGGGATCGGGGTGAATGATCCGCTGCTGATCAAGCACCAGCGCCTGCACGACACCTACGACACACAGAACCCGTACGAGGTGACGGCCTGGATGCGCCACAAGACCGGCATCGCGGCGGCGAACCTGTTCTGGACCACCGACACCACCCAGACCTGGAACCAGGTGGCCATGACGGACATCGGCGACAACGACCACAGCGCCGCCATCCCCGCGCAACCGGCCGGAACCACCGTGTACTACTACGTACAAGGGATCGCGGTGAGTGGCAAGACCCAGGTACGTCCCATCGTGGCACCGGACGGTTGGTGGAGTTTCCGCGTTCTGGACGCGAACACCGCCGTGGTTGAAGCCCAAGGCCCCGCCATCGCCGACCTCTTTCCCAATCCCTGCACCAGCCACGTGTCGCTCAAACTGGAGAACAGTGCTGGTGCGCTTGTTTCGATCCTCGATGTGACGGGCCGCACGGTACTGTCCTACAAGGGCACTCGTGTGCCGAACGAAGGTCGCCTCCTGCTCGACGTGTCCATGCTGCCCACCGGGACGTATGCGCTAACGGTAGCCTCATCCAAGGGTACGGCCACCCGGAAACTGATGAAACACTGACCACGGCACGATGATCGCTGTGCAGCCACAGTCCTCCACCTTCATGAACCTCCGCACTCTCCTCCCCTTCGCACTCCTGGTCTGCGCGAACACCCTGCTCGCCCAGGCCCCCAACACCATCTGGAGCTATGCCGTGGGCGACTGGCGCAACGGCCCTGTGGTGAAGATCTCCCCGCTGTTCGAGACCACCGAGGCCTTCACCACGCCACAACTGATCGCCTACGTGAAGAAGACCTATCCGGCCTTCGCCAAGGTGAGCGACATCGACATCCAACGCTTCGCCACCATTGAGGAGGGCGAACTCTCGCGCAAGACACTCAAGGGCAAGTACCACGCCCGCAAGCTGGAAGTGGACATGGACGAAACGCCATTCAAGCCGAAGGAAGCGCCGGTACACAATGAGTGAGGGTGAGAGGGTGAGAGGGTGAGAGGGTGTTAGGGTGCGAGAGGACGAGGGTGAGAGGGTGCGAGAGTGAGAGGGTGCGAGAGTGAGAAGGTGCGAGGGTGAGAGGGTGCGAGGGTGCGAGGGTGCGAGGGTGCGAGGGACCGCCATCGCCGATCAACCATCCCTGAATCAGGGTATCGTTCAGTGCGGCAGTACTTCGAAACGCGAAGCGGGGTACACGGCCCCGGCGGTGATCAGCCGCACGAAGTACACGCCAGAACGCAGGTCCGCTACGTTGAGCACCGCGCTCTGGCCCGTCGGTCGTGCCGAGAGGACCAGTTGGCCGGTGATGTCGAGCACTTCGAGGTTGTTTACCGCGCCCGCGCCGGTGGGGAAGTTCACGCGGATGAGGTCGGTGGCCGGGTTGGGGGCCAGGGACAGGATGGCGCCCGCCTGCACCGGCTCCTCCTCCACCCCCACATCCAGCCCGTACAAACGGCTCACCATGCGCTGGTACACATCGTTGGTGGTGCCGTCGTTGTAACCGTGGTAGCTGCCGAAAATGTAGTAGCCACTTTGCGGATCCGATACGATGCCGACGATCAAACCGATGTTGTAGAAACCATTCCAGAACGTGCCGCAACCTACTTCCCCCAATGGTTCATCCAACAAATATCCCGCTGTGTCGATCACAGCTATCCCACCCCGGAACTGCCCCTCCACCCGATCGAAACCGCCGGTAACGATGTAGCGGTCCGACCCCAGGGGTGTTATCGAACTGACCCCTGCGATACCATCCATATCGGTGGTGCGCCACATGGCCAGATGGTTGTTGAACGTTGGATCCAATGAGCCATCCGGCAACAAGCGGAACACATGGAGCGTGTCATCGCTCCCACTGAATACCACATCGCCGGTACAGATCACCTTCCCATCCGCAAGTGGGTGGTAGAACGCCGGATAGAACCAGCTCGCGTTGGTCTGAAAGGTCGTATCCAAAGCACCGTCCGGATGGACCCGGATGATGTTGCCCACCGGATGACCTTCGAACTCCGTGAGGCCCCCTCCAATGATGAATTTCCCGTCCGGCAACTCGCGCATTTTGCTCAGATCCCCATTCCCTCGCCGGTGTACCCGCGTGGTGTCCAAGCGCCCATCGGCCGTGATCCAGATCAGGTTGTACAGGCCCACAAAGCCACGGATGCTGTCGTACAGCGCGTGCGTGCCCGTGATCACCAAGCGCCCGTCCGGAAACACGTGATAATCCCCGCCTTGGAG
>JAFDZE010000111.1 GCA_018267155.1 Bacteroidota bacterium | reverse complement strand
CATACTTGATCTTGTGGATCAGTTGGGGGATCTTGTGCGCAAACCACGGGACACATGGCATACCCCAAGATCTTCAGGATCAAGGAAGAACTCACAGCGCTACGGCTGGCGCTGCGACGTACGGAGAGTGAACTGGGCCGCAAGCGGCTTCGCACGTTGATCATCTTCAAGCAGCATGAGGACACGGGGATCTCGGTGCGCGAAGTGGCCCGGCTTGCACGGATCGATAGGAACAGCGCCATGGACTGGCGTAACGCCTACATCGAAGGTGGGCTATCAAAGATGCTGGCCCATGAGCGCGGCGGGAACCGAGCCAGTGTGATCACCCCTGGCCAACGCGAGGTGTTGCAAGAGAGGCTTCATGATGCGCAGAACGGCCTGCGCGGATTCAAGGAGTTGGTTACCTGGTTCAATGAGCACTTCGGTACCGATGTGAAGTACCAGACGATGAACAAGTTCGTCAAGCGCAACTACGGCGCCTCGTGCAAGGTGGCCCGTAAATCGCACGTGAAGAAGGATCCCCTTGCCGTGGAAGCGCTAAAAAAAACTTCGCGGCTCTCTGCGCGCAGTGGAGCGAGGATCCGCCCGCTGGCTGCACGAGTGTTAACCTGTACTGCCAGGACGAGAGCCGGTTCGGCCTCTTCACCCGCGCTGGCAGGGGGATCGCCGCGCGTGGCGTGAAGCCCGTTTGCCCCTTCCAGCAGGTGTTCCAGTACACGTACCTCTTCGGGGCGTACTCCCCGGTGGATGGAGAGCACTTCGAACTCGAACTGCCCTGCTGCTCTGCAGACACGTTCCAGATCTTCCTCGATGAGTTCGTCACCCATCGTCCCAAAGAATTGAAGATCCTCCTCCTGGACAATGGCGCCTTCCACAAAGCCAAATGCTTGCGATGGCCCAGCCATGTGCGCCCCTTGTTCTTGCCGCCCTACTCCCCGGAGCTCAATCCGGCCGAGAAGATCTGGTGGCGGATCAAACGTGCCTTCGTCAACAAAACCTTCCCAAGCCTCGACGAATTGAGCGACTTCATCGATCTGCAGATCCAAGCACTGACCACAGATGAGGTCATTTCAATCTGCCGCTTCGACTACATCAAACAGGCTAACTCACTTTGGCCGATCTTGAATGTCTAAATGGTATGATATCTTCGGTATTGTTTCGAAAAAAAAATCCCCATTCCCGATGACATTCTTGTCGGGGACGAACGCGGACAATGCCGACGCATTCAGGCGAGGCGGGGTTGTCGGCCCTGAGCGTTCAAGCCAGGCGTGAATTCACTGACGTCATCGCTGCACAGATGCGTGAGTATTTCGCACAACAAGAATTGGTGGCAACAAAAGAACGCCTGCTGAGGGCGGAAATGGAGAGATGTCCATGATCCATCATTGTCCGCAATCGGCGCCCGGCTCAAGAAATGGATCAACGCACCGCCGAGTGCCGAGCTGATCATCCGGCTATGGCAGGTTCCCTACTTCTTGGTATGTGGAGCGGCCAGAGGCCGGGCATGTGCGACACTCGGCCGAGCCGAGCGTCGGATGGCCGGTACATTTTCCAATGGTCCGTCATGCCCGGCCGTGAGCACGACGCACGTGTTCCTACCAGAAGCCGGATGCGATCAGATGGTTACGATCCCGTTCACCACACTTTCCACCACAACGGGATAGTGCGCATGTTCCAAGGCGTGGATCCGCGCCTCCAAGGAGGCCCGGGTATCGTCGGACAGCACGGGACAACGGAACTGCGCGATGTGCTCGCCCTCGTCGTAGCGCTCGTTCACGTAGTGGATGGTGATGCCGCTCTCCTGCTCCCCGGCAGCGAGCACGGCCTCATGCACATGGTGGCCGTACATGCCCTTGCCGCCGTACTTGGGCAACAAAGCCGGGTGGATGTTGATGATGCGTCGGGGGAACGCCCGCACCATGGCGGACGGGATCAAGCGCATGAAGCCGGCCAGCACGATCAGCTGGATCCGCTGGCCTTCGAGTTCGCGCAGCACATCCCCCTCCCTCAGCTGTGTACCGTTGAACAGGTAGCTTGGAACGCCGTGGTCCCAAGCGCGTTGCAGCACGCCTGCCTGGGGTTGGTCGCAGCCGAGGAGGGCGACTTCAGCCTGCGTATGCCCATGGAAATGTTCCATGAGGCGCTGGGCGTTGGTGCCCGAACCGGAGGCGAGGATGGCGATGCGGATCATGGGCCTGAACACAGGTGCGGCCACATGCTCACGTGAGATCTGGCCGTCCGTGGGCGCGAAGGTCCGGAAAACGGGTATGCACCGTGTTCTCGGAGGAACATCCGGGCGTCCGGCTCCCGCTTCTTGCCTCAGCCTGGCCATATTACACGAAGAACGATCCTGGGCTCACCTCAGGTTCTGAAGGGCCTCCTTGCTGAAGCCGAGCAGTTCGTTGGTGCGGCCATCGCGGATCTTCCGTGTCCAGTGCGGATCCATCAGTAACGCTCGGCCCACGGCCACCAGATCGAAGTCGCCGCGATCAAAGCGACGAACCAGTTCATCCAATGGGGTCGCTGTCGAGCTGTCGCCACGGAAAGCCGCCGTGAACTCGCCACTGAGACCCACCGACCCCACGGTGATCACAGGAATGCCGGTGAGCTTTTTGGCCCATCCGGCGAAGTTGAGGTCGCTGCCGTCGAACTCGGGTTCCCAGAAGCGGCGTTGCGAGCAGTGCAGCAGGTCGGCGCCGGCTTCGATCAGCGGGGTGAGCCAGGCTTCCATTTCCCGGGGTGTAGTGGCCAACTTGTTGTCGTAGGCCCCGGGTTTCCATTGCGAGATGCGGATCTGCACAACCATCCGCTGGCCCACCTGCCGACGCACTTCGCGGATCACCTCGCAGGCAAAGCGCGTACGCTCGGCGAGTGTGGTTCCGCCATAGCGATCGGTGCGCGTGTTGGTCGCGTTCCAGAAGAACTGATCGATCAGGTAACGGTGCGCGCCGTGCAGTTCCACCAGGTCGAAGCCCAGGGCCTGCGCGTGGTGTGCCGCCCGCCCGAACGCCGCGATGGTATCGGCGATGTCCGCATCGGACATGGCCCGTCCGTTGCGTTTTTCGGTATTGATGCGGTCACTGGGTCCCTCGAAGGGCACAGGCGGCGACCACCCGCTCTTGTGCAGGGGCATCACGCCCATGTGCCAGAGCTGCGGACCCATGCGCCCGCCAGCGGCATGCACCTCGTCGATCACGTGTTTCCAGCCGTGCAGCGCCGCTTCGCCATGGAAATGCGGTACATCGGGATCATTGCTCGACGAAGCCCGCTCGATCACCGTGCCTTCGGAAAGAATGAGCCCCACATCGCCTTCGGCACGGCGGCGGTAGTAGGCGGCCACATCGGGGCCCGGGATACCGCCGGGCGAGAAGGACCGCGTCATCGGGGCCATGACGAACCGGTTCTTCAAAGTCAGCGTCCGCAGCGTGAAGGGCTGAAAGAGTGCGTTGAGCATGGCGCGAATCTCCGCACAGTGGACCAACCCATGCCGAATAACCCCTGTTGGGTCCGGACGTGAAGCGCATGGTAGACCAGGTGCGGCGCCTGGTAAAGGTGGAAGCCTTCCAGATCCTTCCGCAAATGGGCCGCATCCGGGCCATCGGGAAGACGTGGTCCATCTACCTTAGCCGAAACTTTCGGACCGAAAGACCCTACCAACCCGACCGCGCATGACCCTATCGACCCCGTTCCGGACGCTGATCCTGGCCACTGCACTTACCACTGCGCCCATGTTGCTGGCCCAGGAAGCCGCGTACATCCCCGGCGATATCCTGTTGATGTTGGAGCCCGGAGCTTCAGCACGATCGGTGGTGAATGACCTCGCGTTCATCAATGGCCAGCCGACGGGGTTGCGTGTGGTGAAAGAGGTGAGTGCTCCCATGCGTGCCTGGTTGTTGCATTACGACAATCCGGCCCTTCGCCAGGCTGAGGTGATGCGTCAGGTGGGTCGGCACCCGGGGGTCACCTTCGCGCAGAACAACCACGTGGTGAAGGATCGTGCGGTACCCAACGACCCGCAGTACGGACAACAGTGGCAGCATCAGAACATCGACAGTGAAGCGGCTTGGGACATCACTACGGGGGGGCTCACGGCCACGGGCGATACCATCGTGGTGTGCATCATTGAGAACGCGGATCTGCCGCATCCGGATCTTGTGGCCAATGCGTGGTACAACCATCAGGAGATCGCGAGCAACAGCATCGACGACGACGGCAACGGCTATGTGGACGACTTCCAAGGCTGGAATCCAGGTGGGAACAACGACGACGTGTACGGGGGCGGCCATGGCACCCAAGTGGCGGGCATGATCGGTGCAGTGGGCGACAACGGCAGCCAAGTGGCCGGGGCCAATTGGGACGTGAAGATGATGGTGGTGACGCGCGATGGCATCGGCGAGGCCGCCGTGGTGGAGAGTTATACCTATCCACTGGTCATGCGTCGGCGGTACAACGAGACCAATGGAGCGGAAGGGGCGTTCGTGGTGGCCACGAATGCCAGCTGGGGCATCGACAATGCCGACCCGGCCGGCTATCCCATCTGGTGCGCCATTTACGACACGCTCGGTGCGGCAGGCGTCCTGAACTGCGGGGCCACGGCCAACAACAACGTGAACATCGACGTGGTGGGCGACATGCCCACGGCTTGTGCGAGTGACTTCATGGTGAGCGTAACGGCAACGAACACCAACGATATGCGCACCTTCAGCGGATATGGTGCCACCACCGTTGATCTGGGCGCACCGGGCGAGAACATCTTCACCACCAGCATGGGCGGGGGCACGGGCAGCACCAGCGGCACCTCCTTCGCCAGTCCGCTCACCGCCGGGGTGATCGCCCTGTTGTACAGCGCGCCCTGTGCCACCATGATGGGCCTGGTGCATGCCGATCCGGAGGCCGGAGCCCTGTACGTACGTCAAGCGCTCTTTACCGGTGTGGAGCAGGTGGGCAACCTGCCGGGCAACACCGTTACAGGTGGTCGCGTGAACAGCAACAACAGCCTGCTATGGATCATGTCCGGCTGTGGTACGTGCCCCGCTCCGTACAACCTGTCCGGTTCGAGCACCGCGTTGGGCGAGGAGGACCTGGTGTGGAGCAGTACGGTCGGCACCACGTTCAACGTGCGGTACCGGCCTGTGGGCAGTACTGACTGGGTCGTGGTCAACGACGTGCCGAGCGCATCACTCACCCTGCAGGACCTGGACCTTTGCGCGGCCTATGAATACCAGGTGGAGGCCCAATGCGAAGGTGAGACCAGTGGCTGGAGCGCCTCCTGGACCTTCACCTCCGAAGGTTGCTGCACCGTGCCGACGAGCGTGACCGCCGAGGCCGTGGACACCACCGGTATCAACGTGCAGTGGAGCGTGGTGCTGGCGGCCAACACCTACGACATACGATACGCATTGGCCGGTACCACGGACTGGACCACGGTCGCAGGTCTGAGCACATCGCCGTACGCGATCACCGGGCTCGAAGGCTGCAACGAATACGAGGTGCAGATGCGCACCAGTTGCGATGGCATCACCACCACGGATTGGAGCGCCTCCACCTTGGTGATGGTACCTGGCTGTGGTGTGTGCGTGGACCTGGCCTTCTGCCCCAGTGTTTCGGCCAGCACCAATGACGAATGGATCGATCGGGTGCGGATCGGTGCCATCGACAACACGAGCGGGAACAACGAGGGCTACGCGCTCTTCGCCACGGAGAGCACGACACTGGACATCGGCACTCCTATTCCTGTGATCCTTACGCCCGGGTATGACAGTGATGAGTACGCCGAGGCGTGGACCATCTGGCTGGACCTGGACCTGAACGGGCAGTTCGAGGCTCCCGGCGAACGGGTATTCCAATCCGATGCCGTTGCGGGAGAGGTCACGGGCAACCTGCTCGTACCGGAAACGGCCCCTGTCGGCCCCACACGCATGCGGGTCATCATGGAGTACTTCTCCGCGGCTGCCACAGGCTGCGAGAACGATTATAATTACGGGGAGACCGAGGACTATTGTGTGACCATTGCTCCCGCATCGGGACTGACCGCCGTGGAGGGTCATGGCACGAGTGCCTACCCGAATCCGGCGGACGATGCGATGACCATCGCACTTCCGGGAGCGGGCCGTGCCGTGATCGAAGTACTGGACAACACCGGGCGTATGGCCATGCGCACCTCGGCCGATGGCCCACGCGCATGGGTCACCACATCGAACCTGGCCGAGGGGCTCTACCTGTATCGCGTGATGGTCGGCGGTCGTGAGACCGCACGCGGCAAGTTCCAGGTGGCGCACTGACCACACCGGGTGAAGGCCCCTCTTCCATCGCACGGTGGGGAGGGGCCTTTTCGCGGGATACCTTGGCCGCCCATGGCGCTCAGCGTCGTCATCATCACCCGTAACGAGGAGCGGAACATCGCGCGCTGCATCAACTCAGTGCGTACGTTGAGCGACGACATCGTGGTGGTGGACTCGGGCAGCACCGACCGCACGGTGGCCATCGCAACGGAGCTTGGCGCAAGGGTCAGCATGCATACGTGGGCGGGCTACAGCGCGCAGAAGAACCATGCCAACGCGCTGGCACGTCACGCGTACATACTTTCGCTCGATGCGGATGAGGCGCTCTCCCCGGAGCTGACGGCCTCTATTCGCACCGCGGAACAAGCGGGATGGCACGGGGCGTACGGGTTCAACCGTCTGACGAATTACTGCGGTCGTTGGGTGCGTCATGGCGGTTGGTATCCGGATGTCAAGATCCGCATCTTCCCGAAAGCGTCGGCACGTTGGACGGGCGATCATGTGCATGAGACCCTCGAACTTGATCCCGGAACACGGGTAAACCACCTTGCGGGAGACCTGTTGCACTGGTCCTATCACAGCTTGTCGGATCACGCCGAACGCATCGAGCGGTACAGCACACTGCATGCGCGCAAGATGTTGGCCGAGGGCAAGCGGGCTGGATGGGTCAAACGTCGGTTGTCCCCGCTGTTCAAATTCGTCCAGGGCTATGTCTTCCAGATGGGCCTTCTTGATGGTTCGGCGGGCTTCCACATCGCCCGTTATTCGGCGCGGGCGGTGGCACTGAAGTATGCCAAGCTCCACCAATTGCTCGCGGAGCACAAGGCATGAGCATGCCGGGAACCATCCTCATCAGTCGAACGGACAGCATCGGCGACGTGATGCTCACGCTGCCGTTGGCGGGGATCCTGAAGGAGCAATACCCGGGAACGGAGGTCGTATTTCTGGGGAAAGGGTATACGGCACCGGTGCTGGCGTGCTGTTCGCATGTGGATCGGGTGGTGACACGTGAGGACCTGGTGGCAGGTGGGGTGGGGGCGCTGAAGGACATCGGTGCCGACGCGATCATCCACGTGTTGCCCGATCGGGCGCTCGCCTGGCTGGCGGTGCGGGCCGGCATCCCGGTGCGCATCGGCACGAGCCATCGCTGGTGGCACTGGTTCACGGCGAACGCACGCGTGCCACTGGGGCGGCGGAACAGCGATCGGCATGAGGCGCAACTGAACGCGATGTTGCTGGGGCCCCTCGGGATCAGAGCGGCATGGACACTGGAAGAACTCGTGGCGCGAACGGGATTCAGTGCCCCTGTGCCGGACGAAGCGGTGCGCGCGCTGCTCCGGCCCGATCGCGAACGGGTGATCCTGCACCCGGGCTCGCAGGGCAGTGCGGTGGAATGGGGGCTCGAGCGCTTCGCGGAATTGGTGCGGCTGCTCCCTCCGGAGCGGTATCAGGTGATCATCACGGGCACGGCGAAGGAGGGCGCGGCACTGCGCGCTGGTCTGCCCATGGAACTGCCGCAGGTAACCGACGCCACCGGGCTGTTCGATCTGCACCAATTGATCACACTCATCGGGGCGAGCGATGCGCTGGTGGCGGCCAGCACCGGCCCGCTGCACATCGCGGCCGCGTGCGGCATCAGGGCCGTGGGACTGTACTCGCCCCGCAGGCCGATCCACCCGGGCAGGTGGGCGCCCATCGGGCGGGATGCGCACGCGTTGGTGAACGACCCGGATTGTGCGCGTTGCGCGAAAGGGGATCCGTGCGATTGCATCGGGCGGATCAGCCCGCAGCGTGTACTGGAGCTGCTGGAGCGCTGAGGTCGGTTCCCGGATACGCGAAAACGAGGAGGGCGTAGAAGAAGGCGAAGAAAGTGGCGCCCGGCTGCGTTTCGAGCGTGTCCTCGCCCAGGCACGAGAGCCCGAAAATAATGGCCCAGCAGATGAACAACGGCCGCTGCAAGGCACCCGCACGCCATGCGGGCCACCACCAGCTGAAGAGACTCCAGGCCAGTCCGAGCACGCCGAAACTGATCATCAGGGTAAGGTATTGGTTGTGGGCCCGCAGGCGCCAGTCGGCACCGAGCTTGCTGTTGAGCCGTTCGTACATCCGCGCGAATGCGGGCCGTGTACCCCCGGTACCCGTGCCGATGACCGGATGCTCGCGCGCGATGGCCCAGCCCGTGCGGGTGAACTCCCTCCGCATGGCCACCGAGTGGCCGCTGGCATCCCCGGAAACCGAATATTCATCCCATTCGTACAGGATCTGCTCAAGTCGCGCTCTCAACGGTCCCTTCCGACCGGCCTCCACGTTGGGCACGCCGTTCTCCACGCGGTGCACATCCTCCTCGGAGAGTGCGCGCACACCGAGGGAGTCCTTGCGCAGGCCCTTGCTCGCCAGATACCGCACCAGGGTATGCCTCAGCGTATCGCCCCGGGCGTCCAGACCGTGGTAGCGCAAGGCGCTGCGCTCCTCCCAACCGCGCATCAGCTCGCTGTCGGCCACATTGATCCATACATAATGCCCGTTCTCCAGCAACGGCCGTTCCCGATCGTGGTAATAATACTCGCCCCCGGCGCTGCGCTCATCCAATCGTGCCAGGTCGGTAGCGTCCATGCGGTGGAACTCCGTGCGCACCCGGTCCACCCAGGCGAGGACGAGGACAGGGATCAGCAGCAGCGCCAGGCGTGACGAGCGTCGCAACAAGGTGCTGCGGGAAGCGCTCCAGTGCCAGATGCCGTAGGCGGCCATGACCAGGAGCATGCCGAAGCCGGGGAGACTGTGCAGCAGGGCGAGGAATGCGATGCACCAGGCGATGGCCACCGCATGGGCCGAACGGATCAACGCGCCTCGACCGGCATGCGTCACGAATACCGCGATACTGAAGCACAGGAGCAAGGCCAGGCGGATGTGGCTGATGAAGACCGAGAGTTCGCGGTAGCCTCCCTCGGCCAGGACGGGATACCGCATGATCAGGCAGACGAGCGTGCTGGCGAAGGTGCTCCAGGCGCCGAACAGCAGAACGGCGCGCAACTCGCTCCGGTTGAGCGGGGGAACGGAGGCCAGCACCGGTGTGAACGCGATGACGGGGAGCAGGATGCGGCAGAGGTCGAGCCCCCAGGCCATATCGTCGGTCCAAAGGAGGCCCAACGCATGCAGGCCGAAGAACGACATGAATACCAAGGCACCGGGATGGGTGAACGCGCGTCGGAACCGGCCACCGAGGTCCTTGCGCACGATGCCTTCAACCAGCCAGTTGCCCAGCAGGAGGAACTGCGCGTTGCTCAGGAGGAACTCGCTCCACGGCAGCATGATGGCCGCCAAAGCGAGGGCCGCAACGTGCGTCCGCCTGAAGCCTTGGCCGGTCCCGGTCATGGGTGGTCCGGCCAGCAGGTCAGTTGCCGGGCTTGATGGTGCCTTTCAGGATGCCCTCGTACTCGGCACCGTTGAGCACTTCGATGGCGCGTGTGACGAGCGGGTCGGAGGCGAGCATGGCTTTGGCCTGGCCGGTCCGGTGGTAATAGCGGCCGATGAGTTCGCTCAGCAAAAGGCGCTGGATCTCGGGGCGGAATCGCTCCAGTTCCTGGCCGACGTCCGGGTTCAGTTCGGCGCGGAGAGATCCGAAGGCCTCCTTGGCATGATCGTAATACCGTTCGCGCTTGGCGGCCTCCTCGAGCTTCTTCAACTCCTCATTGCTCTCCGTGCGGTACTCCACCTTGCGCGTGTGGGCGAATGCGGTGAAATCCTTC
The DNA here is from genome assembly GCA_018267155.1 of Bacteroidota bacterium. GTDB lineage: Bacteria > Bacteroidota > Bacteroidia > Flavobacteriales_F > PHOS-HE28 > PHOS-HE28. The sequence continues at coordinate 4,786 of JAFDZE010000111.1, read as the reverse complement.
CAGAGGTCATCGGTGATGGTGAAGGTGCCCGGAGGGGGGATGCTGTCGTGCGACCAGTAGTATTGATTGGCGAAATCGAAGAGGACGTCACCGGCGAACAGACCGACCACGACCTTCGGCATCTCGGGTTCCTCCACCAGCACGTCGGGCAGGATGCCGCGGCCATCGATCACCGGTCTGCCATTGCGGGTCTTGAAACCGCGCAAGGATGAATCGGCACGCACCACGGCATGGCCCGTGCTGTCGTGCTGGGCGTAATCGAGCTTCTGGATGCAGCGACCACTGGGGATATAATACTTCGCCACGGTGACCTTGAGCTTGCTGTTGTAGAGCAGGTCGCGGGTCTGTTGCACGAGGCCCTTGCCGAAGGTGCGCTGCCCCATCACCACGGCGCGATCCAGGTCCTGCAGGGCACCGCTCACGATCTCGCTGGCGCTGGCGCTGCCCGTGTCGGTGAGCACCACCAGGCGGATATCGGCATCAAGGGGCTCACTGAGCGTCTTGTACGTCTTGTCCCAATCGGCCATGCGGCCCTTGGTCTCCACCACGGTCTCGCCCTTGGGCGTGAAGAGGTTGACGATGTTCACCGCTTCGCGCAGCAGGCCACCGCCGTTCCCGCGCAGGTCGAGGATCACCTTGCTCGCGCCCTGGTCCTTCAGTTCCTTCACGGCGTTGCGCACCTCGGTGCCAGCGGTCTGGGTAAAGCTGTTCAGTTTCAGGTAGCCCACCTTGCCGGTCTCATCCACCATGCCTTTGTAGGGCACGTCGGGGATCTTGATCTCTTCGCGGGTGATGGACCGGAGTTCGGGGGACGCGTTGTTGCGCTGAACGAGGATCTTCACGGGAGTACCGGCCTGACCCTTGAGCATCTTGCTCACATCCTCGGTATCGAGTCCCTTGGTGGAGCGGCCGTCCACCTCCAAGATCAGGTCGCCCGCGCGGATGCCGCTGCGCAGCGCCGGTGATCCCTCATACGGTTCGCGGATGGCGATGCCGTTCTCCTTCTTGCTGATGATGGCACCGATGCCGCCGTACTGCCCGGTGGTCTGGAAGCGGTAGTCCTCCATCTCGCTCTCGGCGATGTACTGCGTGTACGGGTCCAGGCTCTCCAGCATGGCATCGATGCCGGTGGTCATGAGGTCGCCCGGCTTCGTCTCGTCCACGTAGTAGATATTCAACTCCTTGTACAGCTCGTTGAAGATCTCGAGGTTCTTCCCGATCTCGAAGTAATCGTCGCCAGCGGCCATGCCGAAGCCGAGGCCGGCGGCAATGGATCCTGCGATGATGGTACGCTTCCAGGTGATGCGCATGGGTGTCGTGTTCAGTTGTACGCCTGTGGGGCGGTCGTTCGATGCGCCCGCCTGTTCACAAAGCTCGGTACTGTGCGGGCCGGTAGGCTGTGAAATTTCGCCAATTGACGCGAGCGGTGGGCGGGTGCAAGATCGCATCGATAAGGCCACGTCCGACAGGAGGTTGCCGGTGATACGATGGGTCGCCCCCCTGCGAAGAGGGTGGGATCGGTGGGCTGCACGAAGCTGAACGAGGGATCACGGCCGATCCGTACGCACGGATCCGATGACATGCCGTGATCGACTCTGGCTCATACTCAGCTTCTTGCGTGTACAAGTTCAACGTTCCGCAGCGTGCGTGGATCAGGGTACGGGATCATGTCCGTGCCCCCCCCACGGGTGGCAGGAGAGGATCCGCTTGAGGGCAAGGCGTCCCCCGCGCCAGGCCCCGTGCTTGCGGAGTGCCTCCACGGCGTAGTGGCTGCAACTCGGCGTGTAGCGGCAGGATCCGGGCAGCAGCGGCGAGAGCCCGTACTGGTACACGCGTACCAGGCCGATGAGGAGGCGGGCGATCATGCCTATCCCTTGGGCAGGTTCGTCCGGAGCCAACGATCGGCAAGGCGCACCAGTTTGGAATGCACGCCTTTGTACGCCGGTATTTCAGCGGACTGCCAGATGAAGAGCCAGACGCATCGGGTGCCCGCATTGTTGAGTGCCTGGTACCATCGGTCTTTCTCCAGCCGGTACGCCTCGCGCATGCGGCGACGGATGCGATTGCGGTCCACAGCGCTGCGCACATGGCGTTTGGGTATAGCAAAGGCCACACGGGCGGGCGCTCCATCGGGTGCCGGTGTAAGAAAGCCCACCACGCGCAGCGGTCGGTCGTTCATCGCGGAGCCCTCCTTCATCAAGGCGTTGATGGCATCGCGGCCAGTGAGCCGTTCGTGCTTGCGGAAGGTTTTACGGGGGGTGACCACGGCGCAAGATGTGATAACTGACGGTCTTCGTACACCCGGTCTCCTTCTGTGGGTTCAGGATGACAGGGTGCGCTGAGTAGGTCGAGAAACATATCGGCAGAGACTGCCACGAGTCTTTCCGGCTGAGCCCGCCGAAGCCTGAGCCCACTATTACAGGATGTCAGGCTGAGCCCGTCGAAGCCTACCCCTTCTTCTTGGCCTCCTTGCCGACCTTCTTGATGTACAGTTCGATGGCACCGGTCATGCTGGGTGCCTCGGGCATGGGCGCTTCGATGTCCAGCCGCAAACCGGCATCGCGAACGGCCTTGATGGTGGTGGGGCCGAAGGCGGCGATCACGGTCCCGTTCTGCTTGAACTTGGGGAAGTTCTTCTTCAGGCTTTCGAGGTCGCCGGGGCTGAAGAACACCAGCATGTCGTAGGTGACGTCCTTCAAGTCGCTGAGGTCGGCGGCGGTGGTACGGTAGAAGATGGGATTGGTGTACTTCACGCCGGACTTGTCCAGCAGCACGGGGATCTCCTGCTTCTGGATATCGCTGCGCGGCACCAGGTACACTTCGTCCTTGTGTTTCTTGATCACGTCCATCAGGTCGCCGAAGGTCTGCTTGCCGATGAACACCTTGCGCTTGCGGTACACGATGTACTTCTGCACGTAGTAGGCCACGCTCTCGCTCACGCAGAAATACTTCATGGTCTCAGGCACCGAAACCCGCATCTCCTTGCACATGCGGAAGAAGTGATCCACCGCGTTGCGGCTGGTGAGCACGATGGCGCTGTGGTCCAGGATGTTGATGCGTTCCTGGCGGAAGTCCTGTCCGGCCACGGGCTCGATGCGGATGAAGGGCCTGAAATCGATCTTCAGGCTGAACTTCTTGGCAAGCTCCGCGTAGGGGTTCTTGTCGTCCGTAGGCGCGGGCTGGGTAACGAGGATGCTCTTGGGCTTCAAGGCAGCGTGCTCAGATCGGGTGGGACGGGTCGGGGATCAGGCGGAGCACATGGTGCAGCGCGAGGCCAACAGGCAGGATTTCGAGGGCGCAAAGGTAAATGAATACATAACGGAGCGGGACGCCCTCACTCAGGCCGAGCCACACGGCACGGATCCAGCGGAAGAGGGTGATGGCGGCCACCACCACGAGCCCGGTCCACAAGGCCCAGCTGCGCCACGCGATCCGGTGCGGCCAGGCGATCGATGCGGAGAGCGGCAGCAGACAGATGCCCAGCATCACGTGGAGCAGCAGCAAGGTGTAGAGGTATTCGCTCAGCCCGCCGTCTGCTTGGAACAACAGCCCCAAGAGGCGCAGAGCCAGTACTTGGACCACCAGCAAGGCCACGGCCACCGCGAAGAAGCGGCCCCATTCGCCCGGCCCACCGGGAACCGCGCCTGCCCGCATGGCCAGCTGGAACGCGAAGAGTGATACCGATACCGAAGCGGCCACGAGCAGTATGATGAACGTGCGGTCTTGCAGGTTCAGCTCATCGCGCAGGCTCTGGCGCCCCAAACGGAAGGAGAAGAACGAGCGGGTGATCAGCCGCCACTTCTTGGGCGAAACAATGTTCACCCAGCCCAGCAGGCCCAGTGCTGCCAGGAGCACCACCAGGATCCAGTCCTGGGCCAAGGCGTCGGTTGCGCGCTGGGTCCCTTCCATGCTTCGGACACCATAGCCTTGGGCGGTGGTGGCCGCTGCGAAAGTGCGAGTACCGGAGGACTTCGCGCGGGAAACCGACGTCCTACTTTTGCACGCCCTGTTGAACAGGCACGCACCCGATGAGCACCACCACCGCCACTCAGAAAAAAGCCGCCACCGACCTCTACCAGCACCACGACCACTACCTGGTGGACGAGCTGCTCACCGAAGAACAGAAACTGATCCGCGACACGGCGCGGGCCCATGTGAGCAAGCATCTGAAGCCCATCATCGAGGAGCGCTTCGAGAAGGCGGAGTTCAGCAAGGACATCATCCCCGGCTTGGCCGGTATCGGCGCATTCGGGCCCTTCGTGCCCGAGCAGTACGGCGGCCCCGGGCTGGACCAGATCAGCTACGGCCTCATCATGCAGGAGATCGAGCGGTGCGACAGCGGCTTGCGCAGCTTGTGCAGCGTGCAGGGCTCGTTGGCCATGTACCCCATCTGGAAATACGGTAGCGAGGAGCAGAAGAAGAAGTGGCTGCCCGACATGGTGCAAGGCAAGAAGATCGGCTGCTTCGGCCTTACCGAACCCGACTTCGGCAGCAACCCCGGCGGCATGGTCACCGTGTTCAAGGACATGGGCGACCACTACCTGCTGAACGGTGCCAAAATGTGGATCAGCAACTCGCCCTTCGCCGACCTGGCCATCGTGTGGGCCAAGGCCGAGAACATCGAGGGCCGCATCCATGGATTGATCGTGGAGCGTGGCATGGAAGGCTTCACCACGCCCACCACGCACGGCAAGCTCTCGCTACGGGCAAGCCCCACCGGCGAACTCGTGTTCGACAACGTGAAAGTGCCCAAGGCCAACCTGCTGCCCAACAAAACGGGCCTGGG
>JAFDZE010000110.1 GCA_018267155.1 Bacteroidota bacterium | reverse complement strand
CAACAGTTCACGCCGGACGGCTTCTTGGTGTACAAGAACTTCCTGGATACCCTGCTCGAGATCAAGTACGCGTACTGGCTGCGCGCGATGGGCGGAACCATCTACCTGGTCGGGGTGTTCATCATGGTGTACAACGTGGTGAAGACCGTGAAGGCTGGGCGGTTGATCGCCGACGAGGACGCCGAAGCGGCAGCGTTGGAGAAGCTGGACAAGGAGCCCGGGGGCCACTGGCACACGTGGATCGAACGCCGGCCCGTGCAGATGCTGGTCTGGAGCCTGGTGGCCGTGGCCATCGGCGGGGCCATCGAAATGATACCCACGTTCCTGGTGAAGAGCAACGTGCCCACCATCAGCAGCGTGAAGCCGTACACGCCATTGGAACTGCAAGGCAGGGATATTTATGTGCGTGAGGGCTGCTACACTTGCCACAGCCAGATGATCCGCCCCTTCCGCGGTGAGACGGAACGTTACGGCGAGTACAGCAAGGCGGGCGAATACGTGTACGACCATCCCTTCCAGTGGGGCAGCAAACGCACCGGCCCCGACCTCCACCGTGTGGGGGGCAAATACCCGGACAGCTGGCATTACTACCACATGTGGGACCCCACCACCATGAGCCCCGGATCGCTCATGCCGGCGTATCCCGCGCTTTTCCAGGACGCCCTGGACACCACCACCACGCGCAGGAAGATCGAAGCGATGATCACCCTGGGTGTGCCGTACGAGAAGGAATACGGCGCCGACTTTCCCCTTCGTGCCAATGCGCACCTGGTGGAACAGAGCCGCAAGATCGCGGCCAACCTGAAGGGGGCCGGTGTGGAGACCCCGATCGACATGGAGATCGTGGCGTTGATCGCCTACTTGCAACGCATGGGCACCGATATCAAGGCCGCGCCCGCCAGCACCACCGCGGCGAAGTGAGCCATGCTGAAATTCATCAAACACCACATGGATACGATCGCGGGGATCGGGATCTATCCCGTGGTGTCGTTCCTGCTGTTCTTCCTCATCTTCCTCGGCGTACTGCTCTATGTCCGGCGGTCGCGCCGTGAGCACATCACATACATGGCGGCCCTTCCGCTCGGCGATGGGGAGGACGCGAACGGATCCAACAACCATGCACAACCGTAGCATGTTCCAGCGCACTCTGACCACCACCCTCCTGTCCGCATCAGCCCTGCTCTCCGTTGCGCAGGATGTCGCACAGGCACCGGAGGCCCCGTCCTTCCATGTAACGAACAACCTGTTGTACGCCCTGCTCGGACTGGCCGTGGTGCAGGTCATCTTCATCATCTCCCTGGCCGGGATCCTGCGCACCATGGGCGGTTCGGGCGACTGGGTGAGGCGCGTGGTACAAAAAGGTGGGCGCGGGGCCGCCATGGTGACCCTTTGCCTGATCGCGGGAGAGGTCAGCGCGCAGGCGTACAAGGGCGATGGTACCAGCGTGTCGCTGAACACGGCCTTCTGGTGGCTCTTCATCACCAACGTCCTCCTGTTCCTCATCCTGCTCGTACAGATGAATGTCCTTCGCGAACTGACGCGTGCCGTGGTGGGCACCACCGAGGTCGTACGCGAACAGCGCGCATCAGGGCCCTCTTGGACCAACCGCCTCATGAAGAAGCTCACGCGCCAAGCCTCCATCGAGGAGGAAAAAGAGCTCGAGCTGCGCCATGATTACGACGGCATCCGGGAACTGGACAACGTCCTGCCGCCCTGGTGGCTGTGGCTGTTCTATGGCACCATCATCTGGGGTTTCGTATACCTGGTGAACGTGCATGTGCTCAACATCTGGCCCGATACGCAGGACGCGTACAAGGCCGAGATGGCACAGGCCAAAGCGGACGTGGACGCCTACCTGGCCACGCAGGCCCATGTGGTGGACGAGAATACCGTGACCTTCACCGACGATGCGGCGGTAACCGGTCAGGGCCACGCCCTCTTCACGCAGTACTGCACGCCCTGCCATGGCGCGGACGCCTCCGGCTCCGAGACCAGCGTGGGGCCCAACCTCACCGATGCGTACTGGTTGCACGGCGGCGGGGTGAAGAACATCTTCAAGACGATCAAGTACGGCGTGCCCGCGAAAGGCATGATCGCCTGGAAGGCGCAATTGCAGCCGGCCGAGATCCGCTCGATCACCTGCTACATCATGACGCTCGAAGGCAAGGGCGGCCCGACACAGAAAGCCCCGCAGGGCGAGGAATGGCACGATAGCGGTGCATCTGCCGACACAACGGCCCTCGCCACGGATACCGTACGCACGGCCATGCGGTAAATGGCTCCCCAGCCGGCCCATATCAAGCGGAACGCCTCCGCCAGGTCGAGGTCCTCGCCGGATGAAAGCTACCGTGATGCGATCAGCACCGTGGACAAGGCGGGCAAGCGGGTCTGGGTGTACCCCAAAAAACCCGGCGGCAAGTTCACACGATGGCGGCAGTGGGTGGGATATTCCCTGGTGGTCCTGTTGTTCGCAGGTCCGTTCATGCGCATCGGTGGCGAGCCCTTGCTGCTGATCAACCTGGTGGAACGGCGCTTCGTGTTCTTCGGGCAGACGTTCTGGCCGCAGGACTTCCTGATCTTCGTGCTGGGTTTCCTGGCCTTCATCGTGTTCGTGGCGTTGTTCACGGTGGCCTTCGGGCGTTTGTTCTGCGGCTGGGTATGTCCGCAGACGGTGTTCATGGAGCACGTGTTCCGCCGGATCGAATACGCCATCGAGGGCGACTGGAAACAGCAGCAGGCACTCAACAAGGCACCATTGTCGAGTGACAAGGTCATCAAGAAGACCACGAAGCACCTGGTCTTTTTCGCGATCAGCTTCCTGATCGGGAACACCTTCCTGGCATACATCATCGGTAGCGACGAGCTTCTCCGGATCATCCGCGAACCGGCCGCACAGCATCTGGGCGGGCTTACCACCATGATGGTATTCAGTGGCGTGTTCTACGGCAACTTCGCCTTCTTCCGGGAGCAGGCATGCACCACGGTGTGCCCCTACGGGCGCCTGCAAGGCGTGCTTCTCGATCGCAAGAGCATCGTCATCGCGTACGATCATGTTCGCGGCGAAGCACGCGGGCTCTTCCGCAAGGGCGAGGTGCGGAACGACGCGGGCAAGGGGGACTGCATCGATTGCAAGGCGTGCGTGCACGTGTGCCCCACCGGGATCGATATCCGGAACGGCACCCAGCTCGAGTGCGTGAACTGCACGGCCTGCATGGATGCGTGCGACCATATGATGACGAGCGTAGGCCTGCCCACGGGGCTGATCCGCTACGCGAGCGAAGCCGGGATCGCCGACAAGAAACCCTTCACCTTCAACACCCGGTTGAAAGCGTACAGCGGGGTGCTCGTCGCGATCATCGGCGTGCTGGTGACCTTGATCGCCATGCGCAGCGATGTGGACAGCACGCTCCTGCGGACACCAGGCATGCTCTACCAGGAACGACCCGATGGGCGGATCAGCAATCTTTACGCGATCAAACTGGTGAACAAGACCCAACGCGAAATGCCGGTACGGCTGGATCTCCTGGACCTGGAAGGCGAAGTGCAGATGGTGGGGAAACCGATCGACCTGAAGCCCGGTGAACTGGCCCAGGGCGAGTTGTTCATCATCCTGCGCAAAGAGCAGCTCGATGGGATGAGAACGAACGTGGTGGTGGGTGTGTACAGCGGGGACAAGCTGGTTGACAAGGTGAAGACCTCGTTCGTTGGGCCGACAGGAGGGCCACGGCCATGAGGGAAACCGTTCAACTATCGGCAACCCGCACCGACCGTGTCGTTCCGCATGACCCCGTGCGGGTCCGTGAGGATCGACCGGGGACGCCCAACAGGAACAATAGATACCCATGAACTGGGGAAAAGGGCTGGCACTGGCGATGGTCGCCTTCGCGGGCATGATGGCCTGGTTCGCGATCAAGGCCTCCCGACATCCATCACCATTGGTGACCGAGGATTACTACAGTGCGGAACTGCGATTCCAGGGCCGGATCGATGAGGCCGCCCGGGCGAAGGCCTTGAGCGCGCCCATCCAATTCAACCTGACCCGGGGGTCGGTGCATCTGGATCTGCCCGCTGAGATGCAAGGACGCGTGGTGACCGGGACCCTGACGCTGCTCCGACCGAACGATCCGCGTGCCGACCGTACGATCCAGCTTCCGGGGACATCCACCGGCCAGGTCGACGTGGTCGGCATGGACCTGTTGCCGGGCCGGTACAACGCATCGCTGGAATGGCAGGCCGGGAACGTGACCTATTTCACCGAAGAAAAGGTATACGTGCCGTAGCATGGACCCGATGTTCGCCACCGCGCTCGTGCTGGGGGTCGCCGGAAGCGCCCACTGCATCGGCATGTGCGGACCCATAGCACTGGCGGTACCATCTTCCGGGACCGGCACGGGAGCGCGGCTGCGAAGCACGCTGCTCCTGAACGGGGGAAGGTTGACGACCTACTTGCTTCTCGGTATGGCCATCGGCACGTTCGGGCATGGTCTGCGCCTGGCCGGGTTGCAGCAGGTGATCAGCGTGGTGGCGGGTGTTCTGCTCCTGCTATCGGTACTGCTGCCCGGCCTGTTGCGGCGGTTCAGCCCGGCGGGCAGGCTCTCGATGGGCCTATCGCACCTGCGCAGCTTGCTGGCACGCAACCTCAAACGCACGGCACCCGAAGCGTTGTTCTTCACCGGCCTTCTGAACGGCTTGCTCCCATGCGGCCTGCTGTACGCCGCGTTATTGGGCGCCTCGTCACACGCCTCGGCCATGGACGGTGCGCTCTTCATGCTCTTCTTCGGGTTGGGCACCTGGCCCGCACTGATCGCCCTGCGCTTGGGCGGTGGCCTGGTTCGGGATGGCGCGCGCACATGGCTCCGCAGGGCATCTCCGGTGCTGGTTTCGGTGGTTGCCATTCTGATGATCCTGCGCGGCCTGGAACTCGGCATCCCGTACGTGAGCCCCGGACCGGTGATGGCCGCATCGGCAACGATGGAATGCCCTTGATCTTCGCACCATGCGCCTCCTCGCCTCCGAATTCATCCTCTATGTCGCCGATCAGGCACGCAGCACTGCGTTCTACAGTGAGCTGCTGGGCAGAGAGCCCGTTCTCAACGTACCGGGCATGACCGAATTCGAGCTGGCGGAAGGCTTGAAATTGGGCCTGATGCCCGAAAGCGGCATCGCCCGGATCATCAGCGGCCCGATGCCCCACCCGTCCACCGCAGCAGGAGTACCGCGTTGCGAATTGTACCTGCTCGTGAAGGACATTGAGGAGGCGACCTTCGCGGCGGAGCGTGCGCAGGCCGTGCTGGTGAACGCGGCCGCGGATCGCGACTGGGGGGATCGCGTGGTGTACTATGCCGATCCCGATGGGCATGTGATCGCCCTGGCCCAACGGATGTGAGCACCACCTCGGTCCGATCGCACCGGTCCGTTCGTGCCGATCGTTCCGAACCTCAGGTACGGCTCAGAGCAACGTTGTGGGGAAGCTGAACGTTGTGCGTTCCACCGGCGTGTTCTTGATGGCCGTGAAACCGCCCTGCACGTCCACAAGGTTGTCCCAGCCCCGGGCTTTGAGGATGCTGGCCGCGATCATGCTCCGGTAACCACCTGCACAGTGCAGGATGAACGGCTTGTCCTTGGGGAATTCGGCGAGGTGATCGTTGATGCGGTTCAGTGGCGTGTTGATGGCGCCCACCACATGCTCGCTGTCGAACTCACTCTTCTTGCGCACATCGAATACAGGCGGTTTGTCGGCATACCGCACCGCGAATTCATCCGCCGTGATCCTCGTCACCGAATCGATCCCCTTGCCGGCCCTCCTCCACGCCTCGAAGCCGCCATCGAGATAGCCGATGGGATTGTCGTAGCCCACACGGCTCAACCGTATGATGCTCTCCTCCTCCTTGCCAGGTGCCGCGACCAGCAGGATCGCCTGCTTGATATCTGGGATCATTTCGCCCACCCACATGGCGAAGTTGCTGTCCAGCCCGATGTTGATGCTGTTGGGGATGAAGCCCTGTGCGAATTCCGCACCGGAGCGTGTATCAAGCACGAGCGGGCGCTCCTCATTGGCCACCACCTCGAATTCGGCCACGCTCAGCGGGCGTTTGCCACGTGCCATCACACTGTCGAGGCTCTCGTACCCCCGGATGTTCATCAGCACGTTCTTGGGGAAGTAGCCCGGCGGAGGTGTGAGGCCGCTGAGCACGGCCTTGATGAAGTCCTCCTTCGACAACTTCGGATCAAGGGCATAGTTGGTGCGTTTCTGGTTGCCGAGGGTGTCGGTGGTCTCCTTGCTCATCATCTTGCCGCAGGCGCTGCCCGCCCCGTGGTTGGGGTACACGATCAACTGATCGTCCAGCGGCATGATCTTGTTGCGCAGGCTGTCGTACAGATGACCGGCGAGCTTTTCCTCGGTAAGGTCGGCGATGACATGCTGCGCCAGGTCGGGCCGTCCCACATCACCGATGAAGAGCGTATCCCCGGTGATGATACCGTGCTCCCGACCTTCCTCATCGATCAAGAGATAGGTCGTGCTCTCCATGGTATGGCCCGGGGTGTGGATGGCCTTCACCTTGGCCTTGCCGATCCGGAACACCTCGCTATCCGTGGCCACGTGCGCGGCGAAGGCCGGCCTGGCGGTGGGGCCGTACACGATGATGGCACCTGTGTTCGCGGCCAGATCCAAGTGGCCGCTCACGAAGTCGGCGTGGAAGTGCGTCTCGAAAACATACGTGATCCTGGCCTTGTCGGCGGTGGCACGCTCGATGTAGGGTCGCACTTCTCGCAGCGGGTCGAAAATGGCCGCCTCTCCGTTACTCTCCAGATAGTAGGCCGCATGGGCGAGGCATCCGGTGTAGATCTGCTTGATGGTCATGGCAGCGGGGTGTTCGGGGTCGGGTACGGGATCCAACAGGCTGAAGGTACGATGATCCCGGGATCCACGGTGCCGATCCCGGATGGTCATCATGGCAGGGGATCTTCCAAGGGGCAGGGTACGGTATCGGTCTCAGGCGTCCGGGATCGAGCGTCTCCCGGTGGACCGCCACATCACAGGGCGTCCCATACCCGATCATACGCATCATTTCCATCTGCATCCGTGCACGTACAAGGGAACGGTGTACTCGCCATACCGAAAGGCCCCGGAAGGAGCCCTTCGTTCCGCGGCCGGATCGGGCTCAGGCCAGTTCCTTCTTCGCGAGGTAGAAATCGATGAGTTCGATGTTCTTCTCCCCCAGGCGGGCATCCAGTTCCTTGAGCGTTCTGGGCGGCGGCACGATCACCTTGTCGCCCTTCTTCCAGTTCAACGGCATGGCACAGCCATTGGCATCGGCGGTCTGCATGGCTTCGAGCACGCGCATGATCTCGTCCATGTTGCGGCCCACATTGAGCGGGTAGTACATGATCAGGCGGATGATGCCCCTCGGATCGATGAAGAACACGGCACGTACGGAGGCGGTGCTGCTGGCGTTGTCGTGCAACATGCCGTAGAGGCGGGCCACTTTCATGTCGATATCCGCGATGATCGGGAAGTCCATGGACACGCCGGTCTTTTCGCGTACGGCGTGTACCCAGGCCACGTGGCTATGGATGCTGTCGATGCTCTCGCCGATGAGCTTGGTGTTGCGCTCGGCGAACCACTCCCTGTGCTGCGCGAATCCGCTGAGTTCGGTGGTGCATACGGGAGTGAAGTCCGCAGGGTGGCTGAACAGGATGGCCCAACCGCCCTTTATGTACTCGCTGAATTTGAGCGGGCCGTGCGTTGTGAGCGCTTCGAAATCGGGGGCCTGATCGCCGATACGGGGCATGTGGTTCGTGATCTCCATGGCGCAAAGGTCGCCGGTGCGTCCGCGCTTCCAGTGACGATCGTCACGGGACCGGCACTTCGTGATCTTCCTCACCGATCACGGATGATCCCCACCCGACCTTTGCGCCATCTGAACGCTGTCCGGATGAAACCGAACATGGGCTCCACCGACCGGGTGATCCGCATCTGTGCCGCGATCGCGATCGCCTTGCTGTACTTCACCGGCGTGCTGACGGGCACCTTGGGTATCGGACTGCTGGTACTGGCCATCGTGTTCGTGTTCACGAGCTTCATCAACTTCTGCCCGCTGTACACGTTTTTCGGCATTAACACCCGCAAGGACCGGTCATGAGGCGACCCTGGGTCATCACCACGGTCGGTGCGGCGCTGGGCGCCGCCGCCGGATGGTTCTATTGGTACCAGTGGGGCTGTACCAACGGGTGTGCCATCACCGGCAACCCGATGAACAGCACATTGTACGGTGCATTGCTGGGCGGGCTGTTGTTCAACTCATTCAAGAAACCGGCAGGACAAGGAGCCCGTGGATGAGCTCATGGGCAGGCCACCCACGCACGCACACCACCGACCCTCACTCCCGCTCACCACCACATCATTCACCACATTGAACATGCTCCGTTCCCTTTTCGGTTCCGGTCCCAAGGTGGACCTCAAGGCGGTCCTTGAACAAGGCGCCACCATTCTCGACGTGCGTACCCCGACCGAGTTCGCCCAAGGCCACGTGAAGGGCGCCATGAACGTACCGGTGGACCAGTTGCAAAGCCACCTTGCACGGGTGCCCAAGAACAAACCGGTGATCACCTGCTGCAAGAGCGGCATGCGGAGCGGCATGGCCGAGGGCATCCTGCGCAAGCAAGGGTATGAGGCGTACAACGGCGGTCCGTGGACCCATGTGCAAAAGCTGAAGGGGTGATGAGTGCGTTGCTCGCCAGTTGGGGTTGGATGCGTTGGATCCGGCTTGGGCTTGCCTTGGCCTTCTTGATGGCAGGCGTCCAGAAAGGGGATCCCGTGGCTTACATGGCAGCGGCTTTCTTCGGTGTTCAGGCGATCTTCAACCTCGGATGCTGCGGTGCGACCTGCAGAACTGACAGCCGAACGGCCAAACCCGGAACTGGTACGAACGTTGTGTGTGAGGAAGCGGAATGACCATGGGCAAGCCAACGACCTTCCAGGAACTGATCGCCAGCGATAAGCCCGTTCTGGTGGATTTCTTCGCCGAATGGTGTGGTCCCTGCCAGATGATGCCCCCGATCCTGAATGAGTTCAAGGGCATGATGGGCGAGCAGGCCACGGTGATCAAGGTGGATGTGGACAAGAACCCGGGTGTGGCCCAGGCCTACCAGGTGCGCGGCGTACCCACGCTGATCATCTTCAAGAAAGGCGAACCCGTGTGGCGCCGTTCCGGTGTGATGAACGCTGCGCAATTGAAAGAGGCCATGATGCCGCATCTTTGAGAACCATAAGACACCCGTTCGCGGATCCGGGGCCGCGAGTTGAACCCCGCTCGAACACCCGTCCGGATCCGATCCCTCTCCCCGACACCCCGACCCATGCGCCCTACCCTCCTCCTCGCGACCCTGGCTTCCGCTCTTTCACTCACATGCTGTTCGGCACAATCGGACCGCATGGTGAACGTGGCCGCGTTGCAAGCCGAGCTGAAACCTGGAAATACGGTACAATTGGTTGACGTACGCACACCGCAGGAATGGGGCACGGGCCATATTGACGGCGCATTGCACATCGATTGGTTCGACGACGATTTCAAGGTGCGTGTGGCGAAGCTGGACAAGGAGAAGCCGGTTCGGCTGTACTGCGCCGCGGGCGGCCGGAGCGAAGAGGCGCGCGAAGTGATGCGCGAGATGGGCTTCAAGGACGTGAAGGACCTTGACGGTGGCATCTCCGCTTGGAAGAAAGCCGGTGCCCCGTTGGTGAAGTAACCGGTTGCCGCGGAGGATAACGGTACCCCATGGTCCCATCTCACCCCCGGCTCTTCGCGTCCATCGCCTCCGGATGCAATTCGATATGGCCGCGCCCCAGCGTCACCAGCCCCCGGGCGCGCAACTGCTGCAACAGGCGGGTGATGACCTCGCGCGGTGAGACCAGTTCATCGGCGATCTCCTGGTGGGTGAGGCGCAGGGTATTCTCCCCTGTGGCCTGCGAACGTTTCACCAGATAGTTCCAGAGCTGCTCGTCGAGTTTGCGGAAAGCGACCACTTCAAAGGCCTCGAGCAGTTCCTGGAAACGCTGGGCTTGTATCTCGTTCACGTACTTGCGCCATTCAGGGTACACCATCCACTCATCCACGTAACGCACGGGGATCATCAACAATTCGGCGTCCTCTTCCACCACGGCGCTTACACTGCTCACCCTTTTGCTCACACAGCAGGTGAGCGAGGTGGCGCATGTCTCGCCGGGGAGTATGTGATAGAGGTAACGCTCGCGCCCCTCCCCGTCCTGGGCAAGAATGCGCAAACTGCCTCTCTTCACGATGGGGATGTGGGTGATCGTGTCACCCGGCCGCATGATCTCCGTTCCGGCGACAAAATTCCGCTGCGTCGCATCGCGCTCGAACGCGCGCCGGAGATCCTCATCGGCGAACATGCCCGCAAGGTAGTCCACTCCGGCGAGCGGCCGCTGTTCGTCCAACGTTCAATGCCGTTCACTCCCCTTCCGCAGGAACAAGTGCGCCCAAATGATCTTGCTCAATGCGTAGAAAAGTGGTCCTCCGAGCAGCATGGTGCCCGCGATCAGCATGATGAGCACGCGGAGTGGAAGATCGGGGGCCAGGACCAGCGAGGCCACCCACACAGTGACGCACGCCGCCACGCCGATCGCGTATGACACGTACATGGCACCATAATAGAAACCCGGCTCGATATTGAACCGGCCACCACATTCCGGGCACTTATCGTGGATGTCGCCGGCCCGGGACAGGTCGTACGGATGCGACACGAAGAACGCCCCTTCGTGGCAGTATGGGCATTTGAGGTGGAGAATGCTGTGCAACGCGGTATTCCTGCGGATCATGGGGCGAAGATCGCTCACCGCTCAGCGGAGAGGTGGGGCGAACACTTCCTGGACCGCCCTATCCGCGCTCAAGCACGAGCAGTGGAAGGACACTTTCCAAGGCGAGCTTGCGTGCCACACTCGGATTGAACATGCGGTCCAGGAAATCCCGATGACGATGCAGCACCGCGATCATGTCGGCGTTATGCGTGGCCGCGGCTTCGGCAAGGGCCGAGGGCACATCCTCACCAGGGTGATCCTGGAAAGTGAGTGCCACACCCTTCAGTGCCCGGTCGAAAATGGCGCGGTTCCCATCACCCCGGCCAGCATTTTTCTCCCGCGCGATGTGCGTAATGAGCACCTCGGCGGAAGAGTACAGCGCGATGGTCCGCAACATACCGAGGTTGCCCTCATCAACCTCGTTATGATCATTGGCAAGCAGGATCCGCAAAGGGCTCTTCAGCGGCAGGTTCACGGGAACCGCCAATACGGGCACGGCCGTATTCCGGATCACATCGGTCGTATTGCTGCCGAACAAGGAGGCGCCGCCCGCACCACTCCGGCCCATCACCACCAGATCGGCACCCTCGTTGCGCGCGATATTGCGCACCACGGTGGCTACGGACCCCGAGTCCACACGTCCCGTCACGTTCTTCGCCCCGGTGATGGACCGGAATTCCTCCGCCCAGCGCAGCACCTGTTCTTCGGTTTCGCCGTACACCTCCACGGCCACACTGGCCACCATGGGATCGGAAAGGCCCACATAAGAAAGCGCATTGAAGACGATGAACCGGTGATCCGGCCCCACTACGCTCACCGCGTATTCCGCGGCGCGTTTCGCATTGTCACTGAAATCGCTGGGGATGAGGATGCGTGCCATGGCAGGAATGATCGTAGAAGCCACAAGGTAGGCCGGATCCGGCTTTGCCGATCCTGACAATGGTCAACAGGCCCGGGTCCGTTCGGTCAAGCAGCGTGGTCAGGATCCCCGAACCCGGCGTATCAATGGCCGAAGGCAAGCCATATCCCGAGCGGAACAATTGGCCGATCACCCCGGGATCCGAGGGGCCCGTGATCACACGATGGGCCATCGAAGCGCTGGTCATCCCGCATTCCCATCGGTGGTGACGACGGCCAATGGGCCCGGGCGCACCGATGACCGGACGCGCTCGGTGAGGAGCAACAGCATGCTTCATCAAGGTGCTCGCGCGGGCAATGGGGCCGGGGCCTGCCATACTGCGGTGATCCCACATGATGATACCGGTGCGAAGTGGGAGGTATATCATCCACGTGCATGACATCCGTCATCCGCACCACATCCGGCAGCGGGTAGGTTTGCTCGCCGGAACACCTCGAACGCACCCATGCGACGCGGCATCCGCCCAGGTCCCATGTCCGCATCCTCGATGGCCGACCCGGCCCCCATCGTCACCATCCGCGAGTTGGTGCGTGATTTACTGCGTCAGCGTGATCCCGCTGATCATGGCGCGGTACTCACGCGATACGCCATCCCCGGTCAGGACCTGGAAACCTACTTCCGCTGGAACACGCGCCATTACACGCGCACGTGCGTGATCCGCAACGACGCGTTCGAGTTGTTGGTGGTATGTTACGAACCCGGGCAGCGTACGAGCATCCACGACTACGACAGTGAACTGGCATGGATGCACCCGGTGGTCGGAGAAGTGATCGAGGAGCGCTTCGCGATCGGTTCCAACGAAAAGCTCCAACTGGTACAGGAAACCCGGCTGCGACCGGGCATGCTGGGCGCGATCATGCGGGAGAGTTCCATTCACCGCTTCACCAACCCGGGGCCCGGGCGGGCGGTAACGCTCAATCTGTACGCTCCGCCCATGAGCAAGTGGCGGGTGTACGACGAAGGGACGGGCTTGTCACGGGTGCGACCGGCCGGCCATATCGCGTAACCGTGCGTAGTGGTACTTTGGCCACATGCTGAGCGGTGTCGATAAGACCTTCTCGCCCGCCGACGTGGCGCGCATTTTCGAAATGCTCTTCATGAGCGCCGGGGAAGGACTTGTTGTAGTGGACCATTCCGGATCCATGCTCATGCACAACCCCCGGCTGCATACGATGTTCGGGTACGACGCGGGCGACCTGATCGGCCGACCGATCGAGTTGCTGATGCCCGACGCCGCACGCGACCGGCATCAGCACCATCGCGACAATTACAACAAGCATCCGGTGCGCCGCAGCATGGGTATCGGGCTGGAGCTGTGGGGTAAGCGGAAGGACGGCACCACGTTCCCGGTGGAGGTGAGCCTCAACCACTTCGAGGTGGACGGCGTCCGGTACGTGATGGGGCTGGTAACGGACGTGACACTACGGCGCACGGCCGAAGATGAGTTGCATCGGACCAACCAGGAGCTGGAGCGGAGGGTGGAGGAGCGCACCTTGCAGCTGCAGGCGGCCGAACGCAGCGTACGGGAAGCCCTGGTGAAGGAACGCGAACTGCATGCGCTCAAAAGCCGGTTCGTTGCCATGGCCAGCCATGAATTCCGCACACCGCTCAGCACCATCATGAGCAGTACCGACCTCATCGCGCGGTACGTCGATGGTAACGAGCGCGTGGACAAGCACGTGACCCGCATACGCGGCAAGGTGCGGGAAATGACTTCCATGCTCAACGAATTCCTTTCATTGGAGCGGATCGAACAGGGACTGGTGAACTGTCAACCCACCCACTTTGATATCGTGCATCTGGGCATCGAATTGATCGAGGAGCTGCGTACCCTTACCGGCGATGGGCAGACCATCACCTACGATCATGAGGGAAGCGATCGCAATGTGACCCTTGACCGCCAGATGCTGGGCAACGTCATCGTGAACCTGATGACCAACGCCGTGAAATACTCACCACAGGGTAAGCCCATCACCATGCGCACCGTTATCAAGGACGGTCGACTACGGGTCACCGTTCACGACCAGGGCATCGGTGTCCCCGAGGACGATCACCAGCACCTCTTCGAACGCTTCTTCCGTGGAAGCAATGTGACCACCATCCAGGGTACCGGACTCGGACTGAACCTGGTCAAACGCTACCTGGACATCATGCAGGGCGGGATCGGGTTCAGCAGTGTGCCCGGGAATACCGTCTTCACCGTGGACCTGCCTCAGCACCTGCCGGTCGTAGAAGGACCGGGGCATGTTCCGGCCCAAACCACCATATAGACCATGAAAACCATACTGTTGATAGAGGATGATGCGGACATGCGGGAGAACACCGCCGAGATCCTGGAACTGGCGAACTTCCGCGTGTTGCAAGCCTCCAATGGCCGGGCTGGCGTTGAGCTCGCGCGAAGGGAGAACCCGGATCTGGTCCTGTGCGACATCATGATGCCCGAACTCGACGGCTACGGTGTGCTGCACCTGTTGGGGCGGGACCCCGCCACGGCCGAAATGCCGTTCATCTTCCTGAGTGCGAAGGCCGAACGCGGCGATGTGCGCAAAGGCATGGAGCTGGGTGCCGACGACTACCTGAC
>JAFDZE010000010.1:12559-12955 GCA_018267155.1 Bacteroidota bacterium | reverse complement strand
TGCTGATCAGCTTGGCGATGGCCGTCCAGTTGTGCGTGGTCAGCTGCTTGGCCTCACCGTTCACCTGGTCGCTCAGGTCATAGTCGGCCTTCTCCAGCATGTCGTTGATCATGCCCTGCAGGCCCATGGCGCGGCCATCGTCCGGGTGGTAGATGCGCCCGATGCCGTAGGCCTACAACTCCTTGATCTCCTCGGGAAGGATGGTGCCTCCGCCGCCGCCGAAGATCTTGATGTGCCCCGCGCCCTTCTCCTTCAGCAGGTCGAACATGTACTTGAAATACTCCATGTGCCCGCCCTGGTAGCTGGTCATGGCGATCGCGTGGGCATCCTCCTGGATCGCGGTGTTCACCACGTCCTCCACGCTACGGTCGTGCCCCAGGTGGATCACCTCGGCGC
>JAFDZE010000010.1:0-12470 GCA_018267155.1 Bacteroidota bacterium | reverse complement strand
CGAACAGCGAGGCGGCGGTGACGACGCGGATCTTGTTCTTGGGGACGTAAGGAGGAGCTTGCACGTAGGTGGACATGGCTATGGCGGCGGGCTGGTGCCCGGGAGTGGTGCGAAGTTACCGGAGGGGCGGGATACAAGTGTCAAGTGACAAGTGGCAAGGGACAAGTGTCAACGGGGCCCCGCAACGCGCCACCTTGATCCCTTGATACTTGACACTTTCTACTTGAGCCTTGTTCTGGCCGCCTTAACGGGCTGTCCGCTGTAGCCGTCTCGTCCCGTGCCACATCACCGGCGCTGCGCGGGCTTCCTCCGGTCGCCTGCTCGCTGCACGGTGCTGTTGTCCCGGTCCTTCGCCGGGCTGCCGCTCCCATCCCTGGCGGGGATCACCGTCGCCGCACTAACTTTGGGCTATTCCCTCAACCACGCCACACCCATGAAGACCACCCGCGAGCTTACCGCGATCATCGAACGCGAAGGCGATGGCTACGTGGCATTGTGCCCCGAACTGGATGTGGCCAGCCAGGGCGATACGATAGAAGAAGCGCGTGCCAACCTGATCGAGGCACTGGAGTTGTTCTTCGAGACCGCTTCACCCAATGAAGTGCGCGAACGGCTGCACGAAGAGGTGCTGGTGACGCGTGTGAAAGTGGCGGTGTGATGCGCACCCTGAGTGGACGTGAGGTATGTGCCATCCTCCGGGAGCACGGCTTCGATCAGGTCCGACAGCGCGGTAGCCACATCATCATGCAGAAACAGGTGCCCGGTTCCACGATCACGGTTCCTGTGCCCGATCACAAGGAGATCCGCATCGGCACCTTGATGTCCATCATTAGGCAAAGCGGGTTGGACAGGTCACTGTTCGCGTAAGCAGCGATGCTCCCTCCCCGCCCGTCTCCTCCGTACATTCGTTCATCATGCGCGCCACCCTACTACCCTTGTCATGGCTGCCCCTGCTGGCATGCGCACAAAGCTGGTGCACGCCGGGGGCGACGTGGACCTATGGCACGGAGTTCATCAGTCTTTACGGATATGCGCAATACACGTACGTGAGCGACACCACGCTCGGTGGTCAGCTGGGGCATCGCATCGATGCCAACGGAGCCATGTCCTACTTCGGGCAGACGGGGGTCAATTACTGGAGCCAACCCATCGCGGCCATTACCGCCCAGATCGGCGATGTGGTATCGCTTTGGTCCGATACTGAGCAAACATGGGACACCCTGTTCTGGCTGGGTGCCGTACCGGGTGACAGCTGGATCAGACGCGGTGGACCGTACGGGGATTGCGACCCGCCGGACAGTCTGGTCATTGTGGATACGACCACGGTGGTCTTCGACGGGCTTCCTCTTCGGCGCTGGACCGTAGATCAACGAACGGACGGTGTGAGCATGTTCACTGAGACCTTCACCGAACGGCTCGGCTGGACGATGAACTTCAGCCCCTACCCGGCTTGTATCATCGTGGATGGTCCCGTGGGCATGCGGTGTTACAGCGACCAGGACATCACCGTGAGCTTTACGGGCCTCGGCTGCGAAACACTCGTGGGTATCAACGATCGTGAAGCCACTGCACGGCTCTCCGTCTTCCCCAACCCCGGCACCGATCACTTCAACGTGGCCCTGCCTCCGGGAGCACATGTCATTCGCCTGTGCGATGCTATCGGTAGGGAGTTGCTGAACCTCCGTGCGCTGGGACCGAACGTGCGCGTGGATACCGCAATATTTCTTGCCGGGATCTATTTCATCGGTGTGGACGACCAGCGACCAGAGCGCTGGGTGAAGGAGTAGAGTGGCAACCACGGCGGACCTCCGCTGTGCAAACGATGATCGCACACCCATTGGTCGTGCTGTCCCCGCTGGACCATGCAGCACCTACAAGCCCCGCAACGCCTCCCGCTCACTCAGCGGGCTCAGCTTCCGGGAACGCACAAAATCCAGCACCGCCCCGGGATTGGTCTTGCCCAGCTCCCGCAACGCCCAGCCGATGGCCTTGCGGATGAAGAAGTCCTTGTGCAACGCATGCCGGTCGATGTTCGCGAAGAGCAGCGCTTGGTCCGTTTCCTGCTTCCACCGGTTCTGGAAGAGGATCGCCGTGCGATTCAACCACAGGTCATCGCTTTCGATCCAGCGTTCATTCCAACTGGCGATGTGGGCGGGGTGCCGCTTGAGCACTTCGCCTACCACATGCACCGCCAACGCATCCACCGTGTCCCACCAGCTTTTGGTGGTGATCAATTCCTCCAGCAAGGGCAAATGCTCCGGCGTGAGCTTCCGCGCGTGCTTCACCAGCAGGTCCACGGCGGCGTATTGCAATTCGCGTTCGGGCTGCGCGAAGGCCGATCGTGCCATGACCGGCAGCTGATCCAACTTCAGCATGCCGTGCAGCCTCACATGCTCCTGCTGCAACGCCCGCCGCTCGGGCGCCTTGATCCCGAAGAACGGGAACCGGTCCTTCATGTAGGCGCGCATCGCGGCGGCATTGGCCGGTTGCGCATGACCGTGGAAAGCGGCACGCAACGGAACGAGATAAGGGTGCATGGCGCCGTCAACGTTGTTCCTCAGGTCCGCTCCCGGAATTCATACCGCCCCGGACCGCCCGTATGATCCTTGTGGAAACTGTACTTCGGGAAGGCCTTGCTGTGCAGGTACAGCGCCAGCGCACCGATGGCCACGGAAATAATACCACTCACCTCGACCAGGGTGATGAGGCCCTCCGATGCCAGCCTGGTCAGAACGGGCATCATGCCGAACACGCCGAGGATGTTCATCCAGCCCACCCACTGGAAGTGCTGGCCGTTCCATCGGTACAGCGCCCAGGCCATGAAGAGCGTGGCGAAGGGCACCAGCCCGATCAGCCGCCAGGCATGCTCCACATCGATCGTGCGGTGGCCAAAAGCGGACCATATCCGCAACGCGGCACTGATCGCCACCAAGGCCAGCAGCACCTGATGCGGCGTACGGTAACGATCCTTCGCCATGTTGGAAGGCCGCTGCCGCAACCATTCCGCGATCTTCTTGGGCTTCACGTCCGGGTGTTGCAGCCGCACCTGTTCGAACACCTGTTGGTGGCCGAGGCCGATCCCCAAGAGTTGTTCGGCCTCCTTCTCGGCCTGCTTCCACGCCATGGCGAGGCGAAGATGCAGGGATCACCCGACCCGTACACTCGCTTGTGCTGGCCGGTCAACTGCACGGTCCACAGGGGATCTACGATCGTGACACCGATCTCCTCGGGTCATCTTTCGGCCGCCCGGGCGGGCTGGGAGTTTATCCTGAGCAGGGCCGAAGGGCTGTGGTGCCCTCGTCCGGTCCTGCGGGCGCTGCGCTCCGGGGGCTTCCTCCGGTCGCCTCCTCGCCGCTACCGCCCCCAAGGCCCGGCCTTCGGCAAGCTGCCGCTGCCACGGTGTACGACGTAGCCCGGCTCTGCGGGCGAAGGCATATCCCTGGCGGAGGCAGCACGCTACCCGGATCTTCTATATAGCCTGTTGCACAGCCGCCCCGACCGGTCCAAGTCCAGGCGTTCCTGCTCGGACTTTACAACCACAGGCAACCCTGAGTAATTTGCAGCGTTTTGGATACGTAAACCTGCTCAATGAAGGTAACCACTACGCTTGTCCGCTACATAAGATCAGGTTTTCTGCCGGTTCTGACCTTGGGGGTGATGCCCGATGCGATCGCCCAGAAATCGGCTGAACTGCAATACGTGATCCGGGTGGAGCCTGCTTTTTCGGGCTCCACGGCCAAATACATCGCGGAAGCCCTGCTGGCCATCGACCCCAACAGCGAGGTCTCCGTGGATGTGCCTTCGCAACGGGTGAAGGTGCGCACCTCGGTCCCGGTGGCGGCTCAATCACTGCAAGCCGGTTTGGCGGGTAGTGGCCTGCAAGTGGTCCAGGTGCAGCAGGTGTTGCCGACCGACCCGATCGCTCGAGCGGAGACGATCATGGCCACGTTCGGCTTCCCCATTTACGTGGATACCGGACACCCGGAACAGGACCAGGCCAACTACGCAACGGCGAAATCAGCATGGATCGATGCCGATCCCGCCCGGTACCAGGAACTCATGCGCCAGTTGTACGGAGAACCCACCCCGCTGATCGAACGATGAAGCGCCTCCTGACATCCATCACCCGGCAGGGGCTCTTCTTGCTTGCTGCCGCATGGGCGAGCCCGGCGGTCCTTCTGGGGCAATGCCCCGACAACAATACGCAGGTGGGTGCCACGATCACGCCCGCCTGCCCGGGCACCACCAATGTCCCGTGTGTGCAGGGAGGCCAGTACGCCCTGGTCAACGTGATCACCGGCAACCAGTACACCTTTGCCACTTGTGGCGCCGGTTTCGACACGCAGATCTCCTTGTACGACACGGGTGGCGGACTCTTCGGATACAACGATGATGCCTGCGGATTGCAGAGTTCGATCACGTGGACCGCTTCATTCACTGGGCCTTTGCGGGTGCTGGTCGACCAGTACTTCTGCAGCAATGGCACTACCTGTGCACCACTGGCGATCACGTGTGCCCCGCCCCCGGCCCCGGTGATCGCCTGCGGCACCACCGTGTACGATCCCGGAGGAGCCGCAGGCAATTACGCGAACAATACCAACTACACGGTCACCTATTGCCCCGATGATCCCGGAGAGGTCGTGTCGTTGAATTTCTCCATGTTCAACACCGAGGCCACCTTCGACGTCGTCACCATCTTCAATGGCCCGAACACGTCCGCCCCGGTCCTGGGCACCTTCAGCGGCACGGGGAATCCGGGCACCATCACGTCCAGTGCCCCCGGTGGATGCCTTACCCTGCGATTCACCTCCGACGGCTCGATCCCGTACGCGGGCTGGGCCGCGCTCGTGAACTGTGGTCCCCCTCCGCCGCCCCCTTCCGGCGATTGCATCCTCGTCCTTACCCTGAATGACAGTTTCGGCGATGGCTGGGGGACCTCCAATGTGGGCGTGAGCATCAATGGGGGACCGTACACGTACTACACGGTGACCGGCAGCACCTTCCAGACCCTGATCGGCGTGTATATAGGCCAGGTGATAGTGCTCAGCTACAACAACTCAGGGGCGTTCCAAGGTGAGAACAGCTACACATTGGGTATTTCCGGTGGCGGCTCCTACTTCAACTCGGGATCACCACCTGCCGCTGGTCCGAACACCTTCAACATGACCGTGACCTGCGATCCGCCGCCCGCCCCCCCCCAGGACTGCGTGGGCAGTACCACCATCTGCAATGGGCAGGCGTTCAACAACAACTCGAGCAACACCGGCAACACCATCGACCTGACCGCAGCGAACCGCGGCTGCCTCTCTTCGGGTGAACGCCAAGGAACATGGTATGTTTTCTCCCCATCCGCCGCCGGGACCATCGGGTTCACCATCAATCCGGTGGTGGCCACCGATTATGACTTCGCCGTGTGGGGCCCATATCCACCGGGCTCAACGCCAAGCACCATCTGCCCACCGGCCTCCCCACCCCTCCGGTGTTCCTATGCCGCCCCAACCGGGCCCACGGGCTGCGTCACCGGCGCGGGCGACAACTCTGAAGGCGCCGGCGGAAATCGCTGGGTGAATTCATTCAACGTCCTGGTCGGCCAGGTCTATCTCCTCTATGTCGACAACTTCTCGAGCAACGGCCAAGCCTTCAACCTCACCTGGCAACTCACCGGCGGCGCTTCGCTCGACTGCACGATCCTGCCCATCGAACTGGTCAACTTCAACGCCCAGAGCATCAGTGAGGGTGTAGCCCTGAACTGGACCACCGCCACCGAGCAGAACAGCGACCATTTTGCGGTGGAACGCTCGGTGGATGGCGAGCAGTTCGAGACCATCGGCATCCTGAACGCGGCTGGGGAGAGCGAACAGCAGAACAGCTACAATTTCCTGGACCGCCAGCCCCACCACGGCCTGAACCACTACCGGCTGCGCCTGGTGGATACCGATGGCGACATGGACCACTCCGGTGTGCGCACCGTGCAGGTGGACATGGCCGGGAAGGACGAGGTGCTCCTGGTGCCCAACCCCGGCACCGACCATGTGCAAGTGCTCCTGCCCTCGAACGTGCAGGGGTCCACCTTCGTCCTGGTGGACGCCACCGGCCGTACGATCTCGCAGGTCCGTCCACAGAATGCGCGTTTGGAGATCAACACCATCGCGCTGCCCAAGGGCTTGTACGGCTTCCGCCTGCTGGCTCCCGATGGCTCCGTGTTGGACCAGGGTACCTGGGTGCGCGAGTGAGCAAGCGAACCGTGACCGGTTCACAGGATCCACCACTTTCAACTCAAGGGCCGTTGAAAAGGTCTATATTTCGACAGACCCACCTCGGGTCCGTCCTGTTGTCCCTGCTCCATTCAGACGATCATGAGGAGATCCTGTATCGCACGAGTCGGCTCCTGTCCCCACCTGCTGACCACGGTGTTCGCGTTGGTTGTCGGTTTGATGTGGGCACCAGCGGCATGGGCCCAGAAACCCCCGGCGCCACACGAGTTGAACATCCAATTCACCGGCTTGGACGCGAGCAAGAAAAAATACGTGGATGAGGTGCTCCGTCAGGGGGATCCGGACCTGATCCTGAGCATCTCGGTGCAGCTTCAACAGGCCCGGCTGCGCACCCTCCGACCCATCAATGCCCAGGAGTTGGATGCCGCTCTCGCGCCGGTGGGCATCTCCGTGGTGCAGATCTCGGAGATCACCACCACTGGCCTGAGCGGAGGAAGCGGTACAGGCCAACGACACTCCACCCTCACCACCACCCGCGCCGATCGCCAAGCGCTGATGGATCAAGCCCGACCTGCCCATGGCGACCACTGACCTGACCCGGGCACTAGTGTCCCTGGCGATCGGCTGGGCCACTCTGCATACCGCAGCAGGACAATGCGGCACGACCATTTATGATACCGGCGGATCAGGTGGGAACTATGGCAATAGCCAGAACCTCACTTGGACCTATTGTGCCCCGCCCGGCCAGTACCTCACGATCACCTTCACCTACTTCGATACCGAACTGGATTACGATTGGCTCTCTATCCACGATGGTGCCACCAATGCCGCACCCATGCTCGGCGAATGGAGCGGCACCGGGAACATCGGCTCCTACACCACCTCCACACCCGGTGGCTGCCTCACCCTCTGGTTCACCTCCGATTTCATCTTCACGTACGGTGGCTGGGCGGCAACGATCACCTGCACCTCTCCCCCGGCAGGCGATTGCGTCTATCAATTGAACATGTTCGACACCTTCGGCGATGGCTGGGACGGGTCCACCGTGGGCATCAGCATCAACGGCGGCCCATTCTCCAACTACACCATCACCGGCGCGCAAGGCTCGGCCATGATCGGTGTGAACATCGGCGCTGTGGTCGTGGTCCAGTTCACCAACAACAGCCCGTTCCCGGACGAGATGTCCTATTCGCTCACCTTGGGCGGTGGTGTCCTGTTCAGCTCGGGATCCCCGCCCGCCACCGGGATCGTGTTCACCAATACGGTCACTTGCGATCCGCCACCGGCGGCGCCGCAGGATTGCCTGGGCGCCACCACCATCTGTAGCGGCCAGCAGTTCAACAACAACTCCAACAACACCGGAGCGGTGATGGACCTCAATGCGTCGAATCAGGGTTGTCTTTCCCTGGGCGAGCGACAAGGGACCTGGTATGTTTTTTCCCCTTCGGCCAGCGGTACCATCGGCTTCTCCCTTACACCCACCGGGCTCACCGATTACGACTTCGCCATCTGGGGGCCCTACCCGGATGGATCCACACCCTCCACGATCTGCCCACCCGCCGGACCACCTATCCGGTGCTCTTATGATGCCCCCGGGCCGTACACCACCGGCTTGGCCACCGGGGCCGGCGACAACTCCGAAGATGCCTTGGGCGACGGCTGGGTCAACTCGATTCCCGTGACCGTCGGCCAAGTGTACATCATGTACATCGACAACTGGTCCAACGATGGTCAGTCGTTCTCGCTCAGCTGGCAGCTCACCAACGGGGCCTCGTTGGATTGCACCGTCCTTCCCATCGAGTTGGTGAACTTCAACGCTCAAGTTGTTGACGAGGGTGTGGCCCTGTCGTGGACCACCGCCACCGAGCAGAACAGCGACCATTTCGAGGTGGAGCGCTCGTTCGATGGCGAACATTTCGTGACCATCGGCATCCTGAACGCGGCGGGCGAAAGCCAGCAACAGAACAATTACTCCTTCCTGGACCGCCAGCCACAGTATGGCCTGAACCACTACCGCTTACGCTTGGTGGACACGGATGGCGATACGGACGGATCGGGTGTGCGCATCGTGCAAGTGGACCGGGGTGGCAGTGAGGAGGTGTTGCTGGTACCCAACCCGGGTACGGACAACCTTCAAGTGCTGCTGGCCTCGACCGTTGTCGATGGATCCACATTCCTATTGGTGGATGCGACCGGACGCACGGTCTCACGGTTCCGCACGCAGAACACGCGTATGGAGATCAACACCGCTGTCCTTCCGAAGGGGTTGTATGGTTTCCGCCTGCTCGCCCCTGATGGCTCCATAGTGGCGCACGGCACCTGGGTGCGCGAATGATCCAGGATCCGTATTCCCGTTCCAGGTAGCCTTTCCGGTCATGCCCGTTCCGCTCCACTGCGTGATCCCGCTGTCCCCATTGTGAGCCGTGGCTGTGCACAACCGTTCCTGATCGTCCTATTTTCCCCCACGATGCGCTGTCCCCACCTCCGCTTCGCCGGTGTTTGCTGTGTATGGGGAGCATCGCTGCTGAGCCCTGCGCAGCGATCCACCTTCGACGTGATCCGGGGAGGTGAAAAGGTGGGCAGCATCAGCACCTCGCGCACCACGTTCGGCGATCGGACCCTGTATGTCACGCTCTCCTGGGCCGAATTCGATCTCTTGTGGCGACAGAACGTGCGCACCGTGAACACCACCGAGTATGCGGCCGATACGGTGCTCACCTGCCGCACCGCCGTCCATGTGAATGGGGCCATCCGCGACTCCAGCCACATGGCCCCGACAAGCGACGGACTTCGCTGCTACGTGTATCCGGGGAGGGTATTCCGTGGCACGCCGCGTACTGACTGGACCACCGCACGCATGTACTTCGAAGAGCCCGTGGGCCAGGATCTCGTCTTCGTGGAAAGCGTACTGGAGCCTTGCTCCCTGTTGTCCACGGCCCCAGGACGATACATGCTCATCTTCCCGAACGGTGCCCGGAACCGTTACCGATATGCCAACGGCGCGTTGCAGGAGGTGCAGGTGGACCGGTCTTTCCTGGATCTGGTGTTCCGGCGGCGGCCGGATTAAACACTTGACAGGGACCGGAGGCCTGCCCGATCCCTCTCCGCTCCTCCCCGCATGCGCACCGTTCGTGTAAGGCCCCCGACCGCTCGGTCCACGACAGGTACTTTCACCGCCACATGATCCGCCTCACCGGCATCCGCAAGAGCTATCGCACCGGTAGCAGCACGCTCGAAGTGCTCAAGGGCATCGACCTGCACATCGCCAAGGGCGAACTGGTGAGCATCATGGGTGCTTCCGGCTCAGGCAAGAGCACCCTGCTGAACATCATCGGCATCCTGGACAACTACGATAACGGCGAATACCGATTGGACAGCCTGCTCATCAAAGGCCAGAGTGAAACGGAGAACGCCGGGCTCCGTTCGAAGTACATCGGTTTCATCTTCCAGAGCTTCAACCTCATCTCCTTCAAGAACGCCTTGGAGAATGTGGCGCTGCCCTTGTACTATCAGGGCATACCGCGCCGCAAGCGCAACGAGCAAGCGCTGGCCATGCTGGAGAACGTGGGGCTGAAGGACTGGGCACACCACATGCCCAACGAATTGAGCGGTGGCCAGAAGCAACGGGTGGCCATCGCGCGTGCTCTGGTGAGCGGCCCGAAGATCATCCTGGCCGACGAGCCGACCGGAGCATTGGACAGCACGACCAGCAGGGAAGTGATGGAACTGCTCAAACACGTGAACCGCGACATGGGCATGACGGTGGTGATCGTGACGCATGAACGTGCCGTGGCCGCCGCCAGCCAGCGTGTGATCTACCTGCGCGACGGTATGATCGAGAACGACCGTCTGGACCCCGCAACCCTCCTGGCCGATGTTCGATAGGGAGAATTGGGGGGAGATCCTCCAGAGCATCGGCAAGAACAAATTGCGCACCGTGCTCACGGGCTTCGCCGTGTTCTGGGGCATCTTCATGCTCATCCTGCTGCTCGGGCTGGGCAATGGATTGCGCAATGGATTCGCGTACAATTTCCGCAACACGGCCGAGAACAGCATCAGCATCTGGGGTGGCGAAACGAGCAAACCCTGGAACGGCCTGCCCGCCAACCGCAACATCCAACTGACCGAGGAGGATGTGGAGGCGCTGCGCCACACCATACCCGGCCTGGAGCATATCGCGGGCAATTACCGCGTTTGGCGCGGCAACAGCCAGCTCCAGTACGGCAACAACTACGGCAGCTACAACATCCACGGCATCATCAACGAGCAACAGTTGCTCGAGAAACAGACCGTGGCGCAGGGACGCTTCATCAACGAGGTGGACGAACAGCTCAAACGCAAGACCATCGTGATCGCCGATGATGCCCGGAAGGAGCTCTTCAAGGACGAGGACCCGATGGGCAAGTGGGTGAACGTGAACGGCGTGCCCTTCCAGGTGGTGGGTCTTTACGCTTCGGAGAATGAGGGGCGCCAGGGCATGATGCAACGCAACCCTGTATTCATACCCCTGAGCGCCGCGCAACAGGTGTTCAACGCGCAGCGCGATGTGGACGAGATCATGTTCAGCTTCAGCGATGCCAGCCTGGCCGGCGCCGCCATGGCCGAGCAGCGCACCCGCCACACCCTGGCCCGCATGCACAATTTCGACCCCACCGACGACAGGGCCATCTGGCTGGACAACAACGTGGAGAATGTATCCACATTCAACGGTATATTCACCGGCATCTCCGGGTTCATCTGGTTCATCGGCATCGGCAGTCTGGTGGCCGGCATCGTGGGCATCGGCAACATCATGCTCATCGTGGTGAAGGATCGCACACGCGAGATCGGCGTGCGCAAGGCCATGGGCGCCACGCCGGCCAATGTCATCGGCCAGATCCTGATGGAGGCCATTTTCGTCACCGCCGTGTTCGGCTGGTTCGGCCTCGCCTTGGGCGTGCTCCTGCTGGAAGGTCTGGCCAGCGTGGTGCCCGGCAGCGAGTTCTTCCGCAACCCCACGATCGACTTCCGCACGGCCATCTGGGCCCTCATCGCCATGCTCATGGCCGGCACCATCGCCGGATACTTCCCCGCGCGACGCGCGGCCGCCATACGACCCATCGAAGCCCTCCGGGACGAATGACCCCCTGAACCATGTTCGACAGAGAACGCTGGAACGAGGTGATGATGACCCTGCGGCGCAACAAACTGCGCAGCTTCCTCACCATGCTGGGCGTGGCTTGGGGCATCTTCATGCTGGTGGTCATGCTCGGAATGGGCAACGGGCTGAAGAACGCCGTGCTCGGTGGCTTCGATGGATTCGCCACCAACAGCGCCTTCCTGTGGACCATGCCCACCACCAAACCTTGGGCGGGCTTCCAGCGCGGTCGTCGCTTCAACTTCGACAACGAGGACACCCGCCTGATCCGTGAGCAGGTCCCCGGCATCGAAACCCTGTCCCCCCAACTGCAACTCGGCGGCTGGCGCGGGGGCAACAACGTGAACTACGGCAACAAGACCGCCGCCTTCTCCATCTACGGCTCCGAACCCGACGTGATCAAGGTGGAAGCCGTGCGCGTGGTGGAGGGCCGCTTCCTCAACGCGTTGGACCTGCACGACGAGCGCAAGGTCTGCGTGATCGGTGAGCAGGTGGTGGATCGCCTCTTCGAGCAGGAGGACCCCATGGGTAAATACATACGGATAAGCGGTGTGTATTTCAAAGTGGTGGGCCGGATGCGCAAGAAGAGCAGCGCACAGATGGGCGACAACCCCGATGCGAAGATCTACGTGCCCTTCACCACCTTCCAGAAAGCGTTCAACAGCATGAACATCGTCCACTGGTACAACCTGATCGCCAAGCCGGGCGTGCAGGTTTCGGAGGTGGAGCGCGGGGTGAAAAAGCTCATGGCCCGCAAGCACAAGGTGGACCCCACCGACGAGAACGCATTCGGGAGCTTCAACATGCAGGACATGTACCAGAAGATGAACCTGCTTTTCCTGGCCATCAGCAGCATCAGCTGGACCGTGGGCATCTTCTCGTTGCTCGCGGGGGCCATCGGCATCGGCAACATCATGCTCGTGAGCATCAAGGAGCGCACCAAGGAGATCGGTGTCCGTCGCAGCCTCGGTGCCACGCCCCGCAACATCACCGGCCAGATCATGCAGGAAGCGCTCACCCTTATCCTCATCGCGGGTTATTTCGGCCTGCTCGCCGGCGTGGGGGTACTGGAGGGCGCACGGGCCATCACCGGCGAGGGAAGCGATTTCTTCAAGAAC
>JAFDZE010000109.1 GCA_018267155.1 Bacteroidota bacterium | reverse complement strand
GGGTACACTTGATGAATACATCCTCGATCGTCGGTAGCACCGGGCGCACCACGGGATCGCGGAGCCCCTGCGCGATGAGATGTGCTTTGATCGCCGCTTCATCGATCGCACCCGATGCCGACACGGCCGCATGCGCGAACTCACCGGACCCGTAGCAGCGGATCACGCCTTCGAGCGTGTTCATGGCGCGGATGGTCGCCGACATGGTGCCGGCCTTCACCGCGTAAAGCCGGTCCGGATAGGCGGCACGGATGGCGGCAGGCGTGTCCACCTGCAGGATGCGGCCCTCCTGGATCAGTGCGATCCGTTCGCACAGCGCGGCCTCATCCATGTAGGGCGTGGCCACGAGGATGGTGATCCCGCGCGCCTTGAGCCGTGCGAGCATCTCCCAGAACTCCTTGCGCGACACGGGGTCCACGCCGGTGGTGGGCTCATCCAGGAAGAGCACTTCCGGCTTGTGGATCAGTGCGCAGCACAGGGCGAGCTTCTGCTTCATGCCGCCGGAAAGCTGGCCGGCCAAGCGCTTCTTGAAGGGTTCGATCTGCACGTAGATGTCCTCGATCAGCTGGTAGTTCTCCGCGATGCTGGTGTTGAACACCGTGGCGAAAAAGCTCAGGTTCTCTTCCACGCTCAGGTCCTGGTAGAGGGAGAAGCGCCCCGGCATGTAGCCCACGCTGTTGCGGATCCGTTGGTAGTCCTTCACCACGTCCATGCCGCCGACCTGCGCGCTGCCCGCGTCCGGCAACAGCAGCGTGGTGAGCATGCGGAAGATGCTCGTCTTGCCCGCGCCGTCCGGGCCGATGAGGCCGAAGAGCTCGCCAGGCCCCACCTCCAGCGAAATGCGGTCCACGGCCAAGGTCTTCTCCTTGCCGTACCATTTGGACAAGCCCTTGGCCTCGATGGCGAAGCTGTTCATTCCGTTGCGGCCTGCGCCGTTGCCGTGCCAAGGATCACCTCGCCGTACATGCCGATCTTGATCAGGCCATCGTTCTTCACGCGCACCTTGATGGCATGGACGAGGTTGCTCCGCTCGTCCCGTGTTTGGATCGTCTTGGGCGTGAACTCCGCGCGGTCGCTGATCCATTCCACCTCGCCCGGATACTCCTTGGTGCCACCATCGCCGCTGTCCACCAGCACCCGCACGGCCTGGCCGAGCTTCACGTTGTCGAACTGGTCGCCGGTGAGGTAGGCCTTGAGGCGCATCGTCCCCAGGTCGGCCACCTTGAACAACGGACGGCCTGCCGCGGTCATTTCATTCGGGTTCACATAGGTGGTCAGCACGGTGCCGTCCAATGGGCTTTCGATCCGGCATTTGCCGAGCTGGTCCTCCACGGAACGGAGCTGCACCTCGATCGTTCTTCCCTGTTCGTAGAGCGCGGTGTTCCGCGTGCCCAGTTCGTTGCGTTGTGCGGCGATCCGTGCGCGCAGTACCGCGATGCGCGTATCGGCGTCGTCAAGTTGTTTCTTCGATGCCACATCCCCCTTCACCAGGTTCGCTACACGCCCCCTGTCGCTGAGTGCATGGTCCAATTCCTTCTCCAGCGCCTCGAGCTGGGTGGCGACGTTCGGCTGGCCGGCAAGCACCGCCCTGCGGTTCTGTTGCAACTGGAGTTTTTGGAGGTACAGTTGCGTGCTGTCGATGTAGCCCAGCACTTGTCCGGCCTTCACCTGGTCGCCTTCCTCGGCGGTGAAGGCCATAACCTTCCCGTTCACCTCGGCGGAGACGATCGTTTCCGTGGCCTCGAAGGTGCCCGACGCATCGCTCCGGTCCTTGTTCTTTTCACAAGCCGTGAAAAGCAGCAAACCGGTGAGGCAGGTGAGTGTGGTGTACTTCATGGTGGGTTGTTGGCGTCTAGTTCCCATTGTCGGTGGCATAGTGCTGCATGGCCAGCAGCAATTGGATCTCGTGCAGGGCCTTGTCGCTGCGCGCCTCATCCACTTCGCTCATGGCGTCGATCAGGTCGTTCATGGCACACAGCCCGTTATCATACTTGAGCTGATAGGCGTCAGCGATCCTTGTCCGGAGCGCCACGATCCCCTCATCGGCCGCCAGGATCGCACGGGCCTTCCGCACCTCCTGGTCGTCCCGCCGCAGGTCGAGCCCGTTGGCGAAACGGAAACTGCTCTCCTCGTTGGCGATCCGCGCCAAGTGCAGCTCATGCAACTTGCGGTCGTTGGCCTGCCGATACAGCCCCGAGGTGTTCCATGAAAGGCTGATCCCGGCCAGCGCCAAGGATGAAATTTCGGAAGTGCCGAAGCCCAGCGCTGGTGCAAAGAGGAGGCCCGTGCCGAGCAGTCCGACCTTGGGCATGAGCGAGGTTTTTCCCAACTGGTATTGCGCCGTCGCCAGTTCGCGCTGCGCTGTGAACGTGCCCAGTTCCGGCCGTTGGTCCGGTGCGGAAGCAAAGTCCTCGCGTACCGCAGGGCGTTGCAGGACCGTGGTGCTGTCCAGCGGCTCGCCGATCAGGTAGGAAAGCATGTCCACGTAGCCGGAGCGCACGTAGGCGAACTCGATCTTGCGTTGATGGAGCTTGAGCAATTCCGCGTGGACCTCATCCACGTCACTCTGGTAGGCTGTTCCGTTCTCCTTCAGCAGCGAAACCTTGTCCAGGTTTCGTTGCAGGGTGCTATCGAAACGATCCAACTGGGCGAGCTGCGCATCGGCCAGCAGGATGCCGAAGAACAACTGGTCCACCCGTTCGCGCAGCTGGTGGAAGCGCACTTCGAGCTTCGTCGAATCCACGGCCGCACCGGCCGCGATCATCCGCTTGTTCGCGCTGGTGGCGCCGCCGTCCCAGAGCTGCTGGTTCACTTGGCCCATGCCGATGAACTTGAGGTCGTCGTTCGCGGGCGGCGCACTGCCGGGCAGGGTCATGGTGGGCAGGCCGCTGATGATGTAGGCCCCGATGCCGGTGAGGCTCACCTGCGGCAGGTAGGCCTTGTTGGCGTTGGCGATGGTGTAATCGGCGGTCTTGGCGATCAGGTCGTACTGCGCGATCATCGGCTGGTTCGCCCGCGCGCGCTCCTGGCAATGCGCGAGCGTGAGCTGGGCCGTGGAGGGAAGCGCATGGAGCAGCAGGACGCAGAGGAGCAGTGCCGGGCGCGACCGGTGCGCGGCCCTTGCACAACGCCGAAGTCGCGCCGGTCCCTTGGGTTGATGTGAGGCTTGCATGGGCTATGGCTTGAGGCCTTGTTGGACGAGAGCGATGATGTGGGCCTTGCGTTCCTCCAGCAATGCGGCGCGCTGGGCCTTGGTCAGCTTCATCACGCCGTTGATCCCCGGCAGCATGCCGAAGGTGAATGCGCACAGGCCGATGATGTCCATGATGAACTGCAGGCCGCTGGACCGTGGCCCGGGAAGCTTGAGCTTCTTGATCTCCGCCTCCACCGCCGACACGACCTTGAAGAAGGACTTTTTGGCCTCCGGGCTCAACAGGTCAGCGGGATCGCGTTGCACCTCGAAGAGCACGAAGGCCGGCAGTTCCGGCACCTTCATGAGCACCTTGAAATACCCTTCCACGATCATCGGCACCTTGGAGCGCAGGTCGCCGGGGCCATCCATCAGCACGCCGATCTCGCCATAGAGCAGGGCCATCTGCCCCACTAGGATCTCCCGGAACAGCGCCTGCTTCGTCTTGAAATAGTAGTGCAGGAGCCCCTTGTTCACCCCGGCCATCTCCGCCAGCTCCCGCATGTTCACGCCGTCCAGGCCCTTCGCCCGGAACAGCTCCTCCGCCGCGGCCACGATGCGCCGGCGTGTTTCATTGTCCCTTTTCTTACCCATTCCGGTAACAAAGGAAGGTCGAATTACCCAAGCGTCCAAATTCAAGGATGTACTTTCTTCGGAAAGCCGCGCGGCGTCGATACTTCAACGATGCATTCCCGGTCCGATCACGGCCGCCGGATCGAAGCCGATCTGCTCGTTCTGTGCCACATAGCCGACCTGGTTGGTGAACATGCGCGTGCCCCCGATCATGAATGCCGGGATGTTGCGGTGGTGATGGCCGTAGATCCACGCCAACGCACCACTACCCGCGATCAGCTCCTCCAGTTCCACCGCAAAAGCTTGATTGAGCGCACTGCCCACGTACTCCGGGGGATAGTGCTGCAACGTGGGAACATGGTGCGTGGCCACGATGGTGCATCCGTCGAAAGGTTTAGTGAGTTCGCTCTTCAGCCACGCAAGGCAATGCGCATGGAATCGCGTGGTGTGCGCAGGCATCAACAATCCGCTGCCATGGCGGATGGCGTGGTAGTCGTTCATGTTGTGGCGCAAGGCCCCTTCGTTCATCTGCGCAATGGCCGTCCACAACGTGGTACACAAGATGCGCACACCGGGATAAAGTACCGACCGATTGTTCACGATGCGGATATTCCGGAACAGCCGGATATCGGTATCCAGGTCCTTGTCCTCGATCCGCCCTCCGTAGTATTCGTGGTTGCCGGGCAACCAGATCACCTCCCGGAAGCCTTGGGTCAAGCGCTTGAACAGTCCGGGAGCACCATACGCTTGGTGCAAGGGCAGCACATCGCCGGCCAGGAGCAGCACTTCTGCGGCCGGTTCCATGGGATGTGCCTTCAGCCATGCCCGGTTCTCGGAGAATTCCAAATGCAGGTCGCTGGCGTACTGGATAAGCATGTTCAGCGAAACCGTTCAAATAGATCACTAGCCGTACTCATCTTCGTCCTCCACCTCCTTGAACACCTCGTACTCCCCGGTGATCACGCCATTGGCCAACTTCACCTTCACATACCAATTGCGGTGGCCTTCCCTCTCCTGGCCATTGGGAAATGTCCCGCTTTCCCAACTTTCCACACAGTCGCAGTCCGTGTAGCAATGGAGTTCCTTGGGGAAGTCCGCCAAAACATCATCCCCGACCTTCCAATGCTCATATAGGAACATCCCGCGCAACTCCTTGGTTCGGCATTCCCGCACATTTTCGGTGCCGCAGTATGGGCATTTTATGGGCATGGTAACGGAACAGAAGAGACCCATGGGGTTGACGTGATCGCCGAAGTTAGCCTTCAGCATAGCTTCGCAACACATGTCGCAATCGCGCCCATTCTCGAAGTTGAAGAAGCAGGTGGAAGCTTTGTTCGTTCCTGGCCTGGACCTACGGGTGGATTGCTTCGTGCATGCGCATCGCACACAGCGCAGCGAGGTGCGGGTGCCACGCTACACGCTGAAACTTGGCGAAGAAACGATCTGGCATTTCCCCGGCGACCTCCCGCTAAAACGGGAAACGCCACATGTGTGGCCGTACATGGTGGATATCAGTGGGCTGTTGCGTGCGTACCTGGACACCCCTGTCGATGCCCTTCTCTCCCATCGTTTCGAGCAGGAACAGGTGGACCTCTTCCATCAAGGGTGCCGGGAGGATGGACAGCATATCCTCTCCTTTGGCTTGGAACTGACACCCGTGCTGATCGCGGCAGACCGGCGTTTGGGCCGTGCGAAGCTCGCCGTGTGGGCTGCACAATTCCAGAAGGACCATGCCGTGCATCAGGTGTTGAAGGCACGGGCGAAAGTGGCCCAGGAAGTGCGCCCCGGAGGTTGATCGCTCATGATGTGGCCGCCAGCTCGGCCAACCGCTCCTTCCCCAGTGAACCGTTCAGCCACTCCCCCGAGAACTCCGCCCCGAACCGCTCATAGAACCGGATCGC
>JAFDZE010000108.1 GCA_018267155.1 Bacteroidota bacterium | reverse complement strand
GTTGGACCAGGGGCCGTGCTCGTGGTCAATATGGCTCCCAATCCGCCGGGGTCGTTGCTGTTCAACGGCGAATCCAGGTCCCGTGTCGTGCGTTCGATGCCGCTGCCGGTGATGGCAGCTCCGGGCGCTTCGGAAAGTTCGGTGCTCGGGCCCAATACGATGGTGCCGTTGTTCACCACGGTGCTCCCCGCCTCCAGGGTCCAGGTCATCGGGCTCTCCACGCGCAGGGAGGTGCCCGCATCCAGGTGCAGGTTCGTGCCCGCACCCACGGTCATCTGGCCCGATACGCCGGTCAACGATAGCAGAACACAGGCTGTGGCGGTGATGCGTTCCATGGTGGTACCGGGGCTACAGGTCTTGTTCCACCGAGGGAACGGACTTCGTAGCGAGCCGTGCCAAATGTAAACGGGTGCCCGTACCGGCCTACATTCGCGGGCTCCTCAAGCGGGCCGTACATGAGCATCAAGAACCTGATCGCCGATCAACTGGGCTACTTTTCCGTGCAGGATATCGCGAGCACCTTGATCGGTGTAATGGCCGCTGCCGTGTTGGGCTACGTGATCGCACTGCTCGCCCGGGCGAAGGACCCCGGCGCGAAGGAGATGGCGATGACCGCTGCGGTCATGGCCTTCGCCTCCGGCTTGGTGCGTGGCTCGGTGCCGTTGGCCATCGCGTTGGTGGCCGCTGTGTTGCTGGTGCGTGGTGCCACCGAATTGACCAGTCGGGCCGCACTGCTCCGATTCACCGCCTTGGCGATCGGGTTGGGCTGTGGTGCCAGTGCTTCCGTCGTGGTGATGGCCGTGGGTATCCCGCTCGCACTCCTGCTGCGTTGGGGCACCGCCGAACGGTCCTGATCGCCCATGGCGCCCTCGCAGTTCCGCTCCCTTTCTGGTCTCCTCGTCGCGCTAACGGCTGCCCTCCTGCTGGCCGCAGCCCTGCCTCCCGATAAGTACCATTCGCGTGGTGGTCGATCGGACGCCCCGGTGATCAAGCCGGGCTCAACGTCATCCGGTGAGGTGGAACTGCGCATGGACGTACCTCCGGGAACGCGGGTGCGATACACGTTGGACGGTACCGATCCAGGGCCCTTTTCCACGCTCTACGAAGGCCCGTTCACACTCGATGGCCATACGCACGCCGATCGGCTTGTCGTGGTGCCCACTTCCTTGCAATGGAGGCATCCGGTGGGCGATCTTCCGCATGGCGTGCTGGTGAAAGCCCGTTGTTCGTGGTCTGATGGGTCGGCTGGACCCGTGGTGACACGGACGGTGCTGCCCGCATCACATGGCCAACTGCCGGTATTCGCCCTCTCGGTGGATGAGGATGACTTCTTCGGGGAGGAGCGTGGCATCTACGTGACGGGCAACGCGATCTTCGGGCTGGACAAGCAAGCGCTACTGGATCCGCCCCACGATCACAAATGGTGGAAGTACCCCGGCAACTTCAATTGGCGCGGCAAAGGATCGGAGCGACGGGCGCACCTGGACTATTTCGCGCCCGGATCCCCGATCGATGCTGATCCCATCTGGTCCGCTGAGACGGGGGTGCGCATCAACGGCAACAACTCACGCGGATTCCCGCAACATGCGTTGCGCCTGATCCTGGATGAGCCCTTGAATAGGCCCTTGTTCGGCCCGGAACACGGCACCGGCCACCGGCGCCTGCTGCTGCGCACGGCGGGGAACGACATGGACCATGCGTTCTTCCGCGACGCGTTGCAACACCGCCTTTGCGAAGGGCTGCCCTTCTCCACCTCGGCCAGCGTGCAGAGCGTGCTGTACATCAATGGCGCGTACTGGGGACTGCACAATTTGCGCGAGCGCATGGATGCCAAGGAACTGGCCCGCCGGTATGGACTGAAAGCGAAGGAGATCACCATCATCGAGGATCGCATGGTCCTGTACGATGGGGATGAGCGGCAGCTGAAGGTCTTCTCCTGGCTGCTGGGCAAGGCCGAACAATGGGACGCGCGGAACCCCGCCTTCGTGGACAGCCTGGAACGACGGATGGACGTGGACGGATTCCTTTGCTACATGGCGGCGCAGATCATTCTGGCGAATACCGACTGGCCGGAACAGAACCTCAAATGGTGGCGCTGGACCGGCACACCGGACACCTTGGGCGGTCCTGGCGATGGCCGCTGGCGCTTCATCATGACCGACAGCGATCTGGGCATGGGCCTCACCGTGCCGCCCAACTACGACATGTTCGCCCACATCGATCGGCACGCGGCCGTTCCCGTGGTCCGATTACTCAAGGCCTGCCTCCGTTCCACGCTCCTGAAGGACCGTTTCGCGCGCATCCTGGACGAATTGCTGGCCGGACCGCTATCCGCCGATCGGATGACCGCGGAGGTGGAGCGCATGCGCGATGCCATCTCCCTTGAAATGCCCGTACATATCGGTCGTTGGCGCCGTCCGGGATCGGTGGATGAATGGAACGACCACGTGGAGGAACTCCTCACCTTCGCGGCCCAACGCCCGGCCGCCGTGAAAGCCAGGTCCGCCATCTGGCTCGCACGGTACCCGCTACGCCCATGACGGCCTTCATCAAAGAGCATAGCCAGGTCTACGTGCTGATCATGATCTGGGCGGCCACCATCTGGTTCGCCGGGCCGCTGTTCTATCTGGTCTTGCCGGCAAGCGTCTTCCTTATGCGTAGCCGGGACATGTGGCCCGACATGCTCTTCGGCTTCCTGGTCATCCTCATCTGGTCGGATATGAACCCGGGGATCGTGCCCTTCCGAACGGTGAAGACCGCCAAGAACACGTACATCGTGGCACTGGCGATCATCTACTTCATGGAGACCGCCCGCATGCAACCGTCGGCCGGGATCTTCAAGGTGTTCCTGCCCTTCTTCGGCTTCTCCTTCCTGCCCAT
Organism: Bacteroidota bacterium; assembly: GCA_018267155.1. Taxonomy (GTDB): domain Bacteria; phylum Bacteroidota; class Bacteroidia; order Flavobacteriales_F; family PHOS-HE28; genus PHOS-HE28. The sequence continues at coordinate 4,261 of JAFDZE010000108.1, read as the reverse complement.
CGTGGCCTCGGGTGAGCCGCTCACCTCCATCCAGAAGACCGTTTCCTACGCGTTGCTCTACCTGGTGATCCCGAACCACGTACTGTATTGTTACCGGAGACAAGGGTGGGTCTTTTTTCGCCACCTGGTCATTTTCATCGTCGTATTCCTCGCCTTGCAACGGGCCCTGCCGTATTTCACACCACACTGGTGGAGTTTCGTCGCCGGTCGTTTCCGGGGCTTCTTCGGCAACCCGAACGGGCTGTCCATCTTCTGCTATCTGTGCTTCATGCTCGTCACGGTGCTCTTCTCCGTGAAACCGGACCTCTTCAGCTTCAAAGGCAAGGTGGTGGTGTACGCCGTGATCGTGTACTTCCTGATCGAGGGAGGTTCGCGCACCTCGGTCACGTCCACGTTGATGTTCATGCTGTTCTACCGCTTCTTCGCCGCATCCCCGTTCCTGGGTTTCGTGGCCTTCCTGGCCTTCGGCGCGGTGGTGGAGGCCGTCTCGAGCAATCTGCCAGCGATACTCAACGCGATGGGCCTGCACGAGTACTTCCGGGTGGAGACCATCGCCGATGGGTCCGGACGCTATTTCGCCTGGTCCTTCGCGTGGAGCAAGATCAACGAGGGCGGTTTCTTCCTGTTCGGCGGCGGTTTCGGCAACGACGAGTTCATCATGCGCCAGCACTATCCCTATCTGCGCACGATGGGCCACCATGGCGGTGTACACAACAGCTACCTCACCATGTGGTTCAATGTCGGCATCGTGGGGATCCTGATCTTCTTCCGGAGCTTCCTGCTCATTTTCGCCAAGGCCGTGAAGAGCGCACCGTACGCGTTCGTCATCATGTTCTCCGTCATGTTCAGCGTGCTCTACGAGAGTTGGATCACCGGATCGCTGAACCCCTTCACCATCATCCTGCTCTGCATCCTCACCGTTCTTTCCGAGGACGAGATCGTGAATTGGCGGGCCCATGTGACCACGAATGATGCGGGGGGCGTGGAGGAAGCGCCGACCGTGGAACCCGTGCCCAGGTTGATCCTTCCTGCGCGCTGAGCCGGGCTACTTTTGTCGCCCTTTCCCATGAAGAAACGTTGGCCCTGGATCGCTGCCCTGCTCCTCGTGATCCTGTCCGGTTCCGCCTGGTTCGCCGATCGCAAGCTCAAGAAGCATGGCCATCCGGGCCTCCGCACCTTCATCGCCCAATGGTGGAACAACTACCCGAAGAGCTTCGCCATTGAACCCCCGGTGGTCTCGATCACCGTGGATGATGCCGGTATGGAGCAACTGTACGGCGTGGTGGAACGTGCCCGTGATCTCGGTGTGATCGAACGCGAGGGCAACGAGTACGTGGATGGTGAGTTCAGCGTGGCGATGCCCGGAGGAGGGGAGGGTACCGGTGATTTCAAGGGCAAGCTGCGCATCAAAGGAAAGATGACAGACCACGTGGAAGGTGAAAAGTGGAGTTTCCGCGTCGTGGCCCGAAAAAGTGGTGGATTTATCGGTATGAAACGTTTTTCGCTGCAGCACCCCGGCACGCGCAATTACCTCTGTGACTGGTTCTTCCATCGGCTCATGAAGGGCGAAGGGATCATCGCGCCCCGTTACGGGTTCTGCAAGGTGAAGCTCAACGACGAGGACCTGGGCGTGTACGCGTACGAGGAGCATTTCGGCCCGGAGCTGCTGGAGAACAACGATCGTGTACCGGGTCCCATCGTTCGCTTCGATCCCGGTTTGTTCTGGCTCCACCGCACACAGGGCATTGATGGGTCGGCCAAGGTGGACGATGCGTACGGCGCCTACCAGGCGGCCGGTCTCGATGCGTTCGGGACGGACGATATCGCGAAGGATCCGGATCAGAAAAGGTACTTTGAACAGGCGATCGCACTCATGGAAGGTTTCCGGCGAGGCAGGCTGCGTGCGGGCCAGGTATTCGATGTGGAGCGCACCGGAAAGCGTCTGGCCATGCTCGATCTGGTGGGCGGGCACCACAGCATGGACTGGAGCGATGTGAAGTTCTGGTTCGATCCGATGGCGCAACGGCTGGAACCCATCAGCTACGAGAGCTTCAGCGCCGAGCGCATCAACCAACTCGCCGGTGCCTGGCGCGTGACCGGGCCGTTCAGTCCGAGCGACGAACTGCACACCGCGCTCTTCAAGGATCCGGCGATCTTCTCCGCATACGTGCGCAACCTGGAACGGTTCAGCGGGCAGGAATGGCTGGACAGTGCCTTCGCCGCGCTGGCCGGTGCCCTGGATACCGCCAGTGCCACCCTCTACGGCGAGTTCCCGTACAAGGAACTGGACCGCTCCATCTACTACGCCAACCAGCTGGCCATACGCAAGCTGCTCAACGTGCCGAAAGGGTTCCATGCGTACAACAACGGGACGCGGGGCGACACGCTCACCCTTGCGCTCGTGCCCATCGAAAGCCTGCCCATGCAGGTGGACAGCGTGCTGCTGGGTGATGGCCGCTTTGCTGCCCCGATGGAGCCGGTCACCCTGCCGTGCAGAAGGGTCGGGAACCCGGGATCACCCGTGGAAGTGCGGTTCTTGGCCAGCAGCGACAGCGCCGTGAAGGTTTTCTACCACATTCCGGGTGCTTCAACCGGGCGCGAACTGGAGGTTTTCCCGTTCAAACTCGCCAGCGAGGCGGACGACGCGAAGTTCCTTGCGGCAATGGTGCCGAACCCGCATGAATTCCCTTTCCTGGCCGTGGACGACAGTGCGCGCACCATCACCATCAAGCCGGGTGCCTGGAAAGTGGACCGCACGGTGGTACTGCCCTCCGGATACCGCTGCGTGGCCACGTGGCCGCTCGAACTCGACCTGGTGAACGGGGCGGGCATCATCAGCCATGCGGCGCTGGCCTGGCAGGGTGGCAAGGATCAGCACCTCCGGATCTTCAGCAGCGACAGCAGTTCCAGCGGGGTTCGCGTGATCTCCGTGCCGTCGCTCTCCTCGATCGTCCATGTCGACTTCAGCCATCTGACACGCCGCAAGGGCAAGGAGGGGCGCAATGGCGATGTCGCTTTCCATGCTTCACCGCTTCAAATGAGCGGGTGCACGTTCCGCGGCACGGCCCGCAGGTTGATCGGTATCACCATGGGCAAAGCGGGCATCGCGCATTGTTCCTTCAGCGGTGGGTCCGACCAGCTGGAGGCCGTTGCCGCGCAAGTGGATGTGACCAACTGCCTGTTCGGTCAGGCGCAGGACGATGCCGTCACTGCGGAAGGCGGTGCGCTCACGTTGAAGGAGACGGCACTCCGCGATGTTGCGGGCATCGCCGTGAAGGGCGAGAAAGGCGCACGCATCACGGCCGACCGGTTGGATGTGGCCCGGTGCGGCGTGGCCTTCGAAGGTCGCGAGGGGGGCAAACTCACCATCGCCAACAGCACGGTCGCTGATGCGGGTGTGGCGGCCGAGGCCAAGAAGTACGAGATGCGCTACGGCCCGGTGCGTATCGAACTCAACAAGGTGGTGATCACCAGCGCGGGGCAGCGGTTCAAACGCGGGCCGGAGAGCATCATCAATGTGGATGGCCGGCCCGCTCCTGTGAATGATACCGGTAAATAATATGACCGGGCCGATGTATCCCGGATGGGGGCCGGAAGCACGGAGGGGCCTGTGGTCCGTCCTCGGCTGCGCTTGCCTCTCGTTCCTCACCTGCGATGCACCGGCCCAACGGTCGTCCTTCAACAACCGCGAGGTGGTGCCCCCTGACGGTACGGGCCATTACCGCATCCTGATCGGCGGGCACTTCCACGGGACCAGCAACAACCGTAGCGGGTACCCGGCGGCCACGCTCCTCGCGAACCTCGATACCATCAATGCGCTCGCGGCGAACGTCTTCGTCTGCACCGGCGATCTGTTCATGGACCCGGTGAATGACCGGCCCCGATACGTGCGAGCCCTGTTCAGCAAGTTGAACATGCCCTTGTTCAATGCGCCCGGGAACCATGATGCCCCGGCGGTCGAGGATCCCCGGACCACCCTGTTGGACATCCCGTTCAACGTCGGGGATAGTGGGGCAACACGGTCCGATCGGGTATTGATCCTGGACACGGAACAGGACAACGGTTCCTTCACCGGGGACCAACTCGGCATGCTGGAAGAGTTGCGGGATGTGCCGGGCCTGCGGAACGTCTTCATCTTCTCCCACCGCCCCGTCTGGGCCGAGGATGATCAGCGCTATGACGGCCTGTTCAAGGACAATACCCGCTCGCTCACGGGAACGAATTTCCGGAAGGACGTGTATCCGCTGCTGGAGAAGCTCGC
>JAFDZE010000107.1:13704-29952 GCA_018267155.1 Bacteroidota bacterium | reverse complement strand
GCAGTCGGCAGGCTCAGCGTGACATTGATGGAGTGTGGTAGCGCTTCGGTCCGTCCTCCGTCAGGACAAGTTCACTCAGCGTTACAGTGCATGGGGAGTGATGGCGCAGTGCTGATGAATACTCATATCCCCACGATCACGTTGAGCCTGGCAAAACGCCATACTCCTGTTCTCATCGGTCGTGCAGGACCTTGGTGCGATCCCCATTCCTGGGGGATGCCCGCTCCACGGCCCGCACGCCGATCAGTTGGGTTGTGCCGCCACACGAACACTTACCGGCAGGCTCCCGTTCGCATCGGTACCCGGGGCTATGTTCACCTTGCGGAAGTAGGGCGTGTGCGGCATCGCACCATCCTTGTACGGACTGTCCGTGCCATAGATCCCCATGTCGGTGCCATCGGTTCCCGCACCAACACCCGGACAGGTGCTTTGGAGGTGCAAGTTGTCGCTGAACTGGTAGTCGGTATCGCTCTCGCCCATGAAAATGGTCCCCTCCGGTACGCCAAGGATGTTACCGCTTTCCGTGAAGCTGCCCATGTTGCTGGTGAGATCAGGAGAAACCAGGAGGTTGTTGGTCATCGTCATGCCGCTGCTCTGCCAGAACGGGGCGCTTGTTCTCGTGAACACGCTGTTCATCACCACGGATGCACCACTATCGCCGATCCGGGTGCCCAGGCACACACAGTTGAGCATGGTGAGCCCACCGCCTTGGAACGCGCTGATCTCGGCTCCGGTACCGGCCTGGTAGTCGAAGATGCAGCGTGTGACCTGCGTGGTCGCGTTGCAGCCGTACAACGTGCTGTGGAAGATGCACTCCGTGAAGGATGAGGTGGAGCCACAGGGAGCAACAACCCCGAGTGACACGGTCTGCCAGAACACACAGCGATGGAATTCGACACTTTCCACGGTCTGGTCCAGCTCACTGGTGCCTAAGCCGAAGCAGATACCATTGCCCGGCACGTTGAAGGTGATGTAGCTGAACGAACTGCCGCTGGCCGAGGAGTTCAGGCGGAAGTTGGCACTCGTTCCGGTGCTCAGGATGGTGGGCCCGCTGGCGGCAGTGCTGTCGGTATGCACGCCCGCTCCGATGAAATGCAGGGTCTTGCTCAAGGCGAGCCCACCGGGCAGAACGAAGCTCCCTCCGCTCAGGTAGAGTTCGGCGTTGTTCTGCGCGGCGGTGATGGCCTCGCCCAGATCGGAGAACACCTGCACGCTGCCGGCATGTTGCACCACGATCCGTGGCTGCTGGGCGAGCGCAGGGGCGGCGGTGGCCACCACGGCGCCAAAAAGGATGTGCTTGAAGGGGATCATGTGGATGGTCGGTATCATTGTTTCACGAAGGGGACCCGGACCTGATGCGTGTCCTCCGCGATGAGGAGCTGATAGCTGCCGCGTGCAAGGGTGGAGATGTCCACGTTGTGCTGGGCTGTGCCCAGGACGCTCCATTTGTTGAGCCCGCCCACCCTGCGGCCGGTGGCATCCAGTATGCTCAGATCAAGGGTACCCGCGCGCGCCGCATCCAGCCGGATGCTGAGCACATCAACCGCCGGGTTGGGGAACACGAGGTAGTTGCTCAAACCCGGGATCTCATCCATGCCAACGAAGTAGTTGAAGGTGCTGCTCAGGGGCACGCTCCAGCCGCCGTCCTCGTCGCGGAAACGGATGGTGAACAGGTGCGTGCCATCGGTGGTGGGCACGGGCAGGCCGGCCACCAGGTCCACCACACCCGCCGGGCCGATGCTTCCCGTGGTACGATCGGCGATCGCCTCGTCTAACCAATACTCATAGCCGGTGATCATGCCACCGTTGCGGGCAAAGGGTACCGTGTACGGCACGCCGCGTTCGCCCGATGCGTCCATCGTGCGTACCGTCACCGAGTGAAAGCCCACCGGCAATGCCGTCGCGTCCAGCGGGGTGGAATACAGCGGTGCGGTACCGGGCGTCATATTGGCCGTGGTGGCATCCCCCGCGTTATCATCGAACCAGTACTCGATGGCGTTCACCGTGCCGCCTTTTTGCGTGAAGTGCTCCGTCCAGGGCGCGCCCCAATGGCCGTCCGCATCGCGGAACTGGATGGTGGCCAGGTGATGGCCAGCGGGCAGCGCTGCGCTGTTCAGCGAGAGTGCGGCATCGAGCTCCGGCGTCGGGGTCACGTCCACCGTGACGGCCGAGGCCGCATCATCATTGAACCAATACCGATAACCGGTGATGTTCTGGGCCTGCGCCGTGGCCGTTACCAGCACAAGGGCGGCGGGCAACAGCATCCGTGTCTTGTTGGTCCGCATGGCTCAGTGGGTTTGTGCGGCCGTACGGATCTGGACGGGCAGCTCGCCGTTCCAATTGGTGGCGGGATCGATCGCCCCCTGCTGGAAGTGCGGGTTGTAGGGCATGGCGCCGATCTTGTACGGCGCGTGCGTTCCGAAGATGCCGATATCCGTGCCGTCGTTGCCCATGCCCACTCCACCGCTCGCCGGGCTCAGGTGGATGTCGTCATAGTAATGGTACCAGTCGTCGGCCTCGCTCACGAAGAAGGTCCCGGGTGCCACGTTGAAGATGTTGTTCGTTTCCGAACTCGCTCCGGAGTTGCTGAACATGCTGGCGCCTCCCACCAGGCAGTTGGAGATCTGTACGCCGGACACCTGCCACAGCGGTGCGCCGGTGTAGGTGAACACACAATTCTGGACGATGCAGTTGGACGCGTTCTGCAGTCGGGCATCGAAGACCACGCAATTCTTCATGAAGAGCCTGGCAAAGCCGCTGAGGGTCTTGTGGTTGAGGATGCAGCGGGTCAGCACGGCCTCTCCGCGCGCGCCGTTAAAGCCCTGGTTCGTCCCGGTCGTGTGCATGATGCACTCATCGAAGGTGGCCGACCCGACCGAATTGCCATCGCTCCCCAGGTTGATCGCGCCTCGGACGAACTCGCAGCGTTGGAACACCAGACCGACCGGATCGTCATCATCCGGGTTCGTGCCGAAATAGGTATGGTCATCGGGGAAGAAGGAGATCCCCGTGAAGGTGCTTCCCGAGCACGGCGTGGTGAACCGGAGGTTGTTCGTGATGTGGATCCGCGTGGTGGCGGTCACATTGGCGCTATCGGGCATGATCCCTGCACCGATGAGGTGCAGCTGCTTGTCGATCACCAGGTCGCCGACCTGCAGGAAGCTCCCTCCGCTCAGGTAGACCTTATCGCCCGGTTGTGCGCTGGACAGAGCGGTGTCCAGGCTGGTGAAAACCGCAGGGCCGCCGGTGCCCTGCACCACGATGCGCGGCAGTTGGGCGCTGAGTTCGCCGGCCAGCAGTCCGAATACCGTTCCGACGGTGAGTAGCTTTCTGTTCATTGGTGAAGGAGGTTCAAGGGTTGGGATGTTCTTCGTGGCGTACATCGGGGTCAGCCCGGAAATGTGAACAGCATGTACGGATCTGCCCAAAAGGTACCGGATCCGTGCATACTGAGGATATACCGGCGAGCGGACATCGTATATATCCTATTTCCGTGGGATGCTCGTAGCAGCATCGCTGGAGAGCGGAAGGATCGTGGCGTCCCTCTTGGCCAGCCTTGAATGCGCAAATGGTAGCACACCTCAGGCGACCAAGCCGCTTTTCAGCGCTTTGGCCACGGCTTCGGTGCTGCTGCGCACACTGAGTTTCTTGTACACCCGCTTCACGTGGCTGCGCACCGTCTCGAAGCTGATCCCCAAGTGGTCCGCCACCATCTTGTAGCTGAGCCCGTCCACCAGACCGCGCAGCACATCGGCCTCACGCCCTGTCAGCCGGGTATCCCCAGTGGCGCCACCCGTATCGGGCAACATGCGGAAACTCACCCGCCGACCGATGCGTTCCGGCCCGGGAATGTTCCCGTTGGCCATGGCACGCAGTGCGGCCAACAACTCGACCGGCTCCCCGTGCTGCAGTATATAGCCCACGGAGCGCTCCGGGTCGCCGGGTGATGGCCATTCCCCGGCGGGGACCAAGGCGAGCATGAGCCGGAATGAACGCTCGCCGGTGGCGAAGCCTGCGGGACAGGTGTGCAAGGGGATCTCCATGTGATCGTTGTTCATCCCCATATCGGGGGTACCTGCCCGATGTGAACGATCCAGAGGCGGATCCTGGGGTTGTTCACATTCCCGCACCGTCCCCGATATGCTCCCTGAAGGCCCGATCCCGGCCTCATGCTCAAAGTCATGTACCATACCGACCGGTTTGTCGATATTCGCTGCCACGCACCTTCGCATGGCCCAGCTCGACACGGGGACGCGCCCCGAACAGGACACCGCTTGGCTGGACGGGTTGCGACGCAACGATCCGGTGCTGATGCGGTCCTTGTACAAGACGCATTTCCCGGCGATCCGGCAGTTCGTGCTCCAGAACAGCGGCCGGCCAAGCGATGCACAGGACATTTTCCAGGAGGCCGTGATCGTGCTGTGGATGAGCGCCAAGGAAGGCCGGCTCACCATGGGAACGGAGAACGGCCCCGGCGGATTCCTCTTCCGGGTGGCGAAGAACAAATGGCTGGACGTGGTCCGGTCCGCAGCGCACAAGCACATGAGAGTGGTGCATAACGACCAGGTGCTCGGCCCCACCAGCGACGCGCCCGACGACATCGAGGATCGCATCGCACGCCTGCGCGGTGTGTACGAGAAACTCGACGACAAGTGCCGCGCCATCCTGGACCAGTTCTACTACGAACGGAAGGACCTGGCCACCATCGCGGCCAGCATGGGTGTGGAGGAAGAGAGCATCCGAACGATCAAATACCGCTGCATGATGAAGTTGCGCGCCTTCCGCTCGGCCATCCGTGGCGAAAACAGCGAGGCATCATGAAGGAGGGCACCCTGGACCGGCCGACCTTCGAGACTATTGAGGCGTACGTGCTCGAGCGCATGCCGCAGAACGAGCGCGCGGCATTCGAACTGCGCCTCGCCACCGACGCCGACCTGCGCGCCGAAGTGGACCTGGAACGCGAGAACATCCAGGCGGTGGAACTGGGCGGCGTGATGCGCCTGCTGAACGATGTGGCCCGGGAAGAACGCATCCGGGAGCAGAAGAACCATGGCGGGCTGCGCTACCTGAAATACGCGGCCGTGCTGGCCGCCGTTGCCAGCGGCATCATCTGGTGGGTCACCCGGCCATCGCTGAACGAGGCACTCTACGCCGAGCAGTTCGTTCCCGATCCCGGCCTGCCGGTGGCCATGGGCACCACGAACAACATCGACTTCGCCGATGCCATGGTGGCCTACAAACTGGGGCACTATGCCGAGGCCCGGGCCAAATGGACCGCACTGCATGAACGGATGAAGGCCAACGACACCTTGGACTACTACCTTGCCAGCGCATGGCTGGCCGATGGGAACCCGAAGCAGGCGATACCGCTGCTGAAACCTTTGGTGGACCGCCCTGCCTCGGCCTTCCACCATCGCGCGCAGTGGTACCTCTTCCTGGCCTTCGTACACGATGGGCGCACCTCCGAGGCCCGTACACTGGGCTTGGAGCACGATGCGACCTACGGCGAACGCGTGCGGGCCATTCTGGCGCAGCTTCCCGGCTGACACGGCTCGCCCTCTTCTTCACAGCGTTCCTCTCGGGCCTGCTGGCCACGGCCCAGCACGAGGATCCGCTCGCCCGCAACCACGCCCGCATCAATGCCTTGTACAAGGCCGAACGCTACGCGGAGACCATCCGCGAGATCGATGCGCAACTGAAGGCGGCCGCGGGGACCACCTGGCAGGATTCGCTCCACAAGTACCTGTACCCGTACGGCCGGGCCTACCGCAAGGTGCACAACCCCGCCGCTGGCGCCGCTGCCGCCGAGCGCATTCTCCAACTGGTGATGCGGCGCGCGATCCCCCGGCACCAGCTGGAAGCGCTCTTCGACCTGAGCTGGTATTATTATGATATCGGGGAACCGGGGCAATGCGCCCGGGTGGACTCGATGGCCGTGGCCGTGGCCGATGCCGACCCCACCATGCCACCCGCACAACGGGGCCGCGCCCGGCAATACCTGGCCTTCGACCACAGCGTGCTGGGCGAATACCGCAACTCGGCCGCCTGGGCACTCGCCGCCATCGCCGTGTACGAGAAGGCCGACAGCATCCCCGCCGCGCAATGGGCCGAAAGCTGGACCGCGGCGGGAGTGGCCAACTGGCACCTGGGCCGCATACGCGATGCCGAACGGTATTATTTCAAAGCGCTCGACAAGCTGGGCGACGGCGAGGATCCGGTCATCCTGGAACGCAAGGTGAGCACCTACGGCAACCTCGGCGTGCTCTGGCAGAACGCGGGCGACTTCAACCGGGCCAAAAAATACTACAACACCAGTTTGCAGTACAGCGACCGCGTGATCGCCAAGGCCACCGACCCGATGAACCGTGATGAGGCCATCGTGAACCGCTCGCGCACGTACCTGAACCTGGCCACGGTGTACCACCAACTGGGCGATCATGGCAAGGCGCGCGAACTGATGGACCTGGCCTGGCGCGATCGGAGCGCCGTGCTCGAACCCGACGATCCGCAGTTGCTCGTGATCAAGGACCGCCAGGCCGATCTGGAACTGAGCATCGGCGAACTGACCAAGGCCGAGACGTTCACGCGGACCTACCTGGCCGCTTGTGAACGCAAATTCGGACGCACGAGCGAGGAGTACATCCGTGCCGCTTCACGCCTGGGTGACATTTCGAGGCAACAGGGCCTCATCACCCGTGCTGACTCCCTCTTCACCCTGAGCATCGCTGCGGGCAGGGCCAACACCGACCAGTCCACCGATGCCTTGCTTGCACAGACCCTGCAAAGCCGTGCCACCATGCACAGCGGCGCCGGCCGGTTCGCGGATGCACTGCAGGACCTTCTGGCCGCGCGCCTCATCCTGGTGAACATCTATGACAGCCTGCATTACCAGGTGGCCGGGGTGGACACGCGGCTGGCGGAACTCTCCTGGGAAGCGGGCGACCCGGGTGCCTGCCTGCGCTACGCACAGTCCGCTCTGGCCATCGTGGATGATCGCGTCCAAGCCGCACGATCGGGATCGTTACGCACCTTTCCCGATCCACATATCCTGCCCGACGCGACCTATTGGCGTATCCGTGCGGCCCGTGCCCTGGGCGAAGCACCCCGGGCCCTGGACCAGGACGCCGGCCTCGATCCAGCCATCAACGCCCTGGCCCGCAACAAGGCGGCACTCCATGATGAGCACTCCAAACTCCTGCTCATCGGGGTGCAACAACGGCTCTTCGACCTGGCCATGGACGTGGCCTACGATGCATACAGCGCCTCCCCTTCCAACGCGGGGATCGAACGTTTCCTCCACCTGGCCGAAGCCGACCGCTCCACCCTGCTCAAGAACCGGTTGAACGCCTTCGCGGGCATCCGCTTCGCGGGCGTTCCGGACAGCATCATCGCGCGCGAACAGGAACTGCTCTCCAGCATGAAGGTGGATGCCGATGACCGCGCATCCGCCACGAACCTCGACAAGCACGAACACGAACTCGCGGCGTTCATCGAGGACCTGCGGAAGGACCATCCGGGCTATTTCGCCCTGCGCTACCAGGAACCGGTCATCGGTCTGGCCGAGCTGCGCGCACACCTGGTCACGCCGCAACGCGACCTTCTGCTTTACGCTTTCGCGGGCGAACACCTGTACATGCTGGCGGTGCACAGCGATACCGCCCTGCTCGTTCGCACATCCCGGAAGGATATCGCCGAGAAGACCCGGGCGCTGGGCACCTCCATCCGGCAGAACGACCAGGGATCCTTCGTCCGGCTGTCCCGCGCCCTGTACGATCAGGTATTCCGGCCCGTTGCGGACCTGCTGCACAACGAGGAACTCCTGATCGTGCCCGATGGCGAACTGCAAGCCCTCAACTTCGAGGTACTCCTGTTCGAGGATCCGGGATCCGACCGGCCCGATCGCCACATGCTCATCCGGAAGCACGCCATCGCCTACCTCCTGAGTGCCACCACCTCCGTACAATTCGCGGACCTCCACCGGACACGGTCGAACAAGGTCCTCGCGTTCGCCCCGGGGTTCAGTGATGAGATGAAACAGGCTTATATCGAAGGCTACGGTGATCGGTCCGACGTGGACCGGAACTTCCTCGGTTATGTGCGACAACCCTTCGCCCTGATGGCCGCGGAAGAACTCGGCCGCACGCTTTCAGCCCGCGTGATGACCGGCACCGATGCCAGCGAGAAGCATTTCCGCGGCCTGGCGACCGGTTACGGCATTCTCCACATGGGTACCCACGCCGAATTGAACAGCAACTCGCCGATGTACTCCCGCTTCGTCCTCGGCAAGGATGGCGCGGGCGAGGATGCCGAGGGGGACGGTTACCTCCACGCATATGAGATCTACGAGCTGGACCTGTCCGCACAACTCGCCGTGCTCACCGCCTGCGAAACCGGTATCGGCACCGCCGAAGCGGGCGAGGGTGCGCGATCGCTGGGCTACAGTTTCGCGTACGCCGGTTGTCCCAGCCTGATCACCTCGTTGTGGAGCATCGACGAAAAAACGAGTTCCGACATCATCACCCGCTTCTATGGATACCTGTCCGATGGGATGCCGAAACACATGGCCCTGCGCCGCGCCAAGCTCGACCACCTCGATGGCGCCGGTGATGAACTCGCGCGCCCCTCGTATTGGGCCGGCCTGGTGGTGGTGGGCGATACGGCACCCATCGAAGGCCTGAGTGGAACGGGCCATGTCCTGTGGTGGGTGCTCGGTGGGCTGGGGGCCGCCGGGCTGATCCTCTGGTGGTGGCGGAAGCGATGATCGCTCAACCCAGCAACCGTCCTTTCAAGGTCTTCGCAACGGCCTCCGCATTGTTGTGCACGTGCAACTTCTCGTAGATCTTCTTGATGTGGCTGCGCACCGTCTCGAAACTGATCCCCAACCGCTCGGCGATCATCTTGTAGCTCAACCCGTCGACCAGCGCGGTGAGTACTTCCTTCTCGCGCGGGCTCAGGCCGACGTCGGGCAGTTCCGTGGTCGTTTCAGGCCTTTGGAAATGCAGCATCACTTTGCGTGCGATGCTCGGCGTCATGGGGGCGCCACCAGCGTGCACCTCCTGGATGGCGTCGAGCACCGCGCCCGGATCGTTGTTCTTCAGCAGGTAGCCCACTGCTCCCGCCCGTAATGAGTCGTAAATGCGTTCCTCATCGGCGAAGGTGGTGAGCATCATGATCGGCAGCTCCGGCCGCTCCGCGTGCAGGGTGCGCACCGCATCGATCCCGTTCACGCCAGGCATGTCGATGTCCATGAGCACCACGTCCGGTTTGCACGCCGCGACCTTCGCCGTTACGTTCACCGCATCCGGGTAGCAGCCGCAAAGACCGATGCCCGGAGTGGTGCTCAGCAGCGTGCCCAGCGAATCGCGGATCTGCTTGCTGTCATCGAACAGCGCGACGTGGATGGTGCGCATGGCCTGGCGAGTGCGGGGTCGGGAGGTCCGGCAAAACTACCCGCGGTCCTGGCCGCATCAATCCCCAGAACGGGGGGTGAACACCTGCTGCGCGAGCACGATGCGCGCGCGCGTTCCCTTGCCGGGCGCACTGTCGATGGTGAACTCCGCTCCGACCGCGGCCGCCCGCGCGCGCATGTTCGGCAGGCCATTGCCGTCGTAGCTGTCGGTGTTGTCCGGATCGAAGCCCTTTCCATCATCACCGATCGTCAACTCCAATGAACGTCCTGCGGTCGCAAGCATGATGTTCACCTGGCGTGCGTCAGCATACTTCACCGTGTTGTGCAACAGCTCCTTGCTGATCAGAAAAACGTTCCTGCGCTGTTCAGCGGAAAGCTTGCGCTCATTGACACCCTCGTCCGCACGGAAATCGAGCGCGATGCCGCGCGCGGCCAGCAGGTCACTGGCGAACGCCCGCAGGCGTTCGCTCAGTGCCCCGGCATCATCGTTCTTCGGATCCACGCTCCAGACGATGTCGTTCATCTGATCGATCATCTCACGGGAGGACGCCCCGATCCGATCGGTGATCTGCCGGGCCATGATGTCGTCGGTATCGCTGAGTTTCCGCTTGAGCGCCTCACTATAGAAGCTGATGCTTCCGAGCGTGCTGCCGATGTCGTCATGCAGATCACGGGCGATCCGGTCGCGCACGTGTTGCAGCCTGGCCCGCTGCCGCAGACGGAAACGCGAAACGAGATACATGCCGAGCGCACCCGCCCCGAGCACGATAAGGAAGAACCACCACCGCTGCCAGAACGGACCGATCACGGTGACCGTGAGGAGCGGATACTCAGGGCCCTCGCGCCCGTACGCGTCACGCACGCGAACGAGCAGACGATGCGTGCCCACAGCCACACCGGAAAAGCGCAATGGCTCACGCGCGCCCACTTCCCGGTGCGCCGTTCCTTCATCATCCAATCGGTACAGGAATGTGAGCGGTGCCGCGCCCACGGGTTGCAACGCCGTGACCATGGCGTCGAATCCGCTGTTGCGGAACGGAAGTTCGAGCCGATGCTCCGCATCGACCTCCAGGGAACCCCAGGTGTTGCTGATCCGCACGATCCGTGGTGCGGGCAGCTCCGGCAGTTCGTTATAGGCCTTTGGATCGATGAGCAGCAGGTGGTCATCCGCGCAGAATGCGATGCGCCCATCGCGCAGGGTGGTGATGCACGTGCTCAGTTGGCGGAATTCCCGGCCATCATTCACCGGGACATGGAGCCAGCCGTTCGTGCGCGGATCGTACCGTAAAAGACCGTTCCCGGTCGTACACCATACACGCCCGTCGGTATCAACCGTTACCCCGAGCATATCATGCGGCATGTGTACCGGAGGTGGATGTGCGCGAGCGTGGCCGTCCACGATGCTCGCCAGTCCGGCGTCGCGCAAGGCGACCCATACCGTATCGCCGTCGACGGCCAGGCCCTGTGCGTCGTCACCAGGAAGGCGATGGTCAACGGCCGCTCGCGTACTGAAAACGGTCCCGTTCGGCCCTGACCCCATGGCAACGGGCCTCCAACGTACCACGCCGCCAGCCGTGGCGGACCAGTACGTGCCATGCGCATCCCGCAGCGTGGTGCGAAGCATCATCGTGCCGGCCTCGTCCCTGTGATCAACCCAGTCGCCAAGGAGTTCGCCAGACGTTCGATCAAGGGCGATATGGCCATAACCCAAGGCACCGCAAATGATCACAGCTTGGCCGCCGATCGTATCCGACCAGACCGCGCGAGTCTGGAACATGGTGTTGGCATGGTCACTCTCCCATCGACCAGTTCCGGAGCGGCGAAGTATGCGCTCGCGGCGTGGATCATAGCGGAAGATCCCGGTCTCCGTCCCGGCGAAAAACTCATCTGGAGCTGTTCTGAAAAGTCCGGTCAATTCCAGGGGCAGACCGTCTTGGAACAATTCAACCAGCCTCCTCTTCCGCGAAACCGGGTCGACGAGCAGGAATCCTTTGGAGGTGGAGATGCGGACCGTGCCATCGTCATCCTGTTGCACCGCATGGAACTCGAGGTC
Source organism: Bacteroidota bacterium (assembly GCA_018267155.1). Taxonomy (GTDB): domain Bacteria; phylum Bacteroidota; class Bacteroidia; order Flavobacteriales_F; family PHOS-HE28; genus PHOS-HE28. Next base: position 18,490 of record JAFDZE010000107.1, on the reverse strand, counting down.
ACCTGCACGGTCCGCGTTGATCAGCGGGATGGCCTCACAGCGCCAGACCGATGGCGCGAACACGCTGAGGCCCTTCGTCGTGCCCACCCAGAGATCCCCCGCCCTGTCGCGCAACAGGCAGGTGACACGGTCGCTCAGCAATGAGGAAGCATCATGGCGGGTGTGCTGGTACCGTTCGAGTACCGTACCGTCCTTGCCGACGCACAACAAGCCGCCCACTTTGGTCGCCAGGAGAAGCCGTTGCGCATCCCACGGGATGATCGCGGTGATCTCATCCTCGATCGGGAAGCGCTCCACCGTGAACGAAGAGTCGGGCCGGGCACGGAACAGGCCCGGTGACCAGCCACCCATGAACAGAACGCTGTCGCTCAGCGTCGCATGGGTAACGAGGCCCGCATTTGCGAGCAGTGCGGTACGCTCACCGGTGAGCGCATCAACGATGCATGGTCCTGATGATGCCAACATGGTGAGAAGCAATCGCCGTTCGTCGAGCCTGAAGGCGGCATGGACCCAATGGTCGGCCATGGAAAGAATGGTGTCACCTTGCGCGTTGGTCACGGGCTCCCGGAAACCTCGACGGAGCAGCGTACCATTCCGTAAATGATACCAGATCGCCCCCTTACCGCGTGAGCTGAGCACCAGCACGGAATCGTTCAGCACGAGCACGTGGTTCAGTTCGTCCGTGGGAGGACTGCGAACGTTCAGCGAGTCGTGCGGCAATTGGACGAACCGGTCGGTCACATGATCGTGCCGGGACAGACCACCATCGACCGTTGTTATCCAAAGATCACCACGCGCATCCTCGGCGATGGAGCTGATCTTCACACCGCGGGGGCCGTTCTCTTGCGACGTGAACGTCTCGACACGCTGGCCATCGTACCGGTTCAACCCGCGCTGCGTGCCGATCCAAATGAAGCCTGCGCGATCCTCGAAAACGCAGGTGACCGCGTTGTCGCTCAGGCCTTGTTCGGTCGTGATCTGCTGGAAGCGCAACGCCTGGGCGGCCAGCTGCGGACAGATGAGGCCACCAAGCACGATCGGGAAGAACCAGCGCATGATCACATTCGCGAAGATGACAAGAACATTGGGGATGAGGATCCACTTCGCACGCGCACACTTCCGGCCATGCGGGATCCTCGGCGGAAATCCCCACTCTGGATGCCGATCGCCACATGCACATGGACCGCCTGCGCCTACGGCCTGTCGCCCGCAACAAGGGGATCAGCCCCTCACGCATCGTGCATCGTACCGGGGATCGCCGCAGCTCACGCGCACACCGGGGCACCGTTCAAGCATACGAGGCGCTCAGGCCCTCGCTGCCCGTTCACGCGATACACGAACACCGTTACTTGGACGGTGATGAAGAAGCGGTACCGGGGTGGTTCTTTTGTTGAGGGGGTGAAAGAGTGCAAGAGTGCGAGGGATGCGGTTTTCGCCCTCGCACCCTTTCACTCTCCGACCAATGCACCGACCGGATCCTTGTCACCGTCCCAGTAAGTTCACCGTAATGACCGGACGGACCACACCTTTGTACAAACGCCTACCCAGCATGGCCCTGAAAACCAGAGAAGTTCCCGCTCCCTGTACGCCTCCGCTGATAATTCTCCAAGGTTTGGTGGATCAGTGGATCCACACGCACGGTGTGCGCTATTTCGACCCGCTGACCAACATGGCCATCCTCGCCGAGGAGGTGGGCGAAGTAGCCCGCATCATGGCGAGGCGCTTCGGCGAACAGAGCGAGAAGACCAGCGACCGGTCGAAGGACCTGGGCGAAGAACTGGCCGACGTGCTCTTCGTGGTCCTGTGCCTCGCCAACCAGACCGATACCGACCTTCAGGGGGCCTTTGACCGCAAATTCGAGAAGCGCACCAAGCGCGATGCCTTGCGGCACAGGGAGAACAAGAAGCTGCGAGACTGACGGGCTAACCGATCCTTCCGAGTATCTGCCCGGCCGCCCGCTCCGTAGCCCCTACCCTTTCGCGCACATACTTCCCGGCCGCTTCGCCCGCCCTGGCCAACGCATCCGCATCACCGAGCAACCGATCAAGCACCGCACGCAGGTCGTCGGCGTTGCGCACTTGGAAGCCGCCGCCCGCATCGATCAATCCTTTCGCCTCGGCAAACTTGGTATGCTTCGGCCCGAAGATCACGGGCTTACCCCAGGCCGCCGCTTCGAGCAGACTGTGGATCCCATCGGTGAAGCCGCCACCCACGTAGGCGATGTCGCCATACTTGTACAGGCTTGCGAGCAGACCCATGCGGTCAACGATCAGGGCTTCAAGATCATCCGGGAAGTGCTCATCGCTCCAATTCCGGTAGCGCTTGGCATACTTCGGCCGCAATTCATCAAGACCAGGGGCTGACAGCTCATGAGGAGCTACGATGAAAAGCGGGCGTCGACCCCCGAGGCCCGCGCATGCCGTCCGGATCAGATCGTCGTCCGCGGGCCAGGTGCTTCCACAGACGAGAACGGGGCGGTCCCCGCTGTTCCGGAATCGAGCCGCCTCATCAAGCTCGTGGTTCTCCCCGACGATCACCGCCACCCGATCGAACCGCGTGTCGCCGGTCACCGTGACGTTCGTGATGCCGACACCCGCGAGCAGGTCCTTCGAGGCTTCATCCTGCACGCAGATCCTCGCATAACAACCGAGCATCCTCCTCCACGCGCCTCCGTACCACTTGAAGAAAGGCTGGTCCGGCCGAAAAATACCGCTCACCAGGAATACCGGAACACCGTGTTCCTTCAGTGCTCGCAGATGGCGATACCAGAACTCGTACTTCACGAAGATCGCGGCACGCGGGCCGACCATATCCACGAGTCTTCCGGCGTTCTCCGCTGAATCCGGTGGTAGATAGTCCACATGCGTCGCGAGCGGATAGTCCTTCCGGGCTTCATAGCCGCTGGGGCTGAAGAAGGTGAGCAGCACCGGCAGTTCCGGATGTGCGGCCTTGATCGCCTCCAGCACCGGTCTTCCCTGTTCGAACTCGCCCACGCTGGCGCAATGCATCCACAGGCAACCACGCAGTTGCTCCTTGCGCGCCTCCAACCGGTCCCACAAGCCTTCCCGGCCCGCCACCCACGCGCGCGCCTTGGTGTTGAACGGTGCAGCGGCACGCACCGCCGCATGATACGCGCCGACCGCGAGATCGTACGCGAAGGGCATCAGCGGTAGTAAATTCGGTCGTCGGCGTGGCGGTAGATCGGCAGGATCCATCCGGCCCGCAGTCCGTACAGCCCGTCCACCCGCATGCCATCGTCGGTACGCCCGTTGTCGAAGTTGTACGGTCGCAGGTGGTGCGTGAAACCGAGCATCACCTCGAAGCCGAACATGAAGTTGATGAAGCGGTTGTTGCCCAGATGCTGGTAGCCCACGAAGAAAAGGCCCGCGGGCCCGGCGGTCAACCGGTCGTAGCCCTTCAGGTACTCGCCCTCCAATGCGGGCACGGTGTTGTTCTGTGTTTCAACCCGCACCTTGTGGCGCATGTAGCCGCCGCCGAGTTTCAGCAGGATGCCGCTGTTGGGATTGGGACCCACCACGGGTATCACCTTGGCCGCCGTGAGCATGGCCGTCCAGCCGCGCTCGTAAAGCAGTACCGCCGAGGGTTTGCCGTCCTGGTCCACGATGTCGCCGTTGTCGGCGATGAGCTGACTGAGCATGCCGCTCTCGTTCACCTTGTTACCGAAGATCATGGAGCCTTCGGCCCCGACGAAGTAGTTGCTCTTGAACTTCACCCCGGCACCCAGGGCAATGCTGTTGCTGTTGCCGAAGCGCAGCGCCATGTCGCCTTGCGGCACCTGGTAGGCGTAGCTCAGGCTGACCGGTACAATGGTGATGGACGTATCCCGGATGCCGTGTTGCGCGTAGCAGGGGGCCGCCGCAACAAGGACGGTGAACAGGAGAGCATGGTGGTAGCGGCACATACGGGGCCTAAAGTAGCGCGGCCCGGGCTCGGCACGGTCCAATGGAAAGTCGCTTCTGCCATGGCGAGGCCGGGGTCCACAGGCGGATATCTTCGCGCCGCGAAAAAACCATGGAAACAGCGCGCGTGATGAAGCCCATTCAAATGGTCGACCTGGTAGGCCAGTACCAGCGGATCAAGTCCGAGGTGGACGCCGCCATTGCCCAGGTGATCGACACTGCCACCTTCATCAATGGCCCGGCCGTGAAGGCCTTCGAGCAGGAGCTGGCCGTTTGGAACGGCTCGAAGCACGTGATCGGCTGCGCCAACGGCACGGAAGCCCTGCAGATCGCCATGATGGCCCTGGATCTGAAGCCGGGTGATGAGGTGATCACCGCCTCGTTCACCTTTGTGGCCACCGTGGAGGTGGTGGGCCTGCTGGGCATCACCCCCGTGTTCGCCGATGTGCTGCCGGGCACCTTCAACCTGGATCCGGCCGACATTGAACGAAAGATCACCCCGAGGACAAAAGCCATCGTGCCCGTTCATCTTTTCGGGCAGTCGGCGGACATGGATGCCATCATGACCATCGCCCGGAAGCATGGCCTGTTCGTGATCGAGGACAATGCGCAGGCCATCGGTGCCACGTACACCTTCCAGGACGGAATCCGGAAAAGGACAGGCAGCATCGGTCATGTGGCCAGTACCAGTTTCTTCCCCAGCAAGAACCTCGGTTGTTACGGCGATGGCGGGGCGATCTTCACCGATGATGATGAACTCGCCGCGAAGCTGCGTCGTGTGTGCAACCACGGCAGCGATACGCGCTATTATCACGAGGTGGTGGGCGTGAACAGCCGGTTGGACAGCATGCAGGCCGCGATCCTGC
>JAFDZE010000107.1:0-13547 GCA_018267155.1 Bacteroidota bacterium | reverse complement strand
TGCGCATCACGGGTGGCCATCGCGATGACTTGAAGAAGCACCTCGAGGCGAACGGCGTACCCGCCATGATCTACTACCCCGTGCCCTGCCATCTGCAGAACGCCTATCGGAGCGATCGCTTTCCCGAGGGCTCATTGCCGGTAACGGAACAGCTCACGCACGAGGTGCTGAGCCTGCCCATGAGCACCGAACTGGACAACGATCAACTCGTGCACATCACCGCCACGGTGGTTGGCTATTTCGCGTAAGAGCGACGTCCATGTCGCCTATTCAACGACCAGCGAGGGCCCAAGTGCACAACAACCATCAAAATACCGGGCGACGTGAGTGTCGCCCCGACAGATGAACATAGCAGTAGTTGGAACAGGATACGTAGGGCTGGTCACCGGCACCTGCTTCGCCGAGACCGGCAACCACGTCGTGTGTGTGGACATCAACGAGGAGAAGGTGAGCATGATGAAGGCCGGCAAGGTGCCCATCTACGAGCCGCACCTCGATGTGCTCTTCGAGCGCAACATCCGCCAGGGCCGCCTCCACTTCACCACGAAGCTCGAGGAGGCCCTGGAAAAGGCCCAGATCGTCTTCCTCGCCTTGCCCACACCCCCTGGCGAGGACGGCAGCGCCGACCTGAGCTACGTGCTGAAGGCCGCGGCTGACATCGGCAAGCTGATGGACCATTACATGGTGCTTGTGGACAAGAGCACCGTTCCGGTGGGCACGGCGGAGAAGGTGGCGGCCGAGGTGAAGAAGTACGCCAAGGTGGACTTCGACGTGGTGAGCAACCCGGAGTTCCTGCGCGAAGGTTTCGCCGTGGACGATTTCCTGAAGCCCGACCGCGTGGTGGTGGGCACGGAGAGCGAAAGGGCCCGCAAGCTGATGGAGGAACTCTACAAACCCTTCGTACGCCAGGGCAATCCCATCATCTTCATGGATGAACGCAGCGCGGAACTCACCAAGTACGCCGCCAATGCTTTCCTCGCCGCCAAGATCACCTTCATGAACGAGATCGCGAACTTCTGCGAGGCCGTGGGCGCCGACGTGGACAAGGTGCGCATCGGCATGGGCAGCGACGGTCGTATCGGAAAACGTTTCCTGTTCCCAGGTATCGGATACGGCGGGTCGTGCTTCCCGAAGGACGTGCAGGCCCTGGCCAAGAGCGGCGTTGAGGCCGGCTACCGGTTCCGGATCATCGAAAGCGTGATGCAGGTGAACGAGGACCAGAAGACCGCGCTCATGCCGAAGATCCTGAAGCATTACAACGACCCGATCAAGGGGAAACACTTCGCCGTATGGGGCCTGGCCTTCAAGCCCGATACCGACGATATCCGCGAGGCGCCCGCCCTGTACATGATCGATGCGCTGCTCGCCGCCGGTGCGACCGTGGCCGCGTTCGACCCCGAGGCCATGAACAACGTGAAGAAGCTCAAGGGCGACAGTATCCGCTATGCCACCGACGAGTACGACGCCTTGAAGGGCGCCGATGCCCTGATCCTCTGCACCGAGTGGAGCGAATTCCGCAACCCCGACATGGACCGCGTGAAAGGCGCGCTGAAGCGACCGGTGATCTTTGACGGCCGCAACCTGTACGAGCTGGAGACCATGAAAGAGAAGGGCTTCACATACGTGAGCATCGGCCGTAACGTGGTGAACGGATAACAATGTACCGTCGACCCCACCGGGCCGACCTGATCCATGGCAAAGAAGAAAGCACCCGCCAAGACCACGAAGCCGACCGGTCCCGCCAGGAAGGGCAAGGCCGCCACGGCCAAGGAGCGCGTACTCATCACCGGGGCCGCCGGTTTCCTCGGCTCACACCTCTGTGATCGCTTCCTGAAGGAAGGCTACCATGTGATCGGGATGGACAACCTGATCACCGGGCGCCTGAAGAACATCGAGCACCTGTTCAAGCGCAGCGATTTCGAGTTCTACCATCACGACGTGAGCAAATACGTGCACGTCCCCGGCCAACTGAAGTACATCCTGCACTTCGCAAGCCCCGCCTCCCCCATCGACTACCTGAAGATCCCGATCCAGACGCTGAAGGTGAGCTCTCTGGGCACGCACAACCTGCTGGGCCTCGCCCTGCAGAAGAAAGCGCGCATCCTGGTGGCCAGCACCAGCGAGGTGTACGGTGATCCGCAGGTGCATCCGCAGACGGAGGACTACTGGGGCCATGTGAACACCGTGGGCCCGCGTGGCGTGTACGACGAGGCCAAACGTTTCCAGGAGGCCATCACCATGGCCTACCATACCTACCACGGTCTGGAAACACGCATGGTGCGCATCTTCAATACCTACGGCCCGCGCATGCGCTTGAACGACGGCCGTGTGCTCCCCGCCTTCATCGGTCAGGCCCTGCGGGGTGAGGACCTCACCATCTTCGGCAAGGGCAACCAGACCCGCAGCTTCTGCTACGTGGACGATCTGATCGAGGGCATCTACCGCCTCCTGAAGAGCGACTACTCGGGCCCGGTGAACATCGGCAATCCTGCGGAGATCACGATCAAACAGTTCGCCGAGGAGATCGTGAAACTCACGGGCACCAAGCAAAAGCTGGTGTACAAGCCGCTGCCGCAGGACGACCCGATGCAACGCCAGCCGGACATCACCCTGGCGAAAAAAATACTGAAGTGGCAACCGAAGGTGTCGCGTGCCGAAGGGCTGAAGATCACGTACGACTACTTCAAGAGCCTTTCTCCGAAGGAACTCCACGAGAAGGACCACAACACCTTCGAGGGGTACGTGCGGAAGTAGCGACAGGAGGATATTATATTCGGGCCATGAGCACGACACGCAGGGGTTTGAGCAAACGGGCTGTCCTCAAGTCGTTGAAGGAGCTGCCGGAACGTTTTGATGCCGACGAATTGATCGAGCGCATCGTCCTGCTCCAAAAGATCGAGGAAGGTCTGTCGGACGCCAAGGCAGGTCGCGTGCTGACCTCCCTGACCATGAAGGCGCACATCGACGCCAAATGGTCCAAGTAAGCTGGACCGAACGGGCCCGGAAGGATCTGGACGCCATCAGTGCGTACATCGCGGAAAGCAGCCCCTACTATGCCGAGCAGACCGAACGGGGTATCTACGACAAGGTTCTGACCCTGGAGCAGCAGCCCATGATCGGGCATGTTGTCATGGAAGTCGGGGACCCGGGGATCCGGGAGATCGCATACGGGCGTTATCGGATCATCCACTGGGTGAAGAGTCGCGCGCACCTGGTGATCATCGCCGTGGTACATGGCAAGCGTTCCATGACCCGCAGCGGGATCGTTTCACGGCGCCGTTCCGGATGACCACGCTTCGCATCGCTGGCGTTCCAGAGCCGTACAACCTGCCTTGGCACCTGGGCCTTGAGCGTCGCTCATTCATACGTGCCAAGATCGCATTGAAGTGGCGCACTGTTCCCCAGGGCACCGGCGCGATGTGCGAACTCTTGCGCAAAGGGGCGATCGATCTGGCGGTGCTGGTCACCGAGGGCGCGGTAAGGGACATCCTCTGCGGCAACCCGAGCCGGATCGTTTCGCCTTTCGTGAATACTCCGCTGACCTGGGGGGTGCATATCGGCGCGCACACGGCACTCCGGTCACCCGATGACCTTCGGGGCGTGCCCTTCGCGATCAGCCGTTTCAACTCTGGATCCCACTTGATGTCGCTGGCCTACGCAAGGGAACGCGGCTGGGAACTCGCCGAGAAGGATCTTATCGTGGTGAACGACCTCGCTGGTGCGGTGAAGCGGTTGCAGGAACCGAAGCCCGCGATCTTTCTGTGGGAGAAGTTCATCACGGCCTCGCACGTGCATGCGGGAACGCTGCGCCGTGTGGACGAATACCGGCCGAGCTGGCCCTGTTTCGTGGTGGTGGCTCGCAACAAGGTGCTCGAAGAACACGGTGATGCTGTTCAACGCCTGATGAACGTGGTGCGCGACCAGGCACGAGGACTGATGGAAAAAACGAGCGCGCCGGAGATGGTGGCCCAGCGGTACGGGATGGCGTTGGCGGATGCGAAGGAGTGGTTCGGCAACGTGCGATGGAATACGGAGGGGAGAGTGGATGGCGATATGCTCAGGCGGGTGGCTCGCGCGTTGCAAAACCAGGGATCTTTACCTCAGGAGGTGGATACCTCCGATCCGGGCCGGGTCGGTGCCGTATGAGACCGATGCCGCATCGATCGGATACGTGTCTAATTCTTCCGCTTTCCGGAAACTGAGGCTACCTTGGCCGCTATCGGCTTCCGTGGGCTGCGGCCCACCTGCACGGCACCCGGCAGCACGACCACCTTAGCCCGGCCGGCAAGTCCGAGCGGATCGGTGATGACGACCTCGGCCCATCCCGCTTTCACGGGCTTCGTTTTCTTCTTGGCGGTCCTTGTGGACGCTTTGCGGCCCTTCCTGGCTGTGCTGACCGCGTTCTTCTTCGGCGCGAGGGCACTTCGCCCCTTGGGTGTCGCACCCTTGGCGGGCACCTTCTTCCTCGCAGGAGCCTTTCTCGCGGTGCGCTTCGCTTTCGGCACCGATGCCTGTTGTTCGCCCTTCCCCATCCTCGTTGCTTTTGATACTGGTTCAGTGTGAGCTGGTGCCGTCTCCATTTCCAGGCCGAAGAGCGCCGACAGGTCATCATTGACAAGCACGTTCCTGGCGGCTTTCCCTGGCGCCGGCACCGGCAGCGCCGCTGCTTTGGCGATCAGTTCCTTCTCGTTCACCTGCCGCAACAGGAAGAGCAGTTCCGGCTGCTCGTCCAAGCGCGCACCGATGCCATAGAACACTGCTGCGACGTGCTTGCACATATCGGCCCAGTCGGGGCAGCTGCAACTGAACTTCAGTTCGGCGGGTGCGGGGAAGAGACCTGTGCCGGGCCGACAGATGCGCTCCATCACCGCCGTGGAGAGCTTTCCTTGCAGCAGTTCCACCAACGAATCGATGGAGCCTGAACAGTCCTTGCAGATGGCTTTCCAGCGCGCGTCCTCAACGGGTTGCAGGGCGATCTGCACCTGGTACAGGTCCGAACCGCTCACCATGGCTGCCACCTTTCCGGGTTCGATCCGCAGATCGAGCACCGAGCCGTTGCGCACATACGTTCGCCCGCGCGGTAGCCGGCTGTCAAAGTCGCTGTAGCGTTCCATGTTCTGGCACCAGGCCTTGCCCCAGAAGGTGGTGGCGATCTTCTGGCCTTCGATCCGCACCGGCTGGAGTTCGGCTCCACCCTTGTTCATTTTCAGCAATTTCTGCTCCGCCTTGCGCTTGCGTTCGGCAGCGGACACATACGGTTTCCAATTGTAGAATGACATGCTTCAGTCGTTTGTGGCGGCGCTAAGGTCGAGCGCGAAGAGCTTCAACAGTTCATCATCCTTCAATCCGGTGATGTCCAGCTCGGCCCCGCCTTGCAGCAACGCGCGCGAGAGCTTCTGCTTGGAATCGATCAGTTCGTCGATGTGGTCTTCCACGGTGCCTTTGCAGATGAACTTGTGGATGAGCACATTGCGCTTCTGGCCGATGCGGAAGGCGCGGTCGGTGGCCTGGTCCTCCACGGCGGGGTTCCACCAGCGATCGAAATGAACGACGTGCGAGGCGGCGGTGAGGTTGAGGCCGGAACCGCCCGCCTTGAGGGAGAGCACGAAGAACGGCAGCGTGTCCTCGTTCTGGAAACGCTTTACCAGTTCGCCGCGCTGCTTCACCGGGGTATCGCCATGCAGCACCAGGCCGGGCCTGCCGAAGAGTTCGCCGAGGAAGGCCGCGAGCGGGCCCGTGGTTTCGCGGAACTGCGTGAAGAGGAGCATTTTCTCCTGCTTGGACGCAACTGTTTCGGCGATCGCGCGCAAGCGCGCCCACTTGCCGCTGGCTTCCTCAGCCCAGGTATTGTCGCCCAGCCATTGCGAGGGATGGTTGCAGATCTGCTTGAAGCGCATGAGGAAGGAGAGCACGAGTCCGCGCCGTTGGATGCCGTCCACCTCTTGGAGTTTTCCCGCCAGCTCATCCACCGCCTTCTGGTACAGTGCGGCCTGCTTCGCGCTCAGCTGGCAGTAGGCTTTCATCTCGGTCTTGTCCGGCAGGTCGCTGATGATCGACCGGTCCGTCTTCATTCGACGCAGGATGTAGGGGCGCACCAGTTCGCGCAGCGGGGCATAGCTGGCGTTGGTGCCCGAGGCCAGGCCCTTGGCGTACGCGCTGAACTGCTTGGAGGAACCCAGCAGGCCCGGGTTCACGAAATCGAAAAGCGACCAGAGGTCGGTGAGGCGGTTCTCCACGGGCGTGCCGGTGAGGGCGATGCGCGCGTGGGCCTTCACCTTTTTCACCGCCTTAGTCTGCTTGGTGCCGGGGTTCTTGATCGCCTGCGCTTCATCAATGATCACCAGGTCCCACGTGGTGCTCTCGATCCAAGGCGCGCGCAGCAAGGTGCCATAGCTGGTGATCACCAGATCGACGCCCTTCAGCTTGTGGGCATCGAGGCTGCGCCATTCATCGCCCGGCATGGCCGAAGGATGCGCGATGCGCTTGCGCAGTCCCGGGGCGAAACGGTCGATCTCCGCCGCCCAGTTGGCCAGTAGCGAAGCGGGTGCTACGAGCAGGCTGGGAACGGCCGACTTGTTCTCGCGTTTGCGCACGAGCAGAAGCGAAAGCACCTGGATGGTCTTGCCCAGGCCCATGTCATCGGCCAGGCAGGCGCCAAGGCCCAGATGCGAAAGCAGATGCAGCCAACGCAGGCCGGTCTGCTGGTACGGGCGGAGGGTGCCGCGCAACGCGCTTCCCGGATCCACGGTAGCGAGACCTTCGGGTGATCGCAAACCGCGCAGCAGCTCTCCCAGCCATGGCCCCGCCGTTGTGTCGGCCCAATCGGCGATGGTCTCTTGATCCTCGGCGCCTTCGGCAATGCCCGCGCCCGCGAGCATGCGCATGGCTTCAGCGAAAGTGAGCCCGTCGCGTTGGGCTAACTGTTGGGCTTGCTCGAAGCGCGACATGGTGCGTTGCAGCCGTTCGGGATCCACCTCCACCCATTGGCCGCGGATGTAGGCCAGCCCATCGCTGCCCGCGAGCAGCGCGGCGACCTCCCCATCGGTGAGCGACTCGCCGTCCAAGCTCACGCTCATGCGGAAATCGAGCAGGGCGTTGGCACCCACGCGCGAAGGCTCTTTCGAACCGATGGTGCCGTTGACCTTGGGCCGCGCGGGTCTTCCGGTCTTCCACGCCGCCGGCAGGCGCACCATAACCCCGGCCTGTTCCAACTCATGCGTATCGCGCAGCAGCTGCATGGCTTCACCGGGAGTCCAGCGCAGGGGGTGGTAGATCGCGCCTTCCTCCACCAACGGCTTCAGCCAGGTGCAGCGCTCCGCAGCCCGTTTCACGGGAAGCAGGAGCGAAAGCAAACGTTCTGTGTTCGCCTTGCCGGCGAATTCGTTCAAGGCCTGGCCCAGCGGCTGGTGTTGCGCCTTGCCATGCACGGATAGCCGCCCGGTGTAGGTGGCCATGAAGGCGAAGGGCGTCTCCGGATCGGCGCGGTTCTCGGCGAGGTTGAAGTGTACGCGGCCCACCAGGTTCCAGCCGGGCGCGATGCGTTTGAGGAATGCGTCGAGCGGATCGCCGCTCGCGCGCAGCCGTGCGGTGAAGACTTCACCAAGCTCCTTCCACAGCACATGCAGCGTGTCCACTGTCAAATACTCGGCACCGGGCATTAGTGGCGCACTATGCGCGAGCAGGGCCAGTTCGTCCTCTCCGGGTGGCTCAGGGGCGTGGAAGCCCGGATCCATTTCAGTCCTCGGACGCGCACAAACAGCGGTGAGGAAGCGCCCGGCGAACGCGCGCCAGAAGGCGAATGCGGGCGGCCATGTACTGCCCGCCGCATCCGACACCAAGAAAAGCAGGCCGTGAGCGCCGCCTTGTGAGAAGGCCTCGGTCAGTGCGAGCAAGCGTTCATCGTCCAGTGGCGGTTCGTCTGCATACGATACCAGGACCAGGTGGCCATGCGGTGTGAGGCACGGGAGAAGACCCACCTGTGCCGCTCGCGGGAGCATCGTGGCGCCGTGTTCAAATGGAAGTTCGGACATCGTCCTGATCGCTCAACGCAGCGGGCAAGATGGGGAACATGGACAACATGGTGAGGGAGACAAAGAAAGGGGGCATTCAGGCGCACGTAAATGCGCATCGGAACCATCACGATCACGGCCGCTGGAAGGCAGTACGACTCGCGCATGGCCCTCAGATCGTTCAATACCAGCTTCGTGGAATGCTCAAGCAGCCATGGATCGGTCAGGACCGCACACTGGTCGGGGTCTTCGAATTCAAGGCGCACTGCCGACTTGGCGAAAGACCCGACTACCGCGCCACCAAGGAGATCATGGTGAAGTTCTACGAATACCTCGCCGAGGGTATGGGCAAGGCCGATGCGTTGGCGGAGGCCAAGCGATGGTACCGCAAGGAAAACCCCAATGCCCCGCCGAGCGAGTGAGCGGCGTTCATTTTGATCGGTTACAATGAGCCGGTGCGACTGAAGAAGCGCAGCCCGGTGCGGCCATGGATGTGGGGCGGTGCGGCGGTGGTGATCGTGGCAGCCGCCTATGCCGCACGTCGCGGAAGACCATCGAAGCTGGCTGCGTGAGTCGTCGGACCGGTCAAATGCCCAAGTGCTTCCACACGGTCTTCAGGGAGCATACCGTGATGCCACCACCGTATGGAAAGCCGGCGGCGCGTTTCAGCATGACCGTAAATTGAAACGGTCGGCTTAAATAAACGGTGTATCACCTGGCCTCACGCCGGGTGCTCATCCTTTAACCAGTCCAGATACGCATGCAGCCGTGTGCCCAGGAAATACGGCAGGTTGAGCAGGATGTACGGTTTGCCTTTGGGGGTCTTTTGGCGTTCCACACTGAGCTTGCCCGCGTAGTAGCGCACGGCGTACGGGTGCGGTGCGCGATCAACGAATTCGTGGAGGGAGCGCAAGCGCCCTTGGTGCCCGGACTTCACTTCGACTAGGATCAGGTGGGGGCCGTGGCGAACAAAGGTGATCTTTCGGACCTGCTCCGCGCCTCTGATAATGAGCGGCTTATACCGGGGATCGTTCAACCACGGGCCGAGCGCGGAAAGGACAATACGTCAAAGCAAGTGATTGCCTTTGTTACGGATACGGGGCAAAATTTGGCCGGTCTTGTAACAAATCCAGCCCAAATCCGACCATATTTTGTAACGAATACGACCCAAGTTCAGGCCGGCCGACCTGACGTGTCCGGATCACCCGTCTCAAAGCTTCCCTTTCAGCTCCTTGGCCAAGCCCGGTTCCGGGTGGCAAGTCCCGGCGATCACGCGGTCCAGTAGCGGGAGCGCGTGTTCCTCATCGCTCTGCTGAAGCAGCGCAAGGGCGTTCAACCAATCGCGCTTGCAAGAGAGTGCCGCATCGGTGATCGATAACTGGATGGGAACTCGTACACATTCTGTGCGACCAATGCTGCGGCAACCGGGGTTATGATGTGGCTGAGCCTACTCCTTCACCCACCGCAGCACCGTTCGCTCGCCCCGGTCCGTGATCACTTCCACCAGGTAGCTTCCCGGACAGAGCATCTCAGCATACACTTCACGGCCTCCAACGGTATTGATACCGACCGGAACGGTACGGCCTTGCGCGTCCAGCACCCGCACACGGCCCCGCTGCCCCGCAAGGTCGGTGAGTGTGAAGCTTGTGGTGCCCGGGTTCGGGCAGATGCTGATCGGCGCCGTCATTTCCGCTTGTACCGGAACACCCATGGTCAGTCCACAAGCCGCATCACCGGGGGTGGTGATCTGGTCGTCGCTGTAGCATAGGAAGGAGGCATCGAAATAATCGATGACCAGGCCGCAATCGAAAATGAAGGGAGCGCGCGGTACGGAGCCGAGGCGTTCCCGTATCACGAAGGGCATTCCCGACGGGAGTCCATCCTCGCCAAGCACATCCATGTGCAACGTGGCCAACGGAAGGCCGTCGATCACCTGGGTGCTGGTGTCCATCACTTGTAGCATACCATACGGCGGGCATGATGCCGGATGTCCCGGTGGCCACCAGCGATCGCCGATTCCGGCACCGAACCAGTACAAGGTGTCCCACCCGGATCCTCCACCCCATTCACCGGAGGTCCACACCCACAAGACATCGTCCGCCTCGGCTTCGTAGGTCGGCGAGGTACCGCCACCGACCGGCTGGCCGTTCGCGACACCCGCCGATGTCCGGTCCACCCGGTGGGCCAGCATGCCGTTGTAGAGGGTGTCGCCCACGTACCGGTACTCGGTCCTGTAGTCCACAGAGGAGCCGCCTCCCCAGTCCTGGAAGCGATAGGTCCAAACCGCGCCGGGCGCGCACCAGAGTTGGGCATTTGCCGCCAACGCAACGACCAACGAACCGAGGAGAAGTGTTTTCCGCATGACCGATGGTGTTCGGGGAAAGACACGCGCCTAGGCCTTGGCGCTGCCCGCCAAGATACACGCTCACTTCGGTACATTCGCGGCCCTTTCCATGAGCGCCTACACCGCCCACCCCACCGCCGTCATCGATGAGGGCTGCACGATCGGCGAAGGCACCCGCATCTGGCACTTCAGCCACATCATGTCCGGGTGCGTCATCGGGGAGAACTGCAACATCGGCCAGAACGTGGTGATCAGCCCGGAGGTGAAGCTGGGCCGCAACGTGAAGGTGCAGAACAACGTGAGCATCTACACCGGGGTGGAGTGCGAGGACGACGTCTTCCTGGGGCCCAGCATGGTGTTCACCAATGTGATCAACCCCCGCAGCGCCGTGAACCGCAGGGGGGAGTACCTTCGCACGCTCGTGAGAAAAGGGGCATCCATCGGGGCCAACGCTACCATCGTTTGCGGGCACGACATCGGCCGATTCGCTTTCATCGGTGCCGGCGCGGTGGTGACCAAGGAAGTGCCGGACCATGCGCTCGTGGTGGGCAATCCCGCCCGCCAAACGGGTTGGATGAGCGAGTTCGGCCACAAGTTGAAATTCGATACGAACGGTGAAGCGACCTGTCCGGAGAGTGGACAGCGGTACCGCCTCGCCAGCGGAAAAGTGGCGCGACTGGCATGAGTTCCCCGATCAAATTCGGCGTGGTGGGCTGCGGCCACATCGGCAAGCGCCACGCCGAAATGGTGAAGCGCCATCCGGAGGCTGAACTCGTGGCCGTGTGCGATCCGCTGCCCGCTTCAGAGACCAAGGCCGACCAGTTCGGTGTTCCCGTCTTCGCCGACCTGGAGACCATGTTGCGTGAGACGCCTGACCTGGACGTGGTGAACGTTTGCACACCCAACGGACTCCACGCGAGACAAAGCCTGATCGCGCTGGAAGCCCGCAAGCACGTCGTCTGCGAGAAGCCCATGGGGCTGAGCAAGGCGGAATGCGAAGAGGTGCTGTACAAGGCCCTGCAGATGCACCGCACCGTATTCGGGGTGATGCAGAACCGCTACTCGCCGCCCAGCCAGTGGATCAAGAGCGTGATCGACCAGAAGCTTCTCGGCGACATATTCCTGGTGCAGGTGAATTGCTACTGGAACCGCGACGATCGGTATTACAAGAAGGGCGGTTGGAAGGGCACCGGCGATCTGGATGGCGGTACATTATTCACGCAATTCAGCCACTTCATCGACATCATGTACTGGCTGTTCGGCGACATCACGGACATCCATGCCCGTTTCGCCGACTTCAACCACCAGGGGCTCACCGACTTCGAGGATAGCGGCCTGGTCACCTTCCGCTTCGTGAACGGTGGCATGGGATGCATCAACTACAGCACCAGCGTGTGGGACAAGAACCTGGAGAGCAGCCTCACGGTGATCGGCAGCAAGGGCAGCGTGAAGGTCGGCGGCCAGTACATGGACCAGGTGGAGCATTGCCACATCAAGGACTATGTGATGCCGAGCCTCGCGCCCACCAACCCCGCCAACGACTACGGCGCCTACAAGGGCAGTGCCAACAACCACAGCTACATCATCGAAAACGTGGTGGACACCATCAAGGGTCGCTCCACGCTCACCACCAACGCGCTCGAAGGCCTGAAAGTGGTGGAGATCATCGAACGAATCTACAAACTGAAGAAGTGAGGAACAGAGTTCACCACAGAGGCACAGAGGACACGGAGAAAGTCCACTGACGGATCCAGGCGTTCAACTCTGTGCCCTCCGTACCTCTGTGGTGAAAGAACTGAAACCGGAAATGAGCAACCTGTACGACAGACTGGTCAAGAAGGAGGCGAAACTGGCCGTGATCGGCCTGGGATACGTGGGCCTGCCCATCGCATTGGAATTCGCCCGCCGCATCAAGGTGGTCGGCTTTGACATCAACCAGAAACGGGTGGACATGATGCGCCGGGGCGAGGACCCCAGCAATGAACTGCCCGCTGAGGCCTTCAAGGGGGCGGACATCCACTTCTCCGCCGACCTGAACGACCTGAAGGACGTGGAGTTCTTCATCGTGGCCGTGCCCACGCCGATCGACGACCAGAACATCCCCGACCTGAAACCCTTGCTGGGCGCCACGCGCACCGTGGGCCAGGTGCTGAAGAAGGGTGATCACGTGGTGTTCGAGAGCACCGTGTACCCCGGTTGCACCGAGGAGGATTGCGTACCCCTGCTCGAGGAGCTGAGCGGATTGAAGTTCGTTACCGATTTCAAGGTCGGATACTCACCGGAACGGATCAATCCGGGCGACAAGCAGCACACCCTGTCCAGCATCGTGAAGGTGAGCAGCGGCTGCGATCCGGAAAGTGCCGAGACCATCGCCAG
This sequence comes from Bacteroidota bacterium, assembly GCA_018267155.1. Classification (GTDB taxonomy): domain Bacteria; phylum Bacteroidota; class Bacteroidia; order Flavobacteriales_F; family PHOS-HE28; genus PHOS-HE28. Next base: position 818 of record JAFDZE010000107.1, on the reverse strand, counting down.
GACCTACGAGCTGGTGGTGAAGGCCGGTGTGCATCGCGCCCCCAGCATCAAGGTGGCCGAGGCCGCCAAGATCATCGAGAACACCCAGCGGGACGTGAACATCGCGCTCACGAACGAGCTCTCGATCATCTTCAATCGGATGGGCATCAACACCTTCGATGTGCTGGAGGCCGCGGGCACCAAGTGGAACTTCCTCAAGTTCCAGCCGGGCCTGGTGGGCGGACACTGCATTGGTGTGGACCCCTACTACCTCGTGTACAAGGCGAAGGAACTCGGCTACCACGCCCAGATCATCGACAGTGGTCGATACGTGAACGACAGCATGGGCGGGTACGTGGCCAAACAGACCGTGAAGAAGATCATCGCCGCCGGGGCGAACCCCGCCGAGGCACGCGTGCTGGTGATGGGCGCCACCTTCAAGGAGAACGTAACCGACATCCGCAACAGCAAGGTGGCCGATGTGGTGCGCGAGTTGAAAAGCTTCAGTTGCGCCGTGGACGTGGCCGACCCCCACGCCGACAGCGACGAGGTGAAGCACGAGTACGGCTACGAACTGACCAAGGAGGTGAAAGGACCGTACGATGCGATCATCGTGGCCGTGAACCACGCCGAATACGCCGCCAAGAACGAAGCCTGGTTCAGGAGCATGCTCACACCGAAGGGCGTGCTGGTGGACCTCAAGGGCATCTTCCGCAAGCAGGTGACAGCGTTGAACTACTGGAGTTTGTAATGAAGTTCACCACAGAGGCACAGAGGACACAGAGCTACATTATGGAGCGCATCCTGGCCTTACTCCGTGCCCTCTGTGCCTCTGTGGT
>JAFDZE010000106.1:9594-12024 GCA_018267155.1 Bacteroidota bacterium | reverse complement strand
CGGCTGATGGCGTACAGCAGCATCGCGCACAGTGGTTTCTTGCTGATGGCCATCGTCAGTGGCACGCCGGACAGGGATGCCGCGCTGTTCTATTACACGTTCACCTATTCCATCGCCACGCTCGGCCTCTTCATGGTGATGACCATCGCCAAGCGTGCGGCCAACGGCGACGAGCACATCCGCATCTTCCGTGGCCTCTTCCGTGCCAACCCTTGGATGGGACTGGTCGTGCTGCTGCTGCTGCTCTCCCTGGCGGGCATCCCGCTCACGGCGGGCTTCATGGCCAAGTTCAAGGTTTTCCAGATCGCACTGGCCATGGGTCATGTGAAGCTCACGGTGCTGGCCGTGGTGATGGCCCTGGTGGGCATATACTACTATGCCGTGGTGATCCGTGAGGCCTTCACCCCTGCGGAGGAGACACCTGCCCTCGTGGTCTCACCGCTCAACCTCCTGGTGATCTCCCTGTGCGGGATCGCGGTGGTGGTGCTGGGGGTGATGCCGGGGTGGGTATTGTGAGGGGCGGCTCAGGTACGACGAGCGTATGCTCGCGCCATATTGGGCTTCCACTTGCTTTGCTTCCATGGCTGGTTCTGGTTGGTTGGGGGAACTGCTACCAGTACCACGGCCAAAGACTTGACGCTGGCGGACCCGCTCACCACATTGGTGATGAGCGCGATCCCCATCCCGTTCGCAGCATTTCGGCCCCTGTCGCCGAAGAGATCGATCGGCCGGGCCATGCACGAGGCTTTCCAACGGCACACCGAACAGGCTGGGTCCGCCACCAGTACCCAGGAATATGGGTTCCCATATACCTGTATATTCGCAGTATGAAGACGACATTGGAACTGCCCGATGAATTGATGCGGGCGATCAAGGTCCGGGCCGCGGAAGAGGGCATCACGATCAAGGACCTGCTCACCGACCTGTTGCGGAGGGCATTGGGACCTGTGAAGACGACGAAGAAGCGCGTACTCAAATACAGGGAGCTTCCGGTGCGCAGAGGCGGGAAACCGGCCACACCAGCCGAGGAGTTGACCCCCGATCGTGTGGCGCGGATACTTTGGGGCAGCAGCAAGTGATGGCGACCTGGCTGGTGGATACCAACGTCTGGCTGGCGCTGTTGGAAGAGCGGCACGCATTTCACCGCACGACGGTCGCATGGTGGAACGCGCTTCACATGGACGATCGCGTCCTGTTCTGCCGGTCAACGCAGCAGAGTTTCCTTCGCTTGCGGACAACGGATGCGCTCACCATGGCTTACGGGTTGGAACCGGATACGAACGCGACGGCCTGGCAGGCTTATCAGACCCTCAGGAAGGATGAACGCATTGAACTGGTAGATGAGCCAGTGACGTTGGAGGCGGAGTGGAAAGCACTCGCTGCGGTCGGTATGGCATCACCGAAACTGTGGATGGACGCGTACCTAGCGGCTTTCGCCATAGCGGGATCCTTCCGTCTGGTGACCATCGACAAGGCCTTCAAGCAGTTCAAGCGGCTCAATCTCTTGCTGCTTCAATGACGCCGCCGCCCGTCGATGCCGCACCCGTGCTCGTGGTGTCGCCGACCGATCTCCTGGTGATCTCCCTGTGCGGGATCGCTGTGGTGGCGCTCGGGGTGATGCCGGGGTGGGTGATGTGAGGCGCTCCGCAAGAGGATCCAGGCTTTCTTGTACCACCGGAGCCTTTCAGGTGGAGGGTCGATACGCCCATTTGTTGCGCAAACAACTGATGCTCAGCTATTTCCTTTGAGTGGGGCAGGGGTGCTTGCGTCACGTGATTTTCCCTTTCCTTTGCAGCCCACACACAAAAAACGAACGGACATGTCGGATATCAAGTCAAGGGTCATCGCGATCATCGTGGACAAGCTCGGGGTCGATCAGGGCGAAGTGACCACGGAGGCGAGCTTCACGAACGACCTTGGCGCTGACAGCCTCGATACCGTCGAACTCATCATGGAGTTCGAGAAGGAATTCAACATCGCGATCCCCGATGACCAGGCCGAGAAGATCCAGACCGTGGGTCAGGCCGTGGACTACGTGGAGAAGAACGCGAAGTAACCGCACTGCGGCATGCAGCTCAGACGCGTGGTCATCACCGGTCTGGGCGCGCTCACCCCTCTCGGTAATACCCTGAAGGATTACTGGGAAGGCCTGGTGAGCGGCCGTAGCGGAGCCGCGCCCATCACCCGCTTCGACGCCAGCAAGTTCAAGACCCGTTTCGCCTGCGAGGTGAAGGGCTTCGATCCGGAGAACTTCTTCGACCGGAAGGAGGCCCGGAAAATGGACCCTTTCGCGCAGTATGCGTTGGTGGCGAGCGATGAAGCCATCAAGGACAGCGGTCTGGATCTGGAGAAAGTGGACCGGGATCGGATCGGCGTGATCTGGGGCAGTGGGATAGGCGGGTTGAAGACCTTCCAGGACGAGTGCATCGG
>JAFDZE010000106.1:1253-9506 GCA_018267155.1 Bacteroidota bacterium | reverse complement strand
CCCAGCTACGTTACGGTGAGCGCGTGCGCCAGCGGGAACAACTCGTTGATCGACGCGTTCAACTACATCCGGCTGGGCATGTGCCGCGCGGTGGTGACAGGCGGAAGCGAGGCGGCCGTTCACGAAGCGGGCGTTGGTGGCTTCAACGCGCTGCACGCCATGAGCACGCGCAATGATGATCCGGGCACGGCATCCAGGCCTTACGACAAGGACCGCGATGGTTTCGTCCTCGGGGAGGGTGCTGCGGCCATCATCCTGGAGGACCTGGAACATGCCAAGGCGCGCGGGGCCAGGATCTATTGTGAAGTGATCGGGGGAGGGATGAGCAGCGATGCCTATCACATCACGGCGCCACATCCGGACGGCCTGGGTGCGGAGCTCTGTATGCGGTTCGCCCTGGAAGATGCCGGACTCGAGCCCACGGGGATCGACTACATCAACACGCACGGGACCAGCACACCCATTGGGGATCCCCAGGAGGTGAAGGCCATCCAGCGCATCTTCGGGGACCATGCGTACGCATTGAACATCAGCTCCACCAAGAGCATGACGGGCCACCTGCTGGGCGGTGCGGGCGCAGTGGAAGGCGTGGCCGCGATCATGGCGGTGCATACCGACACGGTACCGCCCACGATCAACCATTTCACCGACGACCCGGAACTGGATCCCAAGCTCAACTTCACGTTCAACACCGCACAGAAGCGCACGGTGCGGGCGGCCATGAGCAACACCTTCGGTTTTGGCGGGCACAATACCGCCGTGATCTTCCGCAAGTACGCCTGACCCCTTGTTCAGCGCCCTCTTCAGTCGGCCGAAGAACCCCGAGGAACGGAAGATCCGGGCCTGGTGCCGCCAGAAACTGGGGATCACTCCCGGCGATCTCGCCCTGTACCGGCAGGCCTTGCGCCACAGCAGCGCCGTGCCCGAGGACCGGCCCGACCTGCCCAACAACGAGCGGTTGGAGTTCCTCGGCGATGCGATCCTGGACGCGATCGTCGGTCAGTTCCTTTTCAATAAATATCCTGATCAGGGTGAAGGGTTCCTTACCCGTATGCGCAGCAAGCTGGTGAGCCGCCATCAGTTGAACATCCTGGCGCGTTTCGTTGAGATCGAGAAGGTGGTGGAGAGCAACGTGGGACGCGGGCATGAGACGAGCGTGCCGGGCAACGCACTGGAGGCCTTGATCGGGGCGATCTTCCTGGACAAGGGGTTTGACCGCACGAACAAGACCGTTCTGGCACTGATCCAGGGCAACCTTGACCTGAAGACGGTGGAACAGGAGGATCGCGACAGCAAGAGCCGACTGCTGGAATGGGGACAGAAGAGGAAGCACAAGGTGGAATTCCGCGTGGTGGAGGAGCCCGGGCGGGGTGGTCGTGGCAAGTTGTACATCGCCGAGGCCTGTGTGGACGGCCAAGTGCGTGGTACCGGTCGGGGCCAGAGCAAGAAGAAGGCCGAGCAGGATGCGGCCAATGCCGCGTACCGCAGTCTGCGTCCGCATGGTGACCGTGACGATCAGGGCCGTTCCGAGGTTGATGCGCACCGGCGCTCGCGACCACGGGGTCAGCAGCGCGGCGCTCGCGACCGCGACAGGCGGGCACAACCGCCGGATGGTCCAGCGTCCAGCGGATCATCGGGGATCCAAGGACCCAAGGCGGCACTGCCCCCGCATCAAGGACAGTTGCGCGCCGGTTCCACCTCCGGAGGAACGCAGGAAGATGCGCCTGCGAAAGCATGAGGTGCGGGTGACGCTCCGATTTTTCGCCCGGGCTACATTTGGCGCGTGGCCAAGCACAAGCTGGATATGGATCCCGACCCGGAGGTCATGCTCATCGGGATCAGTTGCCATGAGAACGACTACCGGCTGTGCTGGGCGCTCAACCGGGAACTGGGCATCAATCTCGCGCGACGTTCCAGCGATGTGACCGCGCCGGGCCCCGAGAAACTGGCCAGTTATTCAGCGTTCGACCACGATGACGAGCACGAGGCCCACTGGACCCTGGTGCATAACCACAGCAACGACGGCGTACTGCTGAAGGAGCACAAGCAGGCCGATTATTTCCTGATCGTGGATGAGAGCGCGCCGATCACACCACTGGAACTGATCGAGCGCGTACGCCGGACGGAATTCGTGTTGACCGCCTATCCCCTGGACGCGCGTACCGAACGTGGCGCGCACATACTCCTGAGATGAACGAACCGAAGACGAAGATCGTCGCCACCATCGGTCCCGCTTCGGCCTCCCGGGCCGTGCTGCGGGAACTGATGCTGAGCGGCATGGATGTGGCCCGCCTCAATTTCAGCCATGGCAGTTACGAATTCTACCGCCAGGTGATCACCGATATCCGGGACCTGAACGCGGAACTCGGTATCAATACGGCCATCCTCGCGGACCTGCAGGGCCCCAAGTTGCGCGTGGGCGAGATGGAGAACGGGGCCATCGATGTGCCGGATGGCAGTGAGCTGGTCATCACCAACGAACCGATGGTCGGACGACCCGGGCGAGTGAGCACCGTGTACCGGCAATTCCCGCAGGACGTGCGCCCCGGGGAGACCGTGCTGCTGGACGATGGCAAGCTGCGCATGCAGGTGCTCTCCACCGACGGGCACAAGGAGGTGCGGCTCAAGGTGCTCAGCGGCGGGTCGCTCAAGGACAAGAAGGGCCTGAACCTGCCCAACACCAAGGTCTCCTTGCCCAGCCTGAGCGAGAAGGACCGGAGCGATCTGGACTTCGCACTCTCCCAGGATGTTGACTGGGTCGGCCTCAGTTTCGTCAGGAGCGCCCGCGACATCATCGAGCTCAAGCGGATCATCACCTCGCAGGACAAACATGCGCGGGTGGTGGCCAAGATCGAGAAGCCCGAGGCACTGGAGGAGATCGATGGCATCATCCGCGAGAGCGATGCCTTGATGGTGGCCCGGGGCGACCTTGGTGTGGAGGTGCCCATGGAAAAGGTCCCGCTGATCCAAAAGGATATCATCCGGCGCTGCCTGCGCGAAGGGCGGCCGGTGATCGTGGCCACCCAGATGATGGAGAGCATGATCGAGAACAGCAGCCCCACCCGTGCCGAGGTGAACGATGTGGCCAATGCGGTGCTGGACCATGCCGATGCGGTCATGCTGAGCGCCGAGACCAGTGTGGGTCGGCATCCGGTGGAGGTGGTCCGCACCATGAACCGGATCCTCCGCGAGATGGAGACGAGCGATGGCATGTTCAATGTGCCGGCTGCCGACCTCCGCATGAACGAACGCTCCATCAGTGATGCCATCAGCATCGCGGCGGTGCGCATGACCAAGGCGCTTTCCGTTCAGGCCATCGTGACCATGACGCACAGCGGCTATTCGGCGTTCAAGATCAGCAGCATGCGGCCCAAGGCGAACATTTTCGCCTTCACCAGCAACCCGCGCATACTGTGCATGCTCAATCTGGTGTGGGGAGTACGCGCGTACTACTACGACAAGACGGTGAGCACGGATCACACGATCGCCGACATCAAGCACCTGTTGCGCAAACGGAAGCAGGTGTCGGACGGCGATCTGGTGATCAATATCGCCAGCATGCCCATCGCCGAGAAGGGGATGAGCAACATGCTCAAGCTGAGCCAGGCATAGTATATTTTCCGGATCAACGATCGCCCGTGTACAACGCATGGGCGTGAAGGCGTCCGATGGGGGCCCGCGGCGGATACATTGCCGACGATCGCGGATCCGCCGCGCGCACCGGACATTCCCATTCTTGGACCGGGCAGGTGCCGTGGCATAACACCACACGCATGAACGAACAGGACTGGGACAACGTGGCCACAACGTTCGAGAAGGAGATATTCAACGTACCGGCCAACGACACCAAGGGTCACATCATCGGCTGGGTGGACCGGCTGGCCGTACCGGGGGCTGTTGCAACGGATCTTGGATGCGGCGTGGGCCGCACCTTGCCGATGCTGTCGGACCGGTATGATAAGGTGCTCGCGGTGGACGTGAGCGCCCAGTGCCTTGAGGTGGCGGCGCGCGCCTGCGAAGGCCGCACCAACATCAGGTACGTCCATGCGGACCTGAGCAGGGACAGGAACGGCTACCCGGCGACCGATGTAGTGCTGTGCATCAATACCCTGCTCAATGCCTCCTTGGAGATCCGCGGTGCATTGGTCGACCGCACATGCCGGAGCGTGAGGAAGGGTGGGCATCTGCTGCTGGTGGTTCCTTCGCTGAACTCGGCCCTGCTCACGGCGTACAGGCACCTCCAATGGAACCTGCGGCAGGGGATGAGTGCCAAGCGGGCACAGAAAGAGGCCGCACTCAACAGCGAGGGATTGGAACACGGCATCGTGCGTATCGACGGCGTACCGACCAAACACTATCTGCAGGAAGAGTTGGAAACCATGCTGGCCGCGAACGGCTACGAGGTGTTGGCCATCGAGAAGATCGAGTACCCCTGGAACACCGAGTTCGACGCACCGCCGAAGTGGATGAAGGCGCCGTGGCCGTGGGACTGGTTCGTTGCCGCCCGTCGCGTGCGGTGACCGGAAGGAACACGGCCCCCGCATCCCTGCGAGGGCCGTGTCAACGGGAGGCCGGGCTCGTCTTCCGGGCGCCCGTCGTGGTTCAATCCTTGCGCACCGCGTTCGCCTGAAGAGAGGTGGGATCCAACCGCTTCATGCGCCCGTCGTGGGTCACGCGCATCAGACCGGTGCCGTTCACGAAGTGGATCTGCCCCACGGGGCCGAAATAGGTCTCACCAACATGCAGGAGTTCCTCTTCGAGCACCACATCGAACTTGACCTTCTTGTTGAACTTGCGGGCCTCGTCGGTGGTCAGGGCGTTCTTGGTGTCCACTTCCACTTCCTTGGTCAGGTACCCGGGCTTGATGAAGAAGAGCCGGGCTTTGGCCCCCACGGGCACGGCGAACTTGAAACGACCGTCCACGCTGAGTTCGCTGCGTAGGCACACTTCATCGGTTTTCACCTCCACCACCACCACGGCGTCGGTCAGTGGCAGGTCATCGGCACGCAACTGGCCCTGGATCGTTACCATGTCGACCTCGGCGCTGGCTGCCAGGGCGAAACAGGCTATCCCCATGAAGGACAGGATGGCGGCGAGGACATTGCTCAAGAGGCTGCCGTTGTGCCGGGTTTTCATTTTCTGGGCCGCCTGGGCTGGCGAAGCGTTGGGGGGGAGTACGCTGGTGCGACGGGACAAATGTCACGTGTCAACCAGGCCGTCACAATACCCACAAGGAGTGAAACCGCCGGATCCGCAGGGTCAGATCCACATGCGGTCCACCGCGTACTTCACCAGGCCGGCCGCACTTCGCACGTTGAGTTTGGTCATCAGGTGCTTGCGGTGCGTCTTCACCGTGTCCGTGCTCAGGTGCAATGCCAGGGCGATCTCGTCATTCGTACGCTCCAAGGCGATCATGCGGATGATCTCGCGTTCGCGTTCGGTAAGGCCGATGTATGCGCCATCCGGTCGTTTCTCGGTGAATTTATACCCCTTTTCGATGCTACGTCGCGCTTCCTCGCTGATGTGCCGTCCGCCTTTCATAACGGTGGCGATGGCCTCCAGGAGTTCGGTTTTCGGCGTGTTCTTCAGCAGGTAGCCCGCTGCGCCCTCGATGAGCATGCTGTTCACATACTCGACCTCGGTGCGCATCGAGTGCGCGAGAACCTTGACGTCCGGGTGCTTTTTGCGCAACGCTCGCGCCGTATCGATGCCATCCATACCGGGCAGGGACACATCCAGCAGCACCAGATCGGCCTTGCGTTGGGCAAGCAGCTCGAAGAGATCCGTGCCCGAACGCACATGAGCCGCGACCATCAGGCCGGAAGCATCCGCCAGCCGGTATCGCAGGCCGTCGGCCACCAGGTCCTGGGCATCGGCCACGATGATGCGCACGGTGGACATTCCGCGAATATCGGTCATACGCCGTGAGCAGCACGGAAGACCTGCGCGCAAGTGCCATCGCGACCAGCCTGAAGATGAAGTAGACCGCTTTCGTGGCTCCCGCAAGCGGTGATCTTGGAAATTGCGGAGCCGATCCACTGTGTAGTTTGGCGAAGTGAGAGCACGGTTGCTTTTGATCGGCGTCCTTGGACTTCAGCAGCTTTGGGCCCAAGCCCCCTACGTCCCGCCCTCCGATCCCTTGGTGCAGCAGAAGTTGGAGCAATGGAAGGATCTGAAGTTCGGCCTGCTGATGCACTGGGGGCCGTACAGCCAATGGGGCGTGGTGGAGAGCTGGAGCATCTGCCCGGAGGATGAAGGCTGGTGCCAGCGCAAACCAGAGCATGGCGCCACGTACAACGAGTACGTCAAGAACTACGAGGCGCTACAGACCACCTTCGATCCGGTGATGTTCGACCCCGCGAAGTGGGCGCGCGCCGCGAAGGATGCCGGCATGAAGTACGTGGTCTTCACCACCAAGCACCACGACGGCTTCTGCATGTTCGATACGAAGCTCACGGACTACCGCATCACCGATCCGAAGTGCCCCTTCCACGATGACCCGCGCGCCAACATCGCCATGGGCGTCTTCGATGCGTTCCGCACCGAGGGCCTGTGGACCGGCGCCTACTTCAGCAAACCCGACTGGCACAGTCCCTACTACTGGTGGCCCTACTTTCCCCCGAAGGACCGCAATGTGAACTACCTGCCCACCAAGTATCCCGAGCGTTGGCGGCAGTTCAAGGACTTCACCTACGGCCAGATCGAGGAACTGATGACGGGCTACGGACCCATGGACATCCTCTGGCTCGATGGCGGACAGGTGCGGCCGTTGAACACCGTGGACACCACCGTGAGTTGGCAGAAAGCGATCCAGATCGAGCAGGACATCGACATGGCTCGCATTGCAGCGATGGCGCGCAAGCACCAGCCCGGGATCCTGGTGGTGGACCGCACCGTGGGCGGCGAGTACGAGAACTACGTGACGCCCGAAGGGCATGTGCCCGATGCCGACCTCGGTGTGCCGTGGGAGACCTGCATGCCCATGGGCACAAGCTGGAGTTGGGTGCCGAACGAGCGGTACAAGAGCACCGACGACATCATCCGCACGCTGGTGAAAGTCGTGTCGCGCGGTGGAAGTCTCCTGCTCAACGTGGCGCCGGGGCCGGATGGGCAACTCGACTCCACGGCGTATGTGCGCTTGAAGGAAGTGGGGGCTTGGCTGAAGGTGAACGGGGAGGCGGTGTACGGGACGAGTGCGTTGGCGGTGGACCCCAACCGCTCCGGGGTGATCGGCGCTACCACCGGCAAGGATGGTTCCACCTATTTGTTCTGCGAACCCGGCAAGCAAGTGGCGTGGCCGTGGGGAGGGGGCGCACGGCCAAAGGCCACCGGGTTGGCCAATGGCGAACGGCTCCGCCCGATCCTGCGCGAAGGGATCATATACATCGCGGCACCGGCCTCTGCCAACAACCGGGGCGTGAGCGTGATCAAGCTCGAGCCGCAGCCGTAGCGCCCTTCGCCCCTTGCCCTTATCTTTGGACAATATCTGTCCAACATGGCGACAGCCCAGCCCCAACCCTTCCCGGCACTGTTGCGTTCGCATCGCGAAGCAGCAGGCAAGACCTTGCGCGAAGTGGCTGAAAAGCTCAAGGTGGATGTGAGCCTGATCAGCAAATGGGAGCGCGGTGAGCGCAAGCCGACCCGCACGCAGGTCAACGCTTTGGCCAAATACCTGAAAACCGATAGCAAGACCTTGCTTACCGCATGGCTGCGCGATGCCGTGGTGTACGCCGTGGGCGATGATGAACTGGCGCTGGATGCGATCAAGGCGGCGGAAGCGCAGGTGGTGTACCAGCACTTCGCCAAGCAGGACCGCAACACCATCGTGCGCAAGCTGAAAGCGGGCCTGGCGCGCTTCCCCAAGGTGCGCAAGGCATGGCTCTTCGGCTCCTTTGCCCGCAAGGACGACAAACCCGGCAGCGACATCGATCTGGCCATCGAGGTGCAGGACCCCTTCAGCTATTTCGACCTGGCCGATGTGCAATACCAACTGGAGCAATTGGTGGGCCGCAAAGTGGACGTGGGCTTCATGGACACCTTCCGCCCCCATGTGCGCGCACGCATCGAGCCTGACCTGCGACTGATCCATGAGCATTGACCGCCACGACAGCCTCCTGGCATTGACGCGGATGCGCACGGCCATTGCTCAAGTACGCAAGCACGTGGAAGGTTGTACCATGGAACAATTCATGGCCAACAAACGCACCAGCGACGCGGTACTCATGCAACTGAGCGTGCTTGGCGAGGAGGTCC
>JAFDZE010000106.1:0-1223 GCA_018267155.1 Bacteroidota bacterium | reverse complement strand
TGCTGGCCAAGTACCCGTATCCGTGGCATGAGGTGCGTGCCCAACGCAATGTGATCGCCCACGACTACTTCGGCATCCGCCTGCCTTCCGTGTGGGCCAATATCCAGCAGGAACTCGGCCCCTTGGACAACTTGCTCAAGCGCATCCTTGAAATTGAGATCCATTGATCCTCTGGTCATCATGGCCTCACTGACCCACGCCTCATGGATCATTGGATCAACCCTGCCGATCAAATGATCCCTTGCATTCCTCCGCGCCCACTGCTCCTCTGCGGTTTCCTCGCGTCCGCGTTCTTCGCCACCGCCCAATCCCCCTTCACCTTCCGCATGGCCTACTACGGCCCGGCCACGGACAGCACCTACGCCGCCGAGCACCGGATCCGCAAGGTGAACCGTGGTTTCGACAGTGTGGATCCCGACTGGGGTTTGTGGGTGCATACCATGCACCGCTTCGTGCCCGCTGCGCAGCTTGAGCAACACCCGGAGTTCTTCGCCGAGCGCAATGGGGTGCGCGTGCCCGATCAATTGTGCCTGAGCCATCCCGACGTGTTGCGCATCACCGTGGACAGTCTGCGCGCGATGATGGCCCGCAAGCCCGCCGCGCAGTACTGGAGCGTGAGCCAGATGGACAACTTCAACCACTGTCAGTGCCCGCAATGCCATCGCACGGATAGCATCGAGGGATCGCCGAGCGGAACGACCATCCGCTTCGCCAACGCGGTCGCCGAGCACTTCCCCGACAAGGTGATCAGCACCCTGGCCTACCAGTACAGCCGCAAGGCGCCGAAGGTCACCAAGCCCCGGCCGAACGTGAACATCATGCTCTGCAGCATCGAGGAGGACCGCAGCAAGCCGATCGCATCGCGCACCGAGCCGGGTTCGTTCACCGCCGATCTGGGCGAATGGTCGGGGATCACGAACAACATCATCGTGTGGGACTACGTGATCAACTTCTCGCACCTGCTCGCGCCCTTCCCCAACTGGAAGGTGTTGCAACCCAACATCCAGCTCTTCCGCGACAATGGCGTTCCGATGGTCTTCGAGCAAGGGCTCTCATCGCCCGGCGGTGAGATGCGGGAGTTCCGTTGCTACCTGCTGGCGAAGCTGCTTTGGAACCCTGATGTGAACATCGACTCCGTGCGAACGCACTTCACGAACGCGTACTATGGTGATGCCGGTGCGTACATCGACAAGTACACACGTTTGCTGGAGGAAGAGCTTGAC
>JAFDZE010000105.1 GCA_018267155.1 Bacteroidota bacterium | reverse complement strand
CTTGGTCTTCTCCTTCAGGTTCTTCCACGCGGGGCTGCCGAGCTTGCTCACGGGCGGTGCGCCGCCGCCTTCCTCGCCGCTGTACTTGCTTACGCGGTGCAGGCTGTGGATGCCCACGTAGAGGATGTCGTTGTCGCGGTACTTCAGGCGGATGGCCTCTTGGCGGATCGGAGGTTCGCCCGGCCCGCGCGGCGTCTCGATCGTCTCCAGTCCGCTGAACACGCCGATGCCATGATCGATGTGTACCACCAGGTCGCCGGGCTTCAGTTGCGTGAGTTCCTTCAGGGTGAGCGCCTGCGCGTTCTTCCTGAACCCTTCCTTGAGGCGGTAGCGGTGGTAGCGCTCGAAGATCTGGTGGTCGGTGTAGAGCGCCAGTTTCAGCTCGGGGTCGATGAAACCCTCGTGCAGGTCAAGGACAAGAGGGGTGAAGGCCACCTCGTGCTCCATGTCCTTGAAGATGGTGTAAAGGCGTTCGCTCTGCTTGGCGCTGTTGCAGGCGATCAGGTTGGTGTAGCCCGCGTTCTGTTTGTTGTGGAGGTCGCCGCTGAGGACTTTGAATTCCTTGGCGAAGGAGGGTTGTGGGCGGTGTTGGAAGTCGATGGAAGAAGAGGGCAAGGGAGGAGATGGAGGCAATGGAGGTGAAGGAGGATGAACGCTGCGATGCGCGCTTTCCTTACCTCCCTCTCTTCCTTCACCTCCCTTACCCGCATTTCCCCAGAACACCTTCCTGAACCCCAACGTGCCCTTGATCAATTCACTGTCTGTCGCGAGCAGTTCGCTCGGAGTTGGATGCTTCTCGCGTTCCGGTAGTTTCTCGTACGCCTCACCCAACAACTTCAACTGCTTCGTCGCCGCATCGCCGATGGCTTGGAGGTCGCGCAGCCATATCACTGCGTCCTCGGGCAGTTGGGCGAAGAAATTCTGTTGACGCGCGGTGTCCTCATCCTGCAGGTCGGGTACGATCACCGCTTCGGCCAGGAACTCCACGGTGAGCTGGTCCTGCGGATCGAAGCGGCGTACGCTCTCCACGGTATCGCCAAAAAGCTCGATGCGGTAGGGCTTGTCGCTGCCGTAGCTGAACACGTCCACGATACCGCCGCGAATGCTGAACTGCCCCGGTTCGTACACGAATTCCACGCGCACGAAGCCGGTCTCGTGCAGCCATTCCTCGAGGGTGTCGATGGGGAGGTCTTCGTGGCGCTTGATGGTGAGCGTGTTCTTCGCCATCTCCTCTTTGCCCATCACCAGGGGGATGAGGGCGTCGGGATAGGTAATGATGACGAGATCCTTGGTGAATGGTGAATGGGAGTTGGCGAATGGAGAATGTGCCTCCGCTCCATTCGCTTTTCGCCATTCACCATTCACCCTCATCAGCTCCTCCAGCACCTCGGTGCGGCTCACGCGCTCGCCATCGTGGTGGCCTTCGGGATCGTACGGCGAGCGTGAAGGTGCGGGGTAGAAGAACATGTCGTCATGTTTCTTCTCTCGCACCCTCGCACCCTCTCCCTCTCGCACATTCCTCAGCGCCTCCAGATCATTGATGAAGTACGCCGCCTCCTCCTTGTCGGTGAGCACGAACACATGCACGCCGCCACGTTGCTCGATCACCGAATGCGCGATCAAGGCTTGCGCGGAGCCGATGGTGCCGCTGATCTGCACGCGTGCGGCCGGGGCTTGCAGGCTTTCGGTTATGCGGATTGCGCGGGCATCGGAGCGGTAGAGGGCGAGGAGGTCCGTGATGCTGGTGACGGAAAGGGAGGTGGTGGACATGCTTGCTGGAACGCCCGAAACCCGGTGCCGCGAATTGCGGGCATCGGGTTCGGGAGCGGGTGTAAAGCTATGAAGGTGCTACCGCAGGCGATGGATCATGATGCGGTTACACGGCCAGCGCTCAATGCAAGATCGATCGCCTTGCCCATTGGCAACTCAAGACCTTCGGCGTGCAACTCCTCGAACCGGACGGGGGGTAGTTGTGCTTGCACCTTCACCTGCAAGCGGTCGATCATGCCTTGGTTGGCTGTCCAGCCGGAGAAGTGAAGTTCGTTCTTGATCGCGGAAAGGGCACCGAGCAGTCGCGCCGACTTGCCTGGGTCTGTGGACAGGTGGAGGAATCCAAAGCCCAGCAGGCAGGTACGAATGATCGATCGGTCGCCGTTACGTCGGCCGATCTCGAGAGCAATGCTGTATTCCGAACGGGCTTCATCCACGCGTTCCATGAACAGCAAGGAGGTCGCCAGCCCTACATGCGCCCAGCCCTTGATCTGTACCATGCCGGTGCGCTCATACGCGGCTATGCTCTGGCGATACACGTTCTCAGCCGATGCGGTTTCTCCCATGCGCAGGTGCCAGCTTGCGAGCATCACCAGGATATTGGGCTCCTGGTCGTACAATCCTTCTTTGGCAATGCACTCCTGTGCAAGTTCGATGGTCTTTCGCGCTTGGTCCATTTCACCGCGCGCCATCATCGCTTCAGCAAGGAAGGTCAATGCAAAGGCTTCGCCATAGGCGTGGCCGTGCTTGCGTGCGTGCTCGGCGCAACCGGCCAGGTCATCCTTCGCTTCCGCTTCGCCCAGGCATAATCGTGCCATACCCAGGTAGGCCCAAGGCACGCTTACCGCAGCAGGATCGTCGCCCGTGCGGGCCAGTTCCACGGCCAGCACCGTGTGCCGCTTGGCCGTGCCGAAATTCCCTGCGAAGAAGTGCAGACGGCCGCTCGAATTGAGCGCCTTGATGACAGTAGTTGTTGGCACCAGTGTGGGGAGATCGCCATCGGCCGCGCGGTCCACGCCCGCCGCCTGCAGCCAGGTGAGCGCCTCACCAAGGTGGCCCCTGCGAACCACGAAATCACCCAGGTGGCCGATCAAGCTCCACGCGCTGCGCAGATCCTTCATGTTGAGCGCCGAATGGAATGCGCCACGCAGGTCGGCGAAAGAGGCTTCCATGGTATCGTACCAAGCCACCATCTCCTCATTGCGCCGGGGTCGTTCCCGGTTCGCGAGGTGATGGATATAGTGCTCAGCATGGCGTGCGATGACTTCTTGCAGTTCATTCCGTTCCTTGAGCACCTCTATGGCGAACTCTCGAACAACATGCAATAAGTTGAAGTGTGGTAGTGAGCTGGACTCAACGGGTTGTGGCACAAGCGTTAAAAGACCGTGGTCCACGAGGTCTTCGAGGGCATGCAACGGATCAAGTTTGAGCGATCGTGCCCCGGCCACCTCATCGGCGTCCTCCAGTGAGAAAGGACCGTGGAACGAACCGAGCCGCCCGAAGAAGGCCTGTAGCGCTGGTTGAAGAAGTCGGAAGCTCCAATCGATCGCCGCACGCATGGTGCGCTGCCGTTCGGGCAGGTCCACTGCTCCACGCGTGAGCATGCCCAGCGCGCCATGCATGCGCGAGCGCAGGGCCACTGGCGGGAAATATTTCACATTGGCAGCAGCCAGCTCGATCGCAAGAGGCAGTCCATCAAGGCTCCTGCAGATCTCCGCGATCGCCTGTACATTCGGCTCATCCAGTACCAGCCTGGGTGCGGCCTCATGCGCCCGCTGCGCGAAGAGTTGAATGGCCGGGAGCGTCAGCAATTCGGCCGCACGCTTGTTCACCCCGTTCGGGCCCTCGAGCGGCTCCACCGGATAGAGATGCTCATTGCGAAGGTGCAGCGGTGTGCGGCTGGTGACCAGCAGCTTCAACGAAGGGCAGTGCTCCATCAGCTGGACCAGCATCGGCGCGGCGGGGAGCACTTGCTCGAAGTTGTCCAGCACGATCAGCAGGTTTTTCGCTCCGAGCACGTCCACAAGCACCTCCAACATTGGTCGCTGGCCACGGTCGTTCAATCCACAGGCATCGGCAATGCTCGTGACCACCAATCGGGGGTCTGTCACCGAAGCCAGCGGCACGAAGCAAACCCCGTCGCGAAAGTGGCCTTCCACCTCGTGTGCAAGGGCGATGCTCAAACGGGATTTGCCTGTGCCGCCAGGGCCGGTGAGCGTAACGAGGCCGACGTCCGGACTAAGCAATAATTCCTTCAGCCGAGCGAGATCCGTCTCCCGGCCGTAGGATGGTCCGCGCAACAAGGGCAATCGGCGCATGCGATCCTTCCCTTCCGCTATTCCTGGTGCTGCTACACCGTCGTGCGAGAATCGTTCGCTGAGCAACAGGGCGAGATCGTTCAGAACGAGTTCTTCGAGTTCCTGGGGTGTAGTGAACTTCTGGTAGCTTATTTGATCATCCGCCTTGATATCGGCGATGAGCCTGACCAGACCCGATTCGCGCTCCTTCTCACTGCCCAGTCTGATATAGATCAAGCGCGGTTTGTCTCCGGCCAGCCGGTACTCATCCTCCAATCCGCTGATCGCCATGCCAGGCGCTACATATCCGTAGGTGCGACCGTATAACGCCACGAACACATCGCTCTGATCCAGATAGTTCCGGTATATCTCCTGTGCGGGGTAGGGGCGTGCGCCTCCTTCGAAGACCACAGGGATCAGCCGGAGCCGCTCGATCGCACGGCGCACCGCTGCACGTTCCTCCCGGAATTCCGTGAGCGAAGAGCTTACGAAGACGCGAAGGCGTTGGTCTGGAGTACGGATCATGGTCGTTCCGAATTTACAAGCCTCCACCGTGCGGACTCATGCGTGGGGCCCGACAAGAACTGACCATAAGTAGTGTTGACGATCCTCGATCATCAGGCCGCGCTGCTCGATCACCGAATGCGCGATGAGTGCTTGGGCCGAGCCGATGGTGCCGCTGATCTGCACGCGTGCGGCCGAGGTTTGCAAACCTTCGGCGATCTGGGCTACGCGGGCGTCGGTGCGGTAGAGGGCGAGGAGGTCGTGATGCTGCGGACACGAAGAGTAGCGGTAGGCATGAATGCTTGAACGCCCGAAACCCGGTGCCGGGGATTCCGGGCATCGGGTTGGGAGCGGGTGTAAAGCTACCGTTGAGGAATGCGCTGGTCTGTTGAACTTCGATTCGTACCCGAATGGGTTCTACTATTGCTCAGAATGTCGTTTATGTACCCGATAGGGTCTAATTCGGTTTCAAGCGAGCATTTTCATACCCCATCAGGTATGAAATGAATGAATTGGCCTAATTTGGCCCCGAAAGGGTACAGAATGGATGCTCATAACCTAGCAGACTTCGTCGTTCAGCGGCGAAAGGCATTGAAGCTTACCCAACCGCAACTGGCCGACAGGGTCGGTGTAGGGCTGCGCTTTGTGCGTGAGTTGGAGGGCGGCAAACCCACCCTGCGCATGGACAAGGTGAACGAAGTGTTGCGCTTCTTCGGCTGTGAACTGGGGCCTGTGCCTATCGATCGTTCTGCCCTGAACGACAACACCTCCACTAATGATGCGTAGCGCCCAAGTGTTGATGCGCGATCAGTGGGCAGGCACCCTCGCCGAGACCGTGGATGGGTTCGAATTCACATACCGGCCCGACTATCGCGCGAATGCCGATGCGGAAGCCGTGAGCCTGACGTTGCCATTGAATGAACGGCCATACAGGAGCAAAGTGCTCTTCCCCTTCTTCGATGGATTGATCCCTGAAGGCTGGTTGCTCACTGTCGCCGAGAAGAGCTGGAAGCTTGATCCGCGCGATCGCATGGGCCTCTTGCTCGTGTGCTGCAAGGACTGCATCGGCGCCGTGAGCATCGAACCGATGGACAACCCGAAAGCCGATGGCGAACGCTAAGTGCTACGGTTGCTACCAAGCGCTCAGCGCCACGGAGCGGCTCTATCATGCGCGGTGCAGCCGCAAGCTTTTCGGCACGCCGGTACCTCCGATGCTGCCATTCACGGAAAAGGACATCGTAGGCCTTGCCGAGCAAAGTGTGTTGCGCAGCGCCACAGTGGCTGGTGCGCAGACGAAGTTGTCGCTCGGCCTCATGCGGGGAGAGTCAACCACGTCGCCTGACCGCTTCACGATACTTGGTGTCTGGGGCAGCCACATCCTGAAGCCGCCCACGCCGAACTACCCGCACATGGTGGAGCTGGAAGACCTCACCATGCACCTCGCTGAACTAGCCGGCATCCGCACCGTGCCGCATGGTCTATTGCCGATGGAAGATGGAACGCTCGCGTACATCACCCGTCGTGTGGATCGCATTGGCAAGCCCGGTGGCCGCAAGGTGACCAAATTGCACATGGAGGACATGTGCCAGCTCACCGAGCGCCAAACCGAGCACAAGTACAAGGGCTCGCATGAGCAGATCGCGAAAGCCATCACTCGGTTTGCGCAGAATACGCTGTCCGACCAGACCATCTTCTACGAGCAGGTGCTTTTCAGCTTCCTCACCGGCAACGCCGACATGCACCTGAAGAATTTCTCGCTGTTGAAAGAAGTGGAAGGTCACTACAGCCTGAGCCCAGCGTACGACCTGGTGCCGTCCTCGCTGCTGATCAACGAGACGGAGGAGCTCGCCCTTACCCTCAACGGCCGGAAGAGCAAACTCACTCGTTCAGACTTCGAGACGGCCATGCGTGCGGCGGGCCTGAACGATCGCGCCATCGCCAACCTCTTCAACCGCTTCGCGAAGGCGCTGCCGAAGTGGAATGCATTCATTCCGCTCAGCTTTGTGCCGGAAGAACTGCAGGATCCATTCATCAAGCTGATCGAGGAACGGGCCGTGCGGATGGGGTTGTGACCGTGGCGCTACGATTCTTTCAGATCCTGCGCCAATTCGTGCATCTTCACCACCGTGTTCCAGTTCCGTGCGGTGTGTACCACGCCGATGCCCTTGTCGAACTTCTCGCCGAGCTTGCACGCGATGAGGCCGTTCGGTGTGTGCAGGTAGCACACCACCTGGCGTCCGAATTGGCTGGGTGACCATCTCCTTCAACGCCTCATCGCGCACGGCACGAATGGGCCTGAGCTTCACGGCTTCCGCACTCGGACCATCGAACAAGCGGGCCACGCGGACATCGGAGCGGCAGGGTGAAATGAGGTTGTGGAGGGGATCTGATGGACTGGTCGCTGAAATGCCCGGACCCCGGTGCCCGTTATCCCGGTACTGCAAGCTGGAACAGGCGAGACATGGGAAGACCAACAGGACCCGCCTCACGGCACCACATGGACCGGACTATTCAACCGGTGAGGTCCATTCTCCTCCCCGGACCTCACCACCCATACCGATCACGCGGTAGCATGCCGCAACTCGGCTTCCAGGGCCACCGCCTTCGGGAAGAGGATATTGTTCTCCAGATGGATGTGCCGATGCAGGTCCTGCTCGAACTCCTTCAGCAGGGCGAACGCGGCGCGGTAGGTGTTGCAACCATCGGCAGGCGGGTTGTATCCGCTGGTCAGTGCGGCGATCCGCCGGAAACGTTCACCTTCTTCATCGTGCTCGTGCATCATCATGCGCACGGGGTTCTCCACGGTGCCGAAGCCGGGCACGGGCGGTGCGCTCCCCTCGCGCTTGGCCAGTTCAAGGCGGGTGATGAAAGGGAAGAGGATCAATTCCTCCTTCTTCATGTGCGTGGCCATGGCTCCGGCACAACCCTCAAACTCGCGAGCGACCTCGAAGAGTTCCGGATGTTGCCCACCATGCACCTTGCACAGCTTGGTGAGGTACTGTTGCAGCACCGGGGTGCGCTCGTTGATGTATCCGTGATGAACGCGCTCCACGTGCTCGGCCAGGCGGGTGAGCGACCAGGAGTTGGGGTCATCCGCAGGCGCGCCGTCGCGGTCCAGTGTCGCTTTGATCTCGTTCTCCAACGTGGCGGGGTCGATACCCTTGGCACTGCATACTTCCTGGATGGTACGGCCACCCTTGCAGCAGAAGTCGATGCCGTGGGACGTGAATACGGCCGCTGCGCGGAAGTCATCGGCCACGATGGAACCGATCGTGCGGGAGGGGAAGGTGTTCATGATTGTTATTGTTGTGTGCGTTGGGGTGGTGGGTGGTCGTGGATGAAGGGCCGCGTGTTCTCAAGACCCGCTCATCGTCCGGATCGTACAGGCATGGGTGCGATCGGCGTGGTGGCATGCGTTGGAACGAACGAATGGATCCCGAAAAGTGCGAGGGCTCCGACCTTCAGGACTTCGAACACCACGTACACGATGTGCATGTGGGATGCTGGCGCGGGACCGTTCTGGATAACGAGTTCGGCACGGGCGTCCATGACCGGCAGCAGCCACACGGTTTGAAGCAGCAGGAGTACGACGGGCAGCACGATCAAGGCCCATTGCCGTACAGGTGTTCGTGTGCGCAACAGATCGATCACCACAGCGGCAGCGAACAGGAGTTCCACCTTGTTGAGCGCACCGAACACCAGCCGACCGATGCCCAGGCCGATGGGCAGTGTGACCCCCGGCGCACGGAACTTCAGCCAGGCCTCCAGGAAACTGATCGCGCACACGAAGCCCACCCACAGCAGCGTGCAGTAAAGGGCGATCGGGTTGCGGACGAAGGTCATTGTTTCACGGCCACCAGGGCGATGGCGTTCATGTGGGCGCTGTGCTGACGGAAGACGCGACGCATATCCAGGATGCGCCGACGGGCAGCCGGATGGCGCAGGATGTTCAGGCTGATGCGCAGCGTGCGCCAAAGACCTTCATCATCCACCATACGGCCCATCTCCAGAAGCCGCATCGGGCTCATGGCGATGTGCTTCACCACGAATCCTTCGCGCTCCAACAGTTCGGTCCATTCGGGTGCGTTGAGTGGACGTGCGTTCACCCGGATGGACAGGGCAAGGTCCTTCTGCACGGTCGCCTTCTGCGCCGCATCGATGGTATCGGGGGTGAGACCGAGCTCATGGATGGCGTAGAACCCGCCCGGCCGGAGGATCCGATGGGCTTCGCGCACGATCTCCTGCTTGCGGTGATCGGCCTGCATGGTGAGCATGGCCTCCCCGTACACTTTGTCCATGCACGCGTCGGGCAATCCGGTGGCGGATGCCGATCCCTGTACGATGGTACGACCAGGACCTCCGAGCTTCCCGCGCAACATGGCCGCGACATCGGGGTCGAGCTCGATGCCGGTGTACGACCGCGGGTGGCGTCCCAATGTGAGCGCTGCGGTATGGCCGAGGCCGGGCGCGAACTCGGCCACATCGTCCCCGGGTCCGATACCGAGGAAGCCCACGAGCTGTTCGGTGAGTTCGCGCCCACCCGGGCGCAGTACTTTTTTGCCCATGCGCGCCAGGATCCAATGTCCTTGCGCCTTGTCCAGGTCGGTCCCGTTCAATGTGCTCATCTCAATTCATCGATCGTATCATCCAATGCTTGCCAAGGTGCGGCCGGGCGTTCCATCTCCACCGCACGGGGGAAGAGGATGTTCGCTTCCAGATGCACGTGCCACTGCAGGTCCTCGCCGAATTCCTTCAGCAGCTGGAAGGTACCCACATACGTGCTGTCGGCATCGGTGGGCAGGGCGTAGTCGCAGGTCAGTTCGGTGATGCGGTTGAGCCGCTCGCTCTCCCGCTCATGGTCACACAGCAGTTCGAGGATGGGCTGGCGCACGGTGCCGAAGGGCCCGGGCAGCACGGCGCTCTGGTTGCGCGCGGCCAGTGCCAATTCCTTGATGTACGGGAATAGCACCTGTTCCTCGGTATCGAGGTGGGTGAGCAGGTCGGTGCTCACCGAACGGAACAGGATGGCCATGGCGTACAGTTCGGGGTGCTCGCGTCCGTGCCGGTCGCTGAGCCGCTCCAGGAAGTTCACCAGGATGGGTATCCGCTCACGCACATAGGTGTGGTGCTGGCGCACGATGTGGTTCACCAGGCGGTCCAACGGCCAGTCGCGCATATCATCGCCGAGCGGCCGCGGTGCGGCGGTGACCGCTTCCATCTCGTGCACCAGATCCACCGGATCGAGGGCCGCGGCCACGCAGGCATCCGCGAGCTTGACACGTCCTTGCCGGGCGGGATCGAACCCCTTGGCGAAGAGGAGTGCGGCCGCGCGCGGATCCCCGGCGGCAAGCTCACCGATGCTCCTTTCCGAAGAGATGACGAATGTGCGGCTCATTGGATGTGGCGTTGTGGATGTGCGCGGAAGAAGGTGATGCGCTCCATGAACATGTCGGCCATGCGTTCGGCGTTGGTGAGCGCCAGGTCGGCCGCGGGCCCTTCGAAAAGTTCGTTCACCGTATCGCGGAACAGAAGCAGCCAGCGATCGAAGTGCGCCTGGTCCACAGGCAGGTCCTTGTGCGGGCGGAAAGGCGCGCCCATGTAACTCTGCTCGCCGATGAGGATGGTC
>JAFDZE010000104.1 GCA_018267155.1 Bacteroidota bacterium | reverse complement strand
CCATTTACGCATTCAAGGCCGGCCAAGAGCCGCGCCGTGATCTTTTCGGAGGACGATACGCGAAACAGGTTGCGTAGCGGGGCCTACGGAACCTGTTTCGCGGAGAAGGCATCCGGAAAGAGGCCAAGCGGATCGGCTGGTATTGAATGCGTAGATGGTATATGACCCGAAGGCGGTGCTGCGTTGATCACCCGCTGGAGGCGGGTGTACTATGGCAACCGCATCAACGGCATGTTCGTGCGCCCCCCGCCGACCTCATTGATGGTCAAATGATACTTTCCTGGTGGGAGTCCAGCGCCATTCACCACCAGGGTCGGTGCGCTGCCGGACGTACCGTGCTCCAACACCCGGCCCAGGGCATCCCTCAGCCACCACCCCCCCACGTTCCTGGAAGTTGAGCGGATGGTCCAGCGGCCATCGGGGTCGTATGCCACCTGCCAGCCGTTGGTCCCGTGTTCTGCCTCACCCACAGCGCATGGTGTTCGCAAGCTGATGAACCAATCGCGCGCATCGGACAGCGCGGGCAGGGCGCAGGACTGGTGCTCGGTGCCCGGACCGAGATCCGTGGCCGTTACACCGGTTGCTCCGTTGGCCAGCATCGTATCGCGTGCCACAATGGAATTCATGTAGAATACGTGATGGTCGCCGCTGCAGTAGTTCAGGCGCATGGGAGCCGCAGGAGCCCAGTCGTACACATCGTTGTCGCGCAGTGCCATGCGGAACGGATGGTCCGGGTCGCTCATGTAAGCCGCCAGCAACGCGGGTTGTACCACCAGGTTCGGCGTGTCGGGCATCACCGCATCGATATCGCCGGAGGAGTGCGTGCCATCGAAGAGCGGTGGGAGCAGGGTGTCGTACGGTGTCACGAAGATGTCGGCCATGGCCGGGGGCAGGCCGGGATAAATATCCTTGTAGGCAAGCAGGATGTACGGCAGGTAGTAGGGGGCCGGGTAGGACTCATCCGCCGTGATCACCGAGGCTTGCACCCCGCTGCAGTCGTACGGTCCACTGCACGGTGCGCTGGCCACCACGTTGAATTCGTCCGGGAACTGCTCCTGGATCATCCGATGCGTGGCCATGGCCGCGTGCCCGCCCTGCGAGTAACCCGCGAGGAACACTTCTCCATTGAGCCCGATACCGTGTACCGAGCAATATTCACGGGCGGCCCGCAGCATATCGATGGTGGCTGTGGCCTCGGTGACCGCGTGGATGTATGGGTGCATGCCGGGTGAATCGCCCAGGCCCAGGTAATCGGGCAGCACGCTGACGAAGCCGGAGGAACCCATGTACTTGCCCACCAGGATCTCGTAGCTCAGGCGGGAGGGTACTTCGTTCCGTCCGGTCACCGTTCCATGGTCGTATGCGAAAAGCGGCAGATCGCACCATGGGGCGTTGGGCAGCACCAGTGCACCACTGGCGGCGGTGGCCGCCCCGAAGGCATCGGTTGTCGCGTACACCAGTTTGTGGATGCTCACGCCGTACTGGGGCGATGGTATGCCCTGGCCGCCCAACTCACCCGCTGAGAGCGTTTGAAGGAGGGAGTCGGAGAGCAATACCTGTCCTTGGCATGCAATGGCCAACGCGGCAGTGAATGGGAGCAGGATGATGCGCATGCGGGCTGGCCGGGCTCATGGGGCCGGGCGTGCCGAAACTATGCTCCCTGTCGGAATGGAAAAACGGTCCGGAGGCCCCGCAGGATCAATTCCTGCTCCTGCGCCTGGATACCTCGTGACAGTTCGATCAGTTCGTGCGCAGCAAGGTGACGTGCCCCGCCCACTTGCGCCCATCCTGCATGGCGAACACGAAGTAGTACGTGCCCTCCGGTACATCGCGTGGGCGCCAGTTGTTCTTGTAGCTGGTGCTCTCGTACACCACCTGTCCCCAACGGTTGTACACCCGCAAATGGTTGTTGTTGAAGTACTGCGCGTTCTCGAACTCCAAGGCATCGTTATGCCCGTCGCCATCGGGGCTGAACACGTTCGGAATGATCACGTCGCTCGGGAGGACCATGTACTCCTCACTGACGGTGCTGGTACAACCGTCCGACGAAGTGATCGTCAAGGTCACCGTGTAGGTGCCGGGCTCGCTGAACGTGGTGACGGGGTTCTGCACGGTGCTGGAGGTGCCGTTCCCGAAATCCCAGTTCCAACCGGTGATCGTGGTATTGTTGGGTACGGATGTGTCCGTGAATTGAGCGGTGATGCCAACGGGCTGCGGCGATACGGGCTGAACATCAAATTGAGCGAGCGGGCCGCTGGCCGTTACCGTGATGGAATCCGAGTAGGTGCATCCGAAGTTGTCCGTTACCGTGAACACGTAGATGTTGCTGCCCGGCGAGGTGGGCGTAACGCTCGCGGTTGTGGGGTCGTTGCTGTCCAACACCACACCGTCGCCTGACCAGAAGGTTGAGTCCGTGGTGCTCAGCCCTAGGACCGGGGTGTAGGTCGTCAGGTCGGGGTAGAGTGCGGGGTCGAAATCGAGGCCCCAATCACACACGAACCCGTTGTCACTTCCCCACAGATCGGTGATGTTCAACGTCCAAGTGCCGTTGAGCGGGCAGCCTTGCAGGGCGGACATGGGGTTCAGGCTCTCGTATGTGCCAGGGGGCAACGTACCTCCGGAGTTGTCCACCCACGTGCCGTTCGTCGCGGTAGGCGACCAGCAGTAGTTGTAACACACGCCTTGCGCATCCGGCTGCAGATCATCATCCACGGGTTCGCCCAGGAAGGTGCCCCCGCCGCCTTGTTGGTGTACCACCACCGACTGTCCGTTCGGGCACACCAGTTGGATCACGATGTCGCCCATGAACGAGTGTTCCATGTTGATGCAAAAGGTCAACAACTGATCGATGTTCTGCAGCGTGGCACCGGGTGCGAACACGTTGTTGTAGTTCAGTTGGGTGATGAATGTTTCACCCACATTGTCCGGCAGGAATACTCCGCCCCCCAGATCATCGCCCGGAAGCGCCGTCCAAGTGGTAGGAACAGCTTCCCCATTCAAGGGCACATCGTTCCCCAAACAGACCGAGGTGTCCGACAAGTTGAAAACCGGTGTGGTGCTCACCTGTACCGCGAGGTCGATCGTGTTGGTGTTCGCGCAGTTGTTGTCGTCGGTGAGCACGATCTGTACGATGTACTCGCCGGGCTCCTGGAACGCATGGCTCACAACGGGGCCGGTGGTGCTGTCCACAACGCTGCCGTCGTCGAAGTTCCAGGCGTACTCCACCACGTTGTAGCCTTGGGCCGCGTATGATCCCGAGGCGTTGAATTGCAGTGCTTCACCTTGGCAGATCAGTGCGGGTGCAGGTTCGCTCATGGTGACCACCGCCGTGGGCGGCTCACAGGGCGTGTAGCACAGGATGGTGGCCGCGAAGATCCCCGTGCCCGTGGAATTGCTGGTGAAGTGCAGGGTCAGGCAGCCGCTCGTGTTCGCGAAACTGGCCGAGACGATACCTGGCGAGTTGGTGCCGGTGTAGGTGCCGATGACCGGTGCCGTGTTGTCCGGACCGTCGTAGATGGTCAGCTGATCGATCGGGTCGCCACCATCCGTGTTCAGGTTGAAGGTGATCCAATTCAGCGTGATCGCCTGACCCGGTTGGTCCGAGCAAATGGTGGAGGTGAAATCCTCGTTGTCGCTATAACCGCTTGCGCCTTGACCTCCGCTATCGAGCAGTGCCCCGGTGCAGGTGGTGATCTGGGGTTCGGTGATGCTGTGCGCCTGGCCTCGGGCGCCAATGGCGAAAAGGACGGTGCTTGACAGCAGGAGAAGACGTACGTGGCTCAAAGCGTGATGGGGGTGGTTCGTGGTGAAGGGTCGGGGCTATGACGCATAAGAGGCTCGTGCTGTTGCCAAGGACCCCGATCCGGGGGTCGCGAATGTAGGTGAGCACCCCGGCACGCGGGGCTGGATCGGACAGCCGGGCCTTTCGATGAAGCCGGTCGGTACGTGGTTCCGGGTGGGATCGCGCAGCGTACAATACGTCTCACGAACGAACGGTCAAAGGGGGTGGGGGCTATCTTCGGCGCCCGAAAAACCACAACCCGACCTCCCGCATGAAGCGTATCCTGGTGCCGATCCTCAGCGCAGCTGTCCTGCTCTCCTCCTGTGTGTCCAAAAAGCAGTACTCGGCTCTTCAGGCCAGCAACACCACGCTGAATCAGAAGCTCGCCGACTGCAACATCGCGCTCGACGGTTGCCGTGGTGAAAAGGCCGTGCTCGACGCCCGGATCGCCGAACTCGAGAACAAGAACCAGCACCTGAAGGATCAGGTGAATGAACTGAACAATACCAATGCTAATCTGCTCAACAGTGTGAACACCATGGCCACCTTGAGCCAGAAGGAGGCCACCAACCTGGAGCGATCGCTGGAACAGATCCGCGAGCAGGACCTGCGCATCCGCACCTTGCATGATGCCCTCACCAAGAAGGATTCCATCACCCTGGCCCTGGTCACCAGCCTGAAAAGCTCGCTTGGCAACCTGAACGATACGGATGTAACGGTGAACGTGGAGAAGAGTGTGGTTTTCATCGAGTTGAGCGACAAGATGCTCTTCAAGAGCGGCAGTGCCGAGCTTTCCTCCCGCGCGCACGAGGTGCTGAGCAAAGTGGCCACCGTGCTCAACGACAAGCCGGACCAGGAGGTGCTCGTTGAAGGTCACACGGACAACGTGCCCATCAAACGCGACTGCATGAAGGACAACTGGGACCTCAGCGCCTCGCGCGCCATCACCATCACCCGGGTGCTCCAGAACGAATTCAACGTGGCACCCTCGCGCATCACGGCTGCGGGTCGCAGCGAGTACGTGCCCCTCACCAGCAATGACACGGCGGATGGACGCAGCCGGAACCGCCGGATCCGCATCGTCATCCTGCCCAAGCTGGACCAGTTCTACGGCATGATCGAGGACGGACTGAAGCAGGCCACCGGCGCTCCAGGGGGGCAATAAAGCGACGTCCCGATCCCTCCAAGCCTGTTCGCGTGCCGAGCGGGAAGAAGTGGTCTTCTTAGTTCGCCGGGTCATTTCGGGCCCTTGACCGGATTTCCAGCCATGCGGTCGAATGGACCGCGGATCGGGGCAACATCAACAGCACGACACCGTTCCAAGCACTGATCACAACCTGCAACATGTTCCGATCACCACAACATCCTCTGCGCATCAGCGCGCTCACCGCCATCCTTGTCTGTGCATCCATTACGGTCCGTGCCGAGGATCCGCCCGCAAGCCGCTCCCGCATCCACGCGCCGGGTGCGGTGGAATTGACCGGCTGGCTCCACGTGGAAGCGTTCGACTTCAACGATGCCTCGGTGCTCATCATCGTGAATGGTGAACGCCGAACGGTCCCGGTTTCCCGTTCAGGCCGGATCGATGTCGATCTGCCTGCTGAGGCAGAAGCCGTTCTGCGTTTTGAACATCCCGGCCACCTGAGCAAGGAGGTGCTCGTGGACACACGTCATGCGCAAGTGGGCTCGCCAGCCGCTGCCCGTCACGTCAGCTTCGCCGTGATCCTGGAGGAATCGCGCCTGATGGGCGGCCAGGTGTACGCCGGCCCCGTGGCCAACTTCGGCTTTGACAAGGACGGTGGCTGCGTGGATGTGAAACATACACGTTCGCTCGTAGTGGGCCGCGCGGTCAACGCGCCCATGGTGTTCTGATCGGCTTCCGACCGTGCCAGCCCCGGACTTGCGGGTCGCTATCAGCGGCTCACAGGATCCGGGGCTGCGTGCGTTCTCGCTGGTCCATCCTCCAGCCCGATCGTTCGGCACATCCATCGCGCGGCATCAATAGGACTCCGTCCATCTGCCCGTAGGCGACCCAAAGACACATCACGGTGAAACCGCACGAACCGTCTCGATGGGTTCGCTGTGACATGCCGAGGATAGAGGACGGCGGTCCATTGGCGCTGAAGGTGCCCTGCCCCAAAGCAGAACCCCACCTTCCCTCGGTCGGGCGGTGGGGTTCACTCGCGTGGTCCTGTAGCTCCCTGTGACGAGGTCTGACAACGCCCTTGGGTCCTTAACTGCGGCTCATCTGACCTGGGCCAGCGCATCCCACTCATTCTCCACCTTGGCGCCATCTTCGTTCATCTTCGCACAGGTGATGCTGAATTGGATGGTAGCCGGCTGACCGCCTACCGAGCTGAACGATTCGGTCATGTCATGCACGTAACAATCGGTGAACTCGATCGTTTTCACTGCGGAATCCTCCTTGCCGCCCCGTAGTACCAACTTGCAGGTAGGAGCCACCTTGTTCTCCAGAATGTACTTCCAGAAACTCTGGCCTGGAACGACCTCCACCACGAAGGTGCATTGACCGCCTCGGACCCGGCCTGTAGGGTGTCCATTAATGTCAATGGGCCTGTTCAAGTTGTAGTGGTAGTCGAGGACGCGGAAGTCCCATTCGTCAAATTTCAGATCAGCTCGGAATGCCATGGTTATTGGGGTTTTAGGGTTTCAGTTCACGTATTTGTCCGGTTGTTGAACTTGTTTGTCAGAAGCTCCAACCCCGCTTTGGCGGCGGGGGTGGTGCTGGAGGAGGTGGTGGTGGTGCGGGAGGGGGAACAGGCCGACGGGCGGTCTCTTCGTGGATGAAGATGTCCTCCGTCTTGCGCTGCCCGATATAGTCCAGCCGCACCCACTCGTCCAGTAGTTTACGGTTCAGTCGGCAGAACTCCAGGATCCGTACCAGGGATCCTTTCAGGTCCGTGTGCTGGTACTCCAGATCGGTCAACTGCGTCAACGACTGCAGGTAGTCCGCGGGTTGTACACCGATCACCGTACTGATGTAGTTGAGCAGTTCATCCTTGCCTTTGCCGGTCAGCAGTTCGATCGCATAACGCAAGGTGCGTGCGAAGGACACGGCGTTGCCCACCATCTGGCGCGGTCCCATGCGCCCCCCGGCGATCTGGAATGTCCCGAGTTCCCGCTCCAGGAAGCTGATGGCCGCCCGGCAGTACGTGTCCACCGAATCGCTCAGGTCGGTGCGCTTCTCCCGCATGTTCAAGCGGATAACGATCTTGAACAGGTTCTGTTCGGCCTCCTTCAGGAAGCGCTGGTATTGCGCGTGGAATTCCTCCAGGCGTGGCCATGATGATACGGAAACACAAGGAGGTATGTACTCCTGGTCGGGCACCAGTTCGTTGCGTGTCACCCGCAGTCTGGAAATGGTGATCTGGTGCAGGCCGTATCCTTCGTTGCGCAGGTCCTCGGAACTGGCCCATCCCAGGTTGTAGCGCGGCCGCGACCAGGGGTGGCGAGGCGGCGATTCCAGGGGGTCCGGTACGCCGTACGGTTCCATGTCCAAGGAATCCATGGCGATCAGCAGGTCGAAACTGGCACCCTCCTGCAGGAGCGCCTCGCCGATCGTGGCCGTCAGTACGGGCATGCTCCCCTCGGGCGCTTCCCCATGCAGCACTTCGATACGGTCGCCACCGGCGGTGATGGCGCGGCACTGCCGGACCCTAAGGGTGAATTTATCCCGCCCATCGAGTATCACCTCGTAGTCGAGCGCCGACTTGCCGTTGTGCCGGCCTGGCAGTATTCCATGGTCCAGATGCCACGCGCTGTGCGCACGCTCGTCGCGGATGCGGTCCTCAATGGCCCGTTGCAGGTCCACGAAGTGCCCACGCGACATCTTCATGCCGTCGATCCAGTTCACATATCCGCTCCTGATCGGCTCACTCATCGTTGTCGGCGGTGGTTAACACCCGGTGGAAGAAAATGTCAGCGTCCCGGTCTATGCCGTTGTCCGCGATGGACCGTGCCGGATCGAGCACGCGGCTGGACCAAGGCAGGCGGCGTTTGGACGGCAAGAGGAATCGCCGCGTCCGGAAGACCCAGCCCAAGGAACCGTCCGAATAGCCCAGGTCCCCGATGGGATTCCCGGGGAACCGGTTCTCGTTGTAGTCCTTGATGAAGAGGTGGACCAGTTCCCCGAGCGGTGCATCCATCGGCAACCGTGCGTTCACGGTGGTCACCTCCGGATCATGCTCTTTGCGGCGGAAATGCAAGTTCGCGATCACGATGCGGTCCTTGTTCCAGACCGGTTCCCGTTCGCGATGCTCGAACGGGTAGAACCACAACAGATAGCGCCGTGGCTCAAAACGCGATGCGGCATCAAAGGCAAGCAGGACGAGGTGCGGGATCAGCAGGCCGATGGCCGACCAGCTCATGGAAAGCGCGAACACGGCCTGCCCGGGATCGCCCAGCAGTATTGGGAAGAAGTGGTGACCCAGCCATAGGCCGATCCCCGTGAAGGCCATGGTGATCAGGGTGATCAGCAACTCGGGCCCAAAGGACCGCTCCCCTTCGGCACGACGTACCAGCCACCCTTCATGCAGCATGCCCAGCAACACGCACCCCAGAACGCTGGCGCCGAACACGAGCTTGGGCACGTTCCCGCGTTCTTCGCCGAAAAAGGACACGAACGCCCATGATCCGACCACCAGCCCCAGCAGCAGGAAAAGCAGCATGTGCAGCACCAGCTTCCGGTCCAGCTTGGCCGCCTTGGACTGCGCCGCCTTGGCCATCTTGAGTTGGCCCTTCACGTTGCGCTGCACACCCTTGGCCTGTGCGGCCTGGCTCCGTATGCCTCCCAGCGGGTCCATTCAGGTCAGGTTCAGTTCAGGATGGATGTGACGCCTAATCTACAATATCCGCGTTCCGTGGCCAGCCGTGCCCCAGCGGGCGCAGGTGTAACGACGATCTCCACTTGTGCGAGCTGATCGGCCCGTGTGAGCAGCCCCAGCAGATGGTCCAATTTCCGACGGCCCAACTGGCCCGGTGCGAAGGTGTTGGCCACCTGTGCATCCATCGGTCCGATGCGGGCCACCAATACCTGTTCGAGTACCGTGGCGGGCCCGCTCAGCAGACTGTCCACCCCGAGTTGCATGTCCGACAGCATACCGAGGTCCTGGTCGGTTTCAAGGGAGCGCTCATCAATGCGCGTGCTGAGCCTCACCGGCACCTGCAATACCTCTTCCATGGCCTGGGCACTCAGGACCGGATCGCCAACCAAGCGGTGGCACAGCGGCATCAGCATCAACAGGTCGCCTTTCTCCTCGTCCGAGAAATACGACGGGGGATCCCAGAAACGCAAAACCCCACGGCCGGTAACATCGTCCAACAGGTCGGTGGTCAGTCGGCGTTCATTCAATTCGATCATCACCCGTGCCCACGACAACTCGTGGTCGATCGGCCAGAAGAATTTCCGGGCGTCACGCTCGATCCGTTCGTTCTCCACGAACTCTTCCTTCACCTCCTCAATACTGCGGAAGGGACGCGAGCCTTTGGGCTGGTGGAAAACGCCTTCGGGCAGGCCGTCGTAGATCCCTGCCCGGTTCAACTCGATCATGCCGCGCTCGCTCCGCAACTCCGTGCTGCCTGGAAGCTGCACCCGCTCGATGTCGCGGCTCACCGAGCGTTTCGTTCCCCCGTTGCGGATGAAGAAGAGGTCGTTCTCGCTGAGCACACCACTGATGAGAAGTTCGCCCACCACCACTTCGGGGCGGAGGTCTTCTGCGCCTCCCTCGAGCAGGTCTTTCCAGATGCTCCAATTCTCCATGGTGGTCCTCAGTTCACTCGGATGGGCATACTGGAGCCGGCAGAAGCGGCCAGGTCAGCAGTGATGCGGCGTTTCACACGTTCAACGATCTCCGGATCATTACGCCCGGGCAGGAATTTCAGGTTGACGTCCAGGCAGCGCAGCAGGCCCCGGCCATGGTCCGGCGATGCCATGACGCCCTCCTCCACAGTGACGCTCTCGATATCGCTCGAACCCACGTAACGGCAATGTTCCACGATGTCCTGTCGGCTGAGGAGCACCCCGCGTGACAGGATCATTGACCGGTAAAGTTGCACGGTCTCTTTGGGGCTCAGTTCGTTGCGGGCGCCCGTGGTGGTGGACACCAAGGTCACTTGGCCGGTGCTCGAAAGACCGGCGTTCCTGCAATTGAACCTGGTGCCCACGGGCAGGCCATCGGCCATTTCCCCGTCGGTGGTCCAGAAGTATACGTGCGCGTTCTCCGAAGAGGTGAAGGGCTTGATCATGATGTACCGCTGCCCTTCGCCGGTACCGGACGCCTGCACCCGGCGGCCCAGTTTCTCCAGTACTTGTTCAATGGTACGCAATTCGCTCACCGTGGTATTCACGTCCATCGCGGCGAACGAGCGACGCTCCTCGTCGAGCAGGTCGAGCATGTGGTTCATGAACTCAGTACCGTCGCGATCATCGAATCGACCGGCCGTGCCCTGTCGCATGGTGTAGGTTCCGGGGGTCACTTCGGACATGTCCAACGAGGGCACCTCCGCATATTTCTGGCCGGATCCCGACTCGGCCTTCTCGATCCCTTGGAAGAAACCCTCCACGTTCAGCCGCTTGATGTTGAACTCCCGGTGCAACCTGAACACGGTGCGCTGCAAGCGGCGGTTCAGTACGGGGACGCAATTGTCCAGGATCAGTGCGTCGCGTATTTCCCGCGGACCGAACTCGGAGGGGAAGACCAGTCGCACCCAGCGGATGTTCCCGATGCCGGCCAGGTTGGTTCGCGCCAGGGCCTGTTCCACCACGGGAGGGGCGCCGGCAGGAAGGGGAGTGGGGAATGCGATGCGCAGGAAGCGCTCCGCATAGTACAGCCGTGTGTGCTCCTCGATGTCGGCGATGGCGTTGGTGGTGCGGCGCAGGTCATGAACCGGTTCTTCGGAACCGGGGCCGCGGCCAACGGACAGGCTGTTGTTGCCCATGTCGAAGGCGGTCACTTTGTGCAGCGATCGGAACCAGGTGTCGCGCTGGGGATCGCTGAGCCAGTCGAAGTACAAGGTGAGGGACCTCGCTTCGCTGGTGGGGCCGGTGAGGCCGAGGTACACCTCGCCCGGTGCCAGTGTGGTGCCCAATGAGGTCAGTTCCGGTGTACGCAGGCGTTCGATACCCAATAAACTGGATCCTTGTGCACGGCATATGATCCTGAGGCCGTCCATCGTATGCGTGCCCGTCGCCGTGAAGCCCAGGTCGATGGAATCCTCGCGGTTCATGTCCTCCTTGTTGCGCCATTGCTTCTCGAAGCTCAGCTCATCATAGCGCGTGATGTCCTGGGCCCCTGCCGGGTCCAGTTGCAGGATCCCGTGCGCGGGCCTGGCGTACAACCGGGCATCGGGCAGCAGGTATTGCGCAATGCGTCGGAAGATCCTGGTATCCGAGGATCGCAGGTCGTTTCCGAGCTTCTCCACTTCCTTGGCCATGGCGCCCAGCAACAGGCGTACCAGCGGATCGATGCCCTCGAGTTCCGATCCGTGCATGCCCCACATCTCCCCGGCGTTGCGGAGCATGCGGGCGTATACCTCCTCTTTGGAATAGCCGCTTTCCATCGTGCGCCTTCGTCAATCCAGGGAGAACGGGCTCATGAACACGTTGTCCTCGAACCGGAACAACTCGTTGGTGCTGGCGATCCGGGCGGTCAGGCGCACGGTGAGCTTGCGCTTCAGCCGGCTGGACACCTGCTCGCCCTCTTTGCGGGTGAATTCGGCCTGCCCCGGTTCGCAGGAGACCACGATGCCGGTGAGGCGCTTCTCATAGGTCTGCAATCGCCCCAGGATGCCCTTGGCCACCTGGTCGCTCCAAGCGCCCGATGTATGCTGCGTCTCGAAATCCATCTCCCACACCTCACAGCCGAATTCCCGGTCGAATCCGAACTCCTCGCGTGCGGTGATCAATAACAGATGGATGTGCTCCGCGATGCTCTGGTGCATGGGGCGCGTGAGAAAGGTCCGGGTGCTGAAGAAGCGCCCCGGGTCCATTGGTATGGCGTATCCGTTGCCCTGGTCCATGGTGCGCTCAGTTGATCATGACCATGCCGCCCTTCACCGTGGTCATGGCCCCGGCGGAAACTTCAGCCTGGGCACCACCACTCGCTTTCATCTGCACCCCGCCGGACAGTTCGGCGTTCATGCCGGCCTTGGCCTCCAGGTTCAACGATGCCTCAAGCTTGCTGTTCATGCTCGACGAGATCTTCATGTCCATCGCGGAGGACAATTCGTACTTCATTCCGGACTCCACCTTCATGTCCTGGCCGCTCTTGGTCTCATGTTTCTGCCCGGCCTCCACCTTCATGTTGGCCCCGGCCTTGATCGTCATGTCCGTGCCCGATTCGATCGTCACAGACTTGTCCGCCTTGAGGGTCATGTCGCCCTTGGTGAGGATGGTGAGCATCCCATCATCCTTGCAGCTCAGCTCCATGCTGTTCTCCGCGTTGCGGATCACCAAGCGGCCGTTGTCGTCGAAGAGGATCTCGTTGCCACTGATGGTGCGGATCACCTTCAGCTTGTCCTTGTCGTCGTACTGTTTCTCCTGTGCGTTCTTGCCGTTGTACAAGGATCCGATCACATAGGGGAAGGCCTCATGATCGTTCTCGAACGCCACCATCACCTCGTCGCCCACTTCGGGAACGAAATAGAAGCCGCGCCCCTTTCCGGCATGAGGCCACACCACGCGGACCCAGGGCGTGGGCTCGCTGCCCCAGTCGAATTGCACGCGGACCCGGCCCAATTTTTTCGGGTCCTTGTTGTCCATCACCTGGCCGCGTGTGCTGCCGATACGCGGGCGGCTGACCGCCACGCTGGCGGGGATCCCCGCATCGACGGGCACCGCGTGGAAGTAATTCTGGTAGTTGTCATAGCCCTGGCAGGTGTGCGTCACGCGGGTTACCATGTACTCGCCCGAGTGCGCGAACCCTTCGAGGCTGAGCACGCTGCCCAGTTGGATCTCGCCCACCTGGCAGACCCCGACAAGGGAAAAGACCCCGTTCGCGTGCCCCTGTCGCTTCTTGTCCAGACGCCCGCTCAGCAGGTCCTTTTTGGTGTGGTGCTCATCCCCATCCGGCCACGAGGGGAAAGCCACATGGTCCGCCTTGCGCGACGGGTACAGGTCGTCAGATGATCTGAGTATTTTTTTGGCGTATTCGTCGGAGAGTTCCGGTTCGGCCGGTTTCAGTTCGGCTTCGCTGTTCTTGAGGTAGTCCCAAGCGCGCACGGGACCCACCGGCCGGGTGACCCCGAAGGTGAAATCCAACGAGGAAACGTGCCCGGGGGTGATCCGTGTGGTCTTGGCCTTCACCGTGCCCAGCACGATCTTCTGGCCGTTGTAATAGAACCATTCGCCGTTCTCGTGCATCATCCGGCAGATGAAGTTCCAGTCCGTTTCGTTGTACTGGACACTGAACGGCAGCTTGTCCTTGAAGGCGAGTTTGTCCTCCGCGGCCAGTTCGTTCACCGGTGCGCTCACGATCGTCTTGTTGTACAGGTCCTTCAGGCCCACATTGGCGTAGGTTTCCGAGTTGGGCACGCCGTCGAGCAGGATGGTGGGGCTCTTGCCCGAGATCGTCACCGTCATGAAGTCCTTCTCCTGCCCGTTCACCGACACGTTCGTCACGATGCCATGGAACTCGCTCTGGTCCTCGCCTTTGCGCTCAGCCTTCAGGCTGCCGGTTTCCCAGTCGATCACGATGGTCTTGCCGATCCATCCCGCAATGGTGTCCATGACCTTCGTGGCGTTCTTCGGGTCGGGATCAATGGATCGCCCGGGGACCACCACCTCGAAAGAGTGGTGCTCGAAGATGCCTTGGGATATGCTGACGCTGCGCACCGCGTACAACTCGGTGCCGTCCACCTTCACGCTGAGAAAGATCTTCTGTGCCATTTGTTATGTGGGATATGGTATCGTTTTCTGGATTCGGTAGCGGTATGTCCCGTGCGGTGGGGGGCCGCCATCGCGCGGCCCCCGTGTTCCGCGTTGATCACTCTTGCGCGTACTCGGTCTGCCACTCGGCGCTGTCCGGGTCGTCGCCTTTCTGTCCGTCGAGTTTGAACACGTAGTTCTTCGCCGGGAAGTACGGCGTCATATGGATGTCCAGGAAGATCCGGTCCTTCTGGTTGGGGTCCTGCTCGAAACGCAGGATCTTGAACTTCTCGATCAGCTTGCCGGGACCGCAGATGCCGTCGAGGAACTTCACGATCTGGGCGCGGATCTCGCGTTGTGTCTTGGCATTGAAGTTCTCGAAGGCACGGCGGTTCAGGAAGTCCTGCAGCACTTTGCTGATGTAGTCGAACGTGCGCACCACCGAATAGGTCTGCAAACCGATGTTGTCGCCGTTGAACAGTGTCTTGGCGCTGAAGGCCATCACCTTGCCGTACTCGTTCACCATGGGTACCAGCCCCATCTTCTCCATGGCCGCTATCTCGCTCTTGCGCAGGTCGAAGGCCACGGCATCCACTTCGTTGAGCGAACCGTGCTTCTTGCCCGCGGTCACCTGCGACATCAAGGTGTTGTAGATCTTGCCCGCCAGGGCACCAGCGGGCGGAACGTACAGGTGGTCCTCCTCGCCGAAGGCCGCGTCCTTGGGTCGCCCGATGAGCCAGTTGGCGCCCATCACGACGTTGCTCTTGTACACATCGCCCCCGGAGAGGTTGGCGCTCTGGAACAGTTCCATCACATCATCGGGCGAATCCAGGTGCTGGAAATCCGTCACCATGGTCACCTTGTTCTTGTGACAGAACTTGGCCCATTTCTCCACC
>JAFDZE010000103.1:329-4823 GCA_018267155.1 Bacteroidota bacterium | reverse complement strand
CACGAGCACGGCCCCTGGTCCAACGCTGGTGGAACGCGGGCACCTGCCGATCACCGCCTTCAACGGCGAGACCTCGATCGCGCGCTGGATCAGGATCACACCGACCAACAACAACGGACTGGGGGCGACGCTGGCATTCCGTTACGATGTACAGGAACTGGGCAGCGTACCGGAAACGGAACAACGCCTGCATGTGTTCGACGGGCAGTGGAACTGGTGGTACCTTCCAAGTACCGTGAACACGGGATCATCAACGGTCACCACCACCGGGCTCGACAGTCTGGGATCGTTCACCACCTTCGCCATGGACCTGCCCACCGGCATGAGCGGGGACCACACGGCAGGCGGATATGCGCTGATCGGACCACCCGGGGAGCAGCAGTTTCTGCGCGTGCCGGACGGTGAATGTGCGGGCAGCTTGGACTTCATAGCCGCCAGTGGCGCGCAAGCCGCCAACTTCACACCGCAATGGACCGGGGGGCTGCATGCGCTTCCGCGACCGGCTCTGGCCAGCGGTCTTTATCGGTTGGTCGTGAACGGGACCCGGGGGTTCCCATTGCTGGTACCATGATCCGCCAGAACCTCGCACTCCTAACAACCAGCCTCGCCTTGTCGGGTGCCGCACAATGGGAGGTGCCCGCGCGGATCATACTCGATGGACCGGACAGCACGGATCGGCAGGTGACCGGCCTGTCCCTTCCGATCCTGGCCGGCGATGGTGCTTCGGTGAACGCTGATCGCGACAACGCCACCACGTTCGCAACGGTGTCGGGCACGGATGAACTTTCCGCCACCCTGACACCAGCCCTTGTCACATACACACCGGGGCTGCGGCTCACCTTGTTGCCTACCAGCACGAACAATAGCGGGGTCACGCTCAATGTGAACGGCCTCGGGGCGGTAGCGCTGCGGAAGAACATCAACATGCCCCTGGACAGCGGCGACCTGCGGCCCGGCATCCCGGTGCATGTGATCCACGACGGTGCGGTGTTCCAGTTGACCGGTCAATTGTATCCCGGCTGCCCTGCGGGCTTCGCGGCAGCGAACGCCGATGTGTGCATCGAAATGGCACCCAGCGACACCATCAATTGGTACTCCGCGGTGATCCGCTGCGGTAATGCCGGGACACGTCTGTGCAGCGTGCAGGAATGGTTGCAGGGCTGCCTGTCCATACCCGGATTCCAGGCCACCATCGCGAACTACGAATGGGTGGACAGCGCAGCCAACTACAACAACATGGCGAAATTGATGGGCTGGAGCGACACGTCCACTGCGGGCGATTGCCACTTGGGCAGCCGCCAAACGCCCTTGACCAAGTTCCGATCGCGCTGCTGTTACGACCGATGAAACGGGCCCTCCTCCCCTGCTGCCTGATCACCTGCGCCACACATGCGCAAATAGGTGTGGACAGACCCGTTGTGCTCACCGCGACCGATCCCGCTGAACGCACGGTACAGGGATCGGCGCCCGCACTGGAAGCGGATGGCCTCATCACACTCGATGGTGCACGGAGTGGACGCTACCATTGGGGCCAGGCCAGCGGCACGGGCATGGCCATCCAACTCGCACTCACGCCTCCTGCCGAAGCGTATGTCAACGGCATGGAACTGCGTTTCGTACCGACCGCTCCGGGCATGGGCCCTGTAAGCGTGAATGTGGACGGACTCGGTGCGCGGCGCATATACCGCTCCGACGGACTGCCGGTGAGCGCCGGGTTGCTGGTGCCGGGCACGGTGGCCACATTGGTGTACGCCGACACGGCCTTCTTCACAGTTGCGCGCGCGCCAGCCACCTGTCCCGATGGATTTATGCCCGTTAACGGGCAGTATTGCATCCAGCGGAACGACACGGTGAACGTCTCCTTCTTCACGGCCACGCGCTGGTGCAACGACCGTGGGGCCCGCCTGTGCTCGTATGGCGAGTATATCCACGCCTGCACCATGCACCAGGCCGAGTTGGAGGGCCTGTTCAACGATTGGGAATGGATCGACGACACCAGTGACCACACGCACATGGCCGATATCGCCGGCCGATGGGTGTGCCATTCCATTTCGAACCTGGCCATGATCGAGAGCAACAACAACTACGCGCGGGTGCGGTGCTGCCTTACGTTGAAATGACCATGCGCGAACTCCTCCTCCTCTTCGCCACCTGTGCCGTCGCAATGCTGCATGGACAGGTGCGCAGCGATCGGGCCATCGTGCTCGAGGGGGCCGATCCAGCCGATCGCGCGGTGCGGGGCTTGAAGGATCCGGTCACGGCGGACGAGGCCATGAATGCGGGCGCGATCCAAGGCGGGGGCTATCTCTACGCCGAGGTGAGCGGCGATGGCTGGCAGGCGGTGCTTCAACCGGCGGTTCCTTCACCCGTGGCAGGCCTTCGGATCCTGTTGCACGTCGCGAACGGCAACACCGGACCCGTCACCTTGTCGGTGAACGGTTCGACGCCCATACCGGTGCTGAAGAACGGCGACCAGCCCCTGTCACCGGGCGACGTCCAATCAGGTGCCACGGCCAGTGTGGTCTTCGATGGCACCGCCTTCCAATTGATCGATGCGCGCCGGATCGAACGGAAGCCTTGTCCGGACGGCACGGTGGCGGTGAACGCGATGTACTGCATCGAAACCGCCCAGCACGACTCGATCGACTTCCCGGAAGCCGTGAACGTATGCGGAGCCCTGGGCATGAGGATCTGTTCATGGGCCCAGTTCTACCTGGCATGCTACAACGCGGGGTCCCTGGGCATCACGGACCTGACGGGTGATTGGGAATGGACCGACGACACGGGCAACAGCCCCGGTCAATTACGCGTGGTTGGACAGTCCTCCTGTACGCAAGCATCCGTGGGCACGGGCTGGGACGTGCAGGCACGGTACTTCCACTGCTGTTTCAGGCGGTAGTGCCTGCTCAGGCGAGCGCTTGCTCGTAGATCGCCAAAAGCCGTTCGTTCCGCACACGCAGGTCGAACTTTTCCCGGGTGACCGCCAGGCTTTCGGCGCTCATCCGCCGGTACAGCGCCGGATCTTCCATCAATTGCTTGAGTCGCTCCGCGATGTCGTCGGCTATCTCATCGCTCGGCCGGTCCGTTACGGGCAGCAACCACCCGTTGCGTTCGTGCGCCACGATCTCCGGGATCGAGCTGACGTCGGAGGAGATCACGGGCAACTGCGCACCCATGGCCTCCAGCACGGTGTTGTTGAAGGGGTCGCTGAAGGTGGTGCTGGTGAAGACGTGGGCCTTGCGCATCAATTGGAGCAGATCGGCGTGCGGCAGTCCGCGATGCAGGGTGATCCGGGGATCAGCGGCGATGGTGCGCTCGGCCCATGCGATGTCCTCCCTTGTCGGGAAAACGCCCCAATCCACCTCCAGGGTGCTCACGATCCAGAGCCGGGCATCCGTTCGCCCAAGGCGCTGGAAGGCCTTCAGCAATTCAATGCCTCCTTTACGGTAGAACCCGTTGCCGGCGAAGAGGATGGTGAAGTTATCGCGGTCCTTCTCGCCGGGCAGGTACTGCTCCACCGCACGGTACACCACGGTCATCTTGGCCGGGTCCACCCCTGCCCGCACCAGGTGCTCCCGGTTCATGCGCGCGGTGTACGCGCTGGTGAAGATGAGCTGCTTGCAGTCGTTGCCCGCCAGCCGTCGCTGGCCCCAACGGAAAAGCGGATGCGACTCGCGCATGGGCTTGTAGCGCGGCAGGTAGCTTTCCACCTCGATCACCCATGGGCGGCTGTTGGCCACCACGCTGTTGTACGTGTGGTACATGTCGGCGGGCTTCAGCGGGAAGAAGAACTTGGTGTGCGCCAGGAACTGGTTCTTCACGCGCAGCACGTGCCAGGGCACATCGAGCATACGCGAATAGCGGTAGCCATCGGGCGGGTTGCTGAAGCAGTAGTGCTGCCAGTAGCGGGTCTTGTTGCTGATGCCGATGACGCGCATGGGATCGCCGGAGAAGCGCGCGAATGTACCCCGGCGCTTGGACGGGGGGCGACGCACGGCCGGGATGACCCCGCTCAGCGCTTCAGGGGAGCGATCCGCAACGGGTCGATCGCGGCATCGGCATCCTCGGGGAACGCCTGTGTCAGCCTCGAAGGGCCGCCACCCCGGCATACCATGTGTGGAAGGCCCGCAACCCTTCGCGCAGCGGCGTCCGCGGCCGGTACCCGAAGTGCGCACCTGCCTTGCCCACGTCAGCGTAGGTCTGCGGTACATCACCCGGTTGCTCCGGCAGGCGTTCGATGATGGCCTTCGTACCGAGTTCATCCTCTATCGCGGTGATCAATTCGCTCAGGCGGACGGTATCGGAATTGCCCAGGTTGTAGATCTCGAACACACCGCCATGCGTCCGGTCGATGGCACCGCGAACACCATTGATGATGTCGTCCACGAAGGTGTAATCGCGCCGGGTGCTCCCGTCGCCGAACTGCTTGATGGATGCGCTCCCGGCGATGTTGCGGAAGAACTGGTGTATGGCCAGGTCGGGCCGTTGGCGCGG
>JAFDZE010000103.1:0-287 GCA_018267155.1 Bacteroidota bacterium | reverse complement strand
TGGGCGAAGCCCTCCGCGGCGAGCTTGGTGGCCGCGTAGGGACTGATGGGCATGATGCCGCGTTCCTTCTCCTTCCATGGCACATCGGGATCCGTACCGTACACACTGCTGCTGCTGGCGAGCACGAAATGCTTCACGCCGAGATGGCGCGCACGCTCGAGCAGCTTGAGCGTGCCGGTCACATTGGTCCGGTGATAGCCGATGGGGTCGGCGATGCTGGGTCGCACACCGGCCTTGGCCGCCATGTGGACGATCACCTCCGGTGCGGGATCAAAAGCGCGATCGAG
>JAFDZE010000102.1:6358-17518 GCA_018267155.1 Bacteroidota bacterium | reverse complement strand
TGGCGGGCGATCTCCAAGCGGTGCAGTGCGGCCCTGTCGAACCGGTCCGCGGATATGTAAGCATTGACACCGTTGGAGGTCTCCTCAAAGCTGTCGTACCCCAGCTCCCCCAATTCGGCGATCAGCAGGTCGCGCCACGGATCCAACGGCTCGATCAGGAAGGTGGCCTCCGTGTAGCGCTTCATGGCCGAGGATCAGTTGAGGTGTTTCACGAGCTGCGCGATGCGAACAAGGTCGAGGAATTGCTCCGCGATGAGCGCGGCACCGCCGATGAGGCCGCCGTTCACATCGGGGCAAGCGAACAGTTCTTCCGCGTTCTTCGGGTTGCACGATCCGCCATAGAGGATCGGCACTTCGCGGGCCACGACATCCCCGTGCGTGCCCAAGAGCGAGCGGATGTGCGCGTGCATGTCCTGCGCCTGTTGTGCGGTCGCGGTGAGGCCTGTACCG
This sequence comes from Bacteroidota bacterium, assembly GCA_018267155.1. GTDB lineage: Bacteria > Bacteroidota > Bacteroidia > Flavobacteriales_F > PHOS-HE28 > PHOS-HE28. The sequence goes on along the minus strand of JAFDZE010000102.1, from coordinate 17,068 downwards.
ATGGCCCACACGGGTTCATAGGCCACGATGATGCGACCGATGCGATCGGGAGCGAGCCCGCCGAGCGCTGCCTTGAGTTGCGTGCCGACCACGTCGAAATGGCGACCTCCTTCCCGCTCCTCCTTGCGTTCGCCGCAGCAATAGATGGGCGTGATCCCGTGTTCCAGCAGCGCACCGATCTTCTCGCCCACGGCCGCATCCGTTTCACCGAAATACTGCCGACGCTCGCTGTGGCCAACGATGCAGTGCGATACGCCGAGGCTCTTCAGCATGGGCACGCTCACCTCGCCGGTATACGCCCCCTGCGCCGCCTGGTGGCAGTTCTGGGCCGCCACGGCGATCCGCGATCCACGCGTGCGCTCAACCGCGATCCCGAGGAATGGGAATGCAGGCGCGATCACCACGGCCGGGCCCGCAGGCATGTCCTTCGATCCGGATAAAAGAGCGTCGACCAGGTCAATGGCCCCCTGCAGGTCCTTGTGCATTTTCCAGTTGCCCGCGATGATCGTACGCATGTCCTTCTTTCCGGTGTTGGTGACCGGGGGTAAAGATCATCGCGTCAGGCATTCAACCAGCGCGGATGACAACGGATCTTCAACAGTGGATCCGTGACCGGGAGGGCGCTTCAGAACCGCAATGCGAAACCGAAGTACGGGATCACCGGCCCGAAGCCCTTTGCCAGGTCCTTGTTGTACACCGCCGCCACGTCGGCCGCCAGTTTGCGGTGGTAGAAGCGGATACCCGCACTGCAAATGGGCATTTTCTTCAAGCCGAGGTCGAGCAGCCAGTTCTCGGAGACCACACCCCACGCCTCGGTGAACCGCCATTGCCCGCTGATGCCGAACTGCGGGTCCTCGGTGAAGCGGCCCATGGTGTAGTGGCTGCCTGCGCTGATCGTAACGTGGCATTCGGCGGTACCGAAGGTGGCCTGCGCCATCACCGTGGCGATGCGGTTGCCCAACGATGCGGTGTCGCCGATCGACGGTTTGGTACTCAATTGCGAGCCCATGACGAAGAGGCCGCCATGCACACCGGGCCAGAAGCGCTTGTTGGCTTTCAGCGCAACGAAGCCGCCGGGCAATTTGTCCTGCCCTTTGCGCATGCTGGCCAGCACGGTCATCATCTGGAAGCCGGCGCCGATGCTCAAGCCATCCAGCGGCGCGAACCAGGCCGAGTGCATGAGCACATAGTTGTTCTGGTAGTACCCATTGCCCCGCGGTAGTCCGATCGCACTGGGCGTGAAAAAGGTGTGGCTGGCGTGCGGATTGTCCTTCCACGTGCGGAAAAGCCGCTTGTAGCGCGGTGCTCCTGGTCCACTGGCGATCACCGAGGCGACGACCAGGACTCCGATGACCGAGGCGATACTGCGGCAGGTGCGCATGGCTGTTCGCCAAGATAGACGTATGAAGGTCCCGATGGTTGGCCGTACGGCCCCCCGGTCAAGTGGTCGTAGGCGTGCTGCGGGCACTCACTCCACCGACTTCTTCGCCTCTTCAAGCGAGGGCACGTCGTTGCAGTGCCATTGGCCCATCACGCGGCCTTCCTTCAGAAGGACCACCCCCGGGTTGCTGCGGATCATGGTCTTCAGGGTGATCTCGTCGCAGGTGACGAAGTCGAAGGCCAACTGGTGCTCGTGGCGGAAAGCCTCCGTCTCATCATGACCGGTGGCCGTAACGCCATACACGTACCAACCGGCGGTGGAAGCCGCATCGGTCAAGGTCTTGATCCCCGGCAGGCAGGATGTGTTCGCCTCGCCGATCGTTTTCACCACGATCAGCAGCACCGGTGTGGGCTCGGCCAGCACGTCGTCGGTGATGTCCACCCCGTCGTTGTCCGTGAGGCGGAAGTCCTGCACCTGCGAGGGCACGCCGGGGTCGATCACGTTCACACGCTGTTTCACGAACTCGTGCGTGGCCACCCACACGCTATCGTTCCAAGGGTAGTTATTCCCGGGGTACTCTCTCTCCTCGCCGGTGCTCTTGTCCTTGTACACCAAGAAGATCTCGTTCACCGGCGGTTTGGCCAAGGCTTTCTGCTCGCTGATGCTCTTGCCCACGGCGTAGGCCCGGTAGTCCTTCAGGGGCAGGTGTGCGTAACAGTACCAGATGAATCCCAGTGAAAACACGGTGATCCAGAGGGCGGTGAGCCATTCGGCCTTCACCCCTTGGGCCAGCCGCTTGATGACGAGATAGCCGGCCAAGCCCGTCAGGGTGAACCACAGGAAGAAGGCCCAGCCGAACACCCAGCACCAGAGCGCAACCAGGATCAGTGCGCCAGGCAGCAGCACCTTGTCATCACCACCGGTGTTGAATGCGATACCCGGCCCGCCTTCGCCAGCGGCTTCGGACGGGCGCGGTTTGCGGAACCAGCTTACAAAGAAGAGTGGCAGTACGAAGATCAGCAGGATGAGATCCTTGTAAAAGCTCTCCCAGGGTGTGAGGCTGCGGCCCAGGGAGCCCTTCATCGCATCGCCGAAGCAGCCGCAATCGGTGACGCAGGTGACGTCGCGCAGTTCCTTCACGCCGTTCACCACCACTTCGTATTTTCCCTGCGGATCACAAGTGGCGGTGTAGGCGGTGAGCCAGCCGAAGAACAAGGTGAGCCACAGGATGCAGGCCGTTGCCAACTTCATTCGCCCGCCCACGATCACGGCGAAGCCCAACACCACTTCGGCCAGGCAGGCCAGGATGGCCAAAAAGAGCGAAGCCGGCTCCAGAAAGGGCAGGTTGAGCGCGCTCTCGGCGAAATACTCCTCCAGCTTGTAGCTGAACCCGAGCGGGTCGTTGGCCTTCACCAGGCCGCTCACGATGAAGGTGCCACCAACAACAATGCGACAGAACCAGAGAAAATACTTCATGCGACCAGGTGTGAACGGGCGTATGTGCCCATGACAACGGCCGCGAAAATACCCTGCGACCCCGTTCCGGATCCGGGATCAACGGATCATTAACGGGCCGCGTCGTTCTGCGTGCGGCGCTTGGGGATACTCGAGGTGGCATTGGCCATGGCGGTCATGCGCCGCGTGTAGCCGATCATCAGGCTCTGCACCTCCGGACGGATGCGCCGGTCGTAATCCGTGTCCCAGCGCACCAGGCCAGTGGCCGGCTCAAAAAAGGCCATGCCCATGGGCATATCGAAGAACGACAGGTCCATGTCCGACAGTTGCTGGAACAGGGTCATCTCCACGTAGAGGTCCTTCATCCCTCCTTCCCCTTCCCACTCCAGCCCGTGCGTATCGATAGTGAAACACTTGGTCTGGTGCCCCGGCGCACTGAAGCGGAGCACGTACTTCGCGTTGTTGTCCAAGGTGAAGGAGTAACTCCCCAGCACACCGGTCTGCTCGGCTTGTTGTTTCACGCCGTCCTTGTACACGCGCACCAACGCATCTGTGAGGAGATCCCCGGTGAGGTATTCGGTAACAACGCCACGAACCCGTAAGTTGTAGGCGTTCGCGTGGTTCAGAAGACCGCAGGTGAGGGCAAGGAGTGCCAGCTTGATCGTTCGTGCCATGTGCGCCGCCTCGGGCTGGTAAGTGCCTGTTGGCGGGGTGGCAAATGAAGTCGTGTGGTCCCCGGGATCCAAGGTCGATCGGGCATTTTTCAAGCGATCGATCAACAGGTCATTGTTCATGGCGCATCTCCCGGCTGATCCTTCTCAGGTCAAGTTGCCGAGCTTTGTGCCATCTTTCGCCGTTAATCCCCCGGCCATGCTCCGCCCCATGCTCCTCCTGCCCACCGTGGCGATCGTCCTTTCGGCATCCGCACAGGAATACACCGCTACGGTGAAGACCACCGTGGACAGGCCCGAGAGCGCGACCTGGAAGAAGTGGAGCGACAAGGAGTGCGCGATAAATTACCCGACGAAATGGACCAATGAAGGCACCATGGGGTCGGGTGCGCTCGCTGTTTTTTTCGCACCGCAGGACGCGGCGAGCGGCTTCCGCGAACGCGTACACCTGGCCCGGGTGGAGGTGGACGGGCGCACCCCCGAGCAGATCCGCAAGAGCATGGAGTCCGACGACGAACTGGGCGTGACCGATATGCGCGATCTGGCCTCCAGTGCCGAAGGGGACAAGGTGACCATGGAATTCACCGGCACCTTCGATGGTCAGCCCGTACGTGTCAAACGCGCATTGATCGTGCGGAACGACAAAGCTTGGGTGCTCAGTTACCTGGCCGCTCCCGATCACTTTGAGGAGAAGCTCTACCTGGCTGACGCCATGCTGCAATCCTTCGAAACGAAGTAACAGACCCGATGCGTTGTTCAGCGTGGCGCGCAGCCTGACGATGCTGGACGGGAAAAGTTGACCCTCAAGCGCCCTCGTCCATGCGGATCAGGGCAAACACGGCGTAGTTGATGATGTCGGCCCAGTTGGCACCTATCCCCTCGGAGACCAGGGTTCGCCCCTGATTGTCCTCGATGCTCTTGATGCGCAACAGCTTCATCAGGATCAGGTCCACCAACGAGCTCACCCGCATACTGCGCCAGGCCTCGCCATAGTCGTGGTTCTTGCGGCGCATCAGCTCGCGTGCCGCGTGCAATTCGGTCAAGAGGGCCTTGCGCGCTTCCTCCGCCGTCAGGTCGGGCTGGTCAACCACGCCCCGATCCAATTGCACCAGCGCCATCGCGGCATAGTTCACAATGGCGACGAGTTCCGGGCGGATCCCCTCGCCCACCTTGCTCTCGCCCACTTGCTGCAAGGTGCGGATGCGCTGGGCCTTGATGAAGACCTGATCGGTGAGCGAACTGACGCGCAGGATGCGCCACGCGGTGCCATAGTCCTGCGCTTTCTTGCCGAAGAGGTCCGCGCATTCGGCGATCACAGCATCATACTGGGCCAGGGTGTGTTCCACGGCGGGCGAAACTATGCGCTTCCTGCTCGTGCCTTGCGCCTCCTGCGTGCGGCGATCACGACGGCCAGGGTCGCTACGGCCCCTCCCCCGATGAGCCAAGGTGTGGTTACGCTCTTTCCCTTGGTCGCATCCGCCTGTGCCTTCTCCTCGGCGCGGCGCAAGCTGTCCGCCATGACGCGCCGGTTGAATTCGATGCGCTCCAAGCCCTTCCGAACCTCCTCGGCGTGCAGGCTATCGGTGAGTGCAGCGGCCCGTTCGAAATAGTGCAATGCGGACCGATCATCACCCAGATCTTTGGCCGCTCTGTACAGACAGTCGCACGCACGGCGCTCCACGGAGCGCAAATGCAGGTCGCGAGCAATGGCCAACGCCCGTTCGCACGATGTTTGCGCTGCTTGCGGATCGGAACGGTCCAGGTGTACCTGCCCGATGGCCACACACGTGGAGGCCTGCCCGCTTTCATTCTTCAAGCTGTCCTGGATCGCAAGCGCCTGGTTCAGCCAATGGGTCGCGCTGTCCGGTTCCCCTTTCTGGCGATACGCCTCGCCGATGTCCAGAAAGGCCTTCGCTTCGCTCGCCGGATCGCCGATCACGGCCTTCTGCCGCGCACTCTCGTACAGGATCCGCAGCGCAGCATCCGGCCGGCCATTGTTCAGGTGGATGAGTCCGATGTTCCCGAGGATGCTCGCAGCCGCGGCCCGGTCGCCACGTGCCTGGTGCATGGCGAGGCATTTGTTCGCGTACTCGAACGCACGCGCACTATCGCCCAACGCGTTGTAGATCCCGCTGATGTTGTTGTACGCTGCAGCACGACCCTTGTCGTCACGGAGTTCCTCGAAGATCGCGATGCTCTTGCCGTACCAGCTGATCGCGGCCAGGTGGTCGCCTTGTTCGTGGTACAGCGCACCCAGGTTGTTGTACGCCCCGGTCACCCCGCGCTCATCCCCGAGCGCCTGGAACAGTTCAAGCATCTGCGCATAGCACTCGCGTGCGGCAAAGTGATTCCCCAGCACGTTGTACGCAATGCCCTGGTACGTGAGGGCCTGGGCCTGCACCCTGCGGTCCTGCTTCTCACCACTCCGTTCGTACATCAGCAGGGCCAGGGACAGTGCGCTGTCGGTCCGGGTGAACATGTTGGCCCATGACAGGGCACCCAATGCGTGGTAGCGCACCGTATCCGGCAGGCCCGGGTTGCTCCACACCTGCCAAAGGCTGTCCGTATTCTGTGAGGAGGCCCCTGTGATCGCCATGGAACAAGCCAGGGAGGCGAAAAGGCGCCCAGCGCTACGACTTCCGAACATGCCGCAAGTTGCGAAGAAGAAAGCTGTTCTCGGATGGTCGCATGCGTGCGTGTTCGCAACTTGCGCACCCATGCACACCGCCTCCACCCACACCTGGCGCCTGCGCGATCGGCTTTTCACGCCGCACTTCCCCTTGGTGATGGGCATCATCAACGTAACGCCGGATTCGTTCCACGCGCAGGGGCGCATCGACTCGGTGGACGACGCGTTGCACATGGCCGAGCGCATGCTGGCACAGGGTGCCGCCATCCTGGACATCGGTGGACAGAGTTCGCGCCCGGGCAGCGGCCCTGGTGATGAACGCGAGGAACGACGACGCGTCATCCCGGTGATCGAAGCGGTGCATCGCGCCTTTCCGGATGCGCTCATCAGCGTGGACACGTGGCGGGCGGCCGTAGCGGCGGAGGCCGTGAACTTCGGCGCCCGCCTGGTGAACGACATCAGTGCCGGGCTGCTGGATGCGGCCATGCTGCCCACAGTGGCCGCGCTCGGCGTGCCCTACGTGGCCATGCACATGCAAGGCACACCAGCCACCATGCAACAGGCTCCCGTGTACAACGATGTGCTGGCGGAAGTAACGCTCTTCCTGAGCCAGCGGCTTCACGCGGCACGAGCGGCGGGCATCGCCGATGTGATCATCGATCCCGGCTTCGGCTTCGGCAAGACCGCTGCGCACAACTTCGCACTGTTGCACGGCCTGGCCCGCCTGCAGGCACTGGATGCGCCGGTACTCGCGGGCCTTTCGCGCAAGCGCATGATCAATTCGGTGCTCGGGACCACCCCGGCCGATGCGCTCAACGGCACGACCGTGCTCAACACCGTCGCCCTGCTGAACGGTGCGGCCATCCTGCGGGTTCATGACGTGAAGGAGGCCGTGGAGTGCGTGAAGCTCGTGCAGGCGCTCCGTGCCCGATAGCCCCGCATGAACGGTCCGTCCCGGCCAAAGATGCCGTTGCTCAAACCAGGCCAGTAGTTTCGCGCCCTCATTCGTTCACCCTCCAGCCGCCAGCAGGCGACCCCACGAACCATGAACAAGAACCTGTTGTTGCCCTGTGTGCTGCTGATGGCTTGCGGCACCGCACCCGAAACCGCGAAGCAGACCGTGCAGAAGATCGATTACCCCACCACACGAAAGGACAGCACCGCCGGCGATACCCTTCACGGTGTGTTCGTGGCCGACCCCTACCGCTGGTTGGAAAATGATACCAGTGCGGAGACCGCCGCTTGGGTGAAGGCCCAGAACGCCGTGACCAGCGCGTACATCGACTCCATCCCTTACCGCGATGCGATCGCGAAGCGCTACGAGGAGTTGTACAACTACCCCAAACTCGGCGGCCCCATGAAGGTGGGCGACCTCTACTTCATCTGGAAGAACAGCGGCCTGCAGAACCAGTTCGTCATCAACGTGCGCAAAGGACTCGACGGTGAGGACCAGGTCTTCATCGACCCCAATGCCGTGGATCCCGCGGGTACTACCACCTTCAGCCCCGTGGGCTACAGCAACGACCACCGGTACATGGCCGTGGGCGTGCAGAAGGCCGGGAGCGACTGGCAGGACATCACCGTGTACGACCTGAGCACCCTGAAGCAATTGCCCGACGTGCTGAAGTGGGCCAAGTTCAGCGGTGCGGCCTGGTACAAGGACGGCTTCTTCTACAGCCGCTACCCCGAACCCGCCAAAGGCACCGAACTGAGCGCCGCCAGCAAATTCCAGAAGGTGTACTACCACAAGCTCGGTGATCCACAGGAGAAGGACGCCCTGGTGTGGGAGAACAAGGAGAACGGTGACCTGTACGTGAGCGTGGGACTCACCGAGGGCGAGGAGTTCGCGTCCTTGACGATCAGCACCGGCACCGATGGGTACGAGACGTACTTCCATGATATGCGCGGCGGCGTGATGCCCACCCCGGCCACCAGGTGGATCCCGCTGCAACAGGGCTTCGACCACAAGACCAGCATCGTCGACTTCGTGCCCGCTACCGGCAAATTCCTGGTGATGACCGAGGTGGACGCACCCAACTACCGCCTGGTGGAAGTGGATCCCACCAAACCGGAAGTGGCCAACTGGAAGGACATCATCCCGCACAAGAAGGACCTGCTGCAGGGCGTGTCCACCGGCGGGGGGATCCTCTTTGCCGAGTATTTGAAGGACGCCACCAGCCGCTTCTTCCGCTACAAGTTGGACGGCACGGGTGAGCAGGCGATCGCGCTGCCCGATATCGGCAGTGCGGGCGGCTTCGGCGGCGAGCGCAACGACACCTTCGGCTTCTACAGCTTCACCAGCTTCACCGACCCCGGAAGTATTTACAAGTACGACTATGCCACCGGAAAGAGTGAATTGTGGTTCCGGCCCGAATTGAAATTCGACCCCTCGGCCTACGTCACCGAGCAGGTCTTCTACCCGAGCAAGGACGGTACCAAGGTGCCCATGTTCATCGTGCATAAGAAGGGCACGGAGAAGAACGGCCACAACCCCACCCTGCTGTACGCATACGGCGGCTTCAACATCAGCCTCTCTCCCAGCTTCAGCGTGAGCCGCATGATGCTGTTGGAACAGGGTGGCGTCTTCGCGCTGGCCAACCTGCGCGGTGGTGGCGAGTACGGTGAGGACTGGCATCGCGCGGGCATGAAGGAGAAAAAACAAAACGTGTTCGACGACTTCATCGCCGCGGCCGAATACCTGATCAAGGAAAAGTGGACCGACACCCCGCACCTGGGCGTGAACGGCGGCAGCAACGGCGGCCTGCTCATCGGCGCGGTGGAGACCCAACGGCCCGACCTCTTCGGTGTGTGCTTCCCCGAGGTGGGCGTGCTCGACATGCTGCGCTACCAGAAGTTCACCGCCGGCTTCGGTTGGACGCCCGAGTACGGCAACGCCGACAACAGCCCCGAGGAGTTCGCCTACTTGCGGAAATACTCCCCGTTGCACAACATCAAACCTGCGAAGTACCCGGCCACCCTGGTGATGACGGCCGACCACGACGACCGTGTGGTTCCCGCACACAGCTTCAAGTTCATCAGCACCCTGCAACCGGCCCAGCAAGGCGATGCCCCGGTGTTGATCCGCGTGGCGGTGAATGCCGGTCATGGTGCGGGCAAGCCCACCAGCATGATCATCGACGAACAGGCCGACAAGTACGCGTTCTTCTTCAAGAGTGTGGGCTTCACGCCGGAATACGGGATGAAGTGATCAGGTGCGGAGGTGCATACACGGGAACGCGGATCCTCAACGGAACAAAGGGTACAGCAACGATGAAACGATATCGGCCACTGTTCTTCTCAGGTGCGCTCTCCATGGGGCTGTTAGCGCACGCACAACCGGCCTCGGTGCTCTTCGTAGGCAACAGCTATACGGGCACGAACAACCTGCCCGGCATGGTCTCGCAACTGGCCGCCTCGCTCGGCACCACGGTCAGTACGGGCATGGTGACCCCCGGTGGCTACACCTTCCTCCAACACTCCACCAGCCCGACAACGCTCTCCACCATCGCATCGCAGCAGTGGGACTATGTGGTGTTGCAGGAACAGAGCCAGTTGGGGGCCCTGCCCCCGGACTACAACGCCACCGCCGCATCGGCCACCGTGCTGGTGGATTCGATCCGCGCCGCCAGCGAATGTTCCCGGCCAGTGTTCTACATGACCTGGGGGCGGCAGAACGGCGATGCACAGTTCTGTCCCTCGTTCCCCTACATGTGTACCTACGAAGGCATGCAGCAGGCGCTGCGCGAGAACTACTTGGCCATGGCCGAGGACAACAACGCGTACACGGCACCGGTGGGCATGGCCTGGAAACAGGTGCGAGATACGCACCCCGGTCTGCAACTATATGTTGGGGACGGTAGTCACCCGAGTGTTCAAGGCACGTACCTGGCAGCCTGCGTGTTCTACTGCACCCTCTTCCAACAGCCCTGCACCGGCGCATCGTACACGGGCACGCTCTCAGCCGATACGGCCGCCATCCTGCAGGGCATCGCCAGCGCCACCGTGTTGGACAGCATGGCCTTGTGGAACCTGGACCTGCCCGAGGGGATCGGGGCCGCGATCACCGGTAGCACCAGCAGCGCGTGGAACACGGTCACCTTCCATCACTCCGGCACGGGCACGCACCTGTGGACCTGTTCCGATGGCCAGACCAGCACCGACGCGAACCCGACCTTCACCGTGGACACGCCGGGCACCTTCACCTTTTCGCACACCTACACCGACCCCTGCGGCAACACCGATACCGTCACCTGGACCTACGACTTCATTGTTTCCGGTATCGATCCTGGCGCGATCCAGGATGGGATCACGGTAACCGCGACCGAAGGCACCATCGTCCTGCGAGGGGCGGCAGGCGGGGACACGCTCACCATCTATGATCTCGCCGGACGTGCGGTGATCGCTGTGGTTCGCGGGAACGGAACACTCACCGTACCCTCCTCTCCCGGTGTGCGGATCTGGTCGTTGCACCGATCCAATGGCGAACGGATCTCCGGGCGGGTGGTGGTCCAGTAGGGTCGTTGGGGCTTGCGTGCCTGCCCAATAAGATCATGGCACAATGGGACGAAGGGCGG
>JAFDZE010000102.1:5558-6330 GCA_018267155.1 Bacteroidota bacterium | reverse complement strand
TCGCACCAAGATCCGGGGCGAGTGCTGAGAACAAGGGTACAGCGCTTCGGCAAGCTCAGCGTGACAGTTGGGATAAGAGTGTCCTGGAACACTGTTTTGTCACTCCCAATGAGCTGTCACGCTGAGCCCGCCGACTGCGCCTATGCGTAGCCGCTCCGGCGATGCGAGGAGCACTACAACAGGCCGGTATCGTTCCTGAGTACCCGATCCCCAGCACATTCAGATCGGTCTGAACATTTCTTTGCGCGGATCGGTCCGGGCAATGCTCAGTACTTCACGAACCGATGCGCCTTCGCATGGCCTTGAACATCCTCGACCACCAGATAAACCCCGTCATTCAAACTGCTCAGGTCGAGCGTAGTACCTGAACTGTTCCGCCGATCGAAGAGGATCCGGCGCCCCAACTGGTCATACAGGACCACCGCGCCGCACGCCGTACACCAGAGCAGATCGGTGTCGGGATCGTAGTACGCGCGTGATCCCGGGCGGCCGGTATCGACGATCCCCGTGGGTGTATCCCCGAAAATGCGCTCGAAATTCTCGGCGAAGCCATCAGCCCCATCGCAAGTCGGAACCGCGTCCCAATTGATGCTCCAGGTCATCAGGCCGCGCAACGCGGGATAGCCGCCGGGGACCTGCAACGTGTACGCGCCGGGTTGCGGCCCCTGGCCCAACAGGTATTCCATGGCGAGGCGAACGGTAGCTGTATCCGTATAGCCGCCACCGGCAGCGGCGCTGCATGCCGGAAGCGCCACGGCCACCTTTTCCGCCG
>JAFDZE010000102.1:5020-5475 GCA_018267155.1 Bacteroidota bacterium | reverse complement strand
TGGGTATAAATACCCCCATCGAGGCCGAACATGCTGCCGCTGTTGTACAACTGTACCTGCAGGATATCCAGCGAATCGCGCAGCGCATGGATCACCGGCAGGTAGGCGCCCCAGATGCCCCCGAAGGCACTCTGCCCGCCCTGCACGTACGCGGTTTCCGGTGCGATGGTCAGGAAGAGTTTCTCCCCCGTCATCGTCCGGAATTGCGACATGATCCCGTTCAACGCTTCGATCAGGCGGATCACCGGCTCGTCAGCAGGTGCCGCGATGGTCCCGCCCGTGATGGACATGGATGCGCCTTCCAGGTCAATATCGATACCGTCGAACCCGTATGTGCTGAGGATGTTCATCATGCTGGTGACGAACTGGTCGCGCTCGGCATCGGAACCGAGGTGGACCGTGGCGTTGGCCCCGCCGATGCTGATGAGCACTTGGTGGCCGCTGGCCTGATGCGC
>JAFDZE010000102.1:0-5011 GCA_018267155.1 Bacteroidota bacterium | reverse complement strand
GCCGGTTCGGCGAAGGCCACCTCGATCACGTTGTAGCGCGGGTCGATCTGGTCCAACTCCAGGTACGGGGCCGAGGCATCGTCCCAGTTGTGCCAATAGCCCACCAGCGCGGGCGCGGGTCCTTGGGCCGACGCGGGGTCCATCATGGTCACCCACAACGCGGCGATGCCCAATAGCCTGTACAATGTTCGCATGGGGCCCAATGTAGAAGGCGCTCCTTTCGCGTCGCTCTTCACGCTTCGATTGATCGCCGCATGCCTTGTAGTGATCGACGGATCCAGGTCGGAAGAGCAGGAACGATGACGGCCATCGGTCAGGAACGATGCACACCTCGATATTCGCCCCATGTCCGGTACTACCCTCGCCCGCCAGTTACGCGGCCTCCACCGGACCGTGCTGATGCTGGAGACCGAGTTGCGTCACGGCCGGGTGGACGAGGAATTGATCGCCGGGATCGACGCACAGATGGAGCGGGGGATCGCTACAGCTCACGGTTGCGAAGGCCTGCGTGCGCTGGTGGATGCGCTGCGCGAGAGCACCCTCACCCCGCGCGCGGAATTGCTGAGCGATACCATCCGGGGCTGTGGCAAACTGAAGGACGCGATCCAAGGGGTCTTGGAACAGCTGTAGTTGGGCCGCTCCAATGCTGACCTTGACGCAGCCCCCTACCTTCGCGGGCCCATGGCCGGAAAGAAACAAGACCTGCTGGACCACGCCTTTGCCGCGCTTTTGAGCGACGACGACGCCAAGGTGCTGGCCGCCATCGCTTACGTGCAGGAACGTGGTGATGCCCGCGCGATCATACCCCTGCTGCAGGCTCTGGCCCGGACCAGCGACCAGCACCGTCAGCAGAAGATCCACGAGCTGCTGTACCAGGTGAAGGTGAAGGACGCCGCCGCCGAGCTGGTCAAAGCGCTGGATGAGCCTGAGCTGCGCGGGGTGCGCCAAACGGTGATCGCCACCTTCTGGAACGCAGGTCTGGACGCCGCACCACATACCGAAAAACTGGTGGCCAGCGCCGTGGAAGGCACCGCCGAGGAGTGCTTCGAGTGCCTCACCGTGCTGGAGAACCAGGAGGAGCTGCCCGAGAAGGCCGTGCTCCAGGGGATCAAGCTCGTGAATGCCGCCATCGCTTCCAATACCGACGAGTACAAGGGCGTGATGCTCGGGAGCCTGCTGGTGGAGCTGAAGGCGCGGGTGGGCAAGGATTGAATGCTACCCTGTTCAGTGGATCATCCGGACCAGTGCTCGGGTCGTTCCCAAGTGCCATACAACTCCATCCGCCTCAGGCGACCTCTGATGATCCCAATGAGAAGAACGCAGATATGTCCATGTTCACCCTGACGGCCGGAGGCCGAAGAACCTCGGCACTCGGGAAGCACCCGAGCGCCGGTTGTAGTTGTGAGGAGTATGGTAGCGCATCGGTCCTTCGTGCGTCAGGACTGACAGGTTCAAGATGACCTGGATTTGGGGATTGTTATGAATTGTCACGCTGAGCGTGTCGAAGCGCTATACACCACAGAACGGTCCAGACCTGATCCGTTGATCCTCCTTCCGGCGCTCGGGTGTTTCCCGAGTGCCGTACAACTCCATCCGCCTCCGGCGACCTTTGACGATCCTCATGAGCAGGACGCAGATATGTCCAGGTTCACCCTGACGGCCAGAGGCCGAAGAACCTCGGCACTCGGGAAACACCCGAGCGCCGGTTGAGTGTTTCCCGAGCGCAGTACAACTCCATCCGCCTCCGGCGACCTCTGATGACCCTCATGAGGAGGACGCCGATGAGTCCAGGTTCACCCTGACGGCCAGAGGCCGAAGAACCTCGGCACTCGGGAAACACCCGAGCGCCGGTTGAGAACTCCCTTGAAGAGGGAAATCGGGGGGCACTCAGCGGTCGCGTAGCACGGGAACGTCAGATCGGGCATCGCCCGCAGACCCCAGGCTACTAAGGCGCTACAAGGCGAAAGCTTCGTCGGGCACCGGTGTCCTCTTCAACGCTCACAAGTAGAAGTCCGCTGACGATTTCCGGCATTGGCAGCTGGATGCGTCCGATCCCATTGAACTGGTCCCTGCGCAGGAGCAGCCGACCGGTGGCGTCATGCACGGTGACTTGTCTCAGCGGCCGTTCTCCGGCTTCAAGCACCAACTGACCGTTGGCGATGTTGACGTGGATGTCCGCATCCATTGCAGTGGAACCGGGGACTTCGGTAGCGATGCACCAGAGTTCCGTAGTGATGGTGATGAGCGGGTCGCTGAGGATGAGCGTATCGCGCACCAGCGTGAAGGGCGTGGTATACTGGATGAAACTCGTGTCGGTGATGGGCCAGTCGTAGCTGCCGTAGGTGAGCGGGGCATCCACGCACGGCGGCAGACCATTGTCGCTGAACACGATGAGTTCCATGGCGTAGCTATCACCGTCAGAGACGCGGGCCGTCAAGATGGGCGGCTCACTGTTCAGGAACTTCACATTGTCGGCGTTACCACCGCCGGTGTGCGCATAGTTGTTGGCGCTGATGGTGCTCCCGTTCGCATCGAGGCGCAGCAGGAACATGCTGCCGTTGATGAAGACATCGGCGATGCTGTCTTTCGCTGAGCCGGCCCAGAGCACGGAGCCATCGGGGCGTTCGATGGCACAGCCGCCCTGGTAGCGGCCGGGGCCGTCGGCCCGGCCGATCACGCGGTGCCACAGAAGTTCGCCATCGCCGTTCGTGCGCAGGAGCGTGGCGTAATAGGGTTGGTCTTCCTCGAGCGTGTCGATGATGCTGGTGTTCGTGAGCAGAAGGCCGCCGTCCGTGGTGGGGCGTGCGAAGAGCGCTGTTTCGTCCGAGTATGGGATGCGGTAGCGGTGCGACCACAACCAGTTGCCGTCAGTGTCCAGCTTGACAAGGATCGGGTCTGAGCCATCCGGGTTGAAGCTCATGCGTCCGAACCCGTACCAGCCGCCGTCACTGGCGGTCTGCAGGGACCACATGATCAGATTGCCGCTCATGAGCCGGCGCGACCAGAGCAGTTCGCCGTTGCGGTCGAAGCAGACAAAGCCCTTCACCTGCAGGTTCTGGAAGTAGGTGAGCAGCTTGGAGCTGTCCGCGTTGTACGCGTGCGCGTAGTTGAGGGTGGTGAGCGTGCTGGTGGTGTCCACCCATTTGTGCGCTGCATGCACAGTGCCGGCCGCGTCATGCTCCACGAAATAGAGGTAGCGGTCGGCGAAGGGGAGGTTGCTGCGGCCGAAGGAGAGCCAACGACCGTTGTCGAGCTTGTGCGTGCTCATTGCTTCGTGGTAGGCGTTCAGCGGCCACGTCTTCGCGATGCCAGTGGGCGCGAGATCCTCCGTGAGAAGCGTATGAACACCGTCCCAACCACTGTTCTCGCCCAGGTAGCCGGTCAAATGCCATTGGCCATCGAGACGGCCGAGCGAGACCGGGACCAAATTGGACTGCAAGCGTCGGATAAGCGCGGGTTGAGCGTACAGGAAGAAGGGCAGGAGAAAAGGTGCCAGTGGAAGGAGGGAACGCGATGGGTACTGCATTGACCGGATCTGTCTGCTGAAAGACGAAGGCGTCCGATGGTGGTTGCCGTTGCGGATCTCTTCCACCGAAGGTGCCAATGCTCACTAAGGACCGGCGCTCGGGTGTTTCCCGAGTGCCGGACATCTCCATCCGCCTCCGGCGACCTCTGATGACCCTCATGAGAAGTACGCAGATGTGTCCAGGTTCAACCCGGCGGCCAGAGGTCGAAGAACCTCGGCACTCGGGAAACACCCGAGCGCCGATTGAGGTATCTTTATGAACTGTCACGCTGAGCGCGCCGAAGCGCTATACGCCACAGAACGGTCCAGACTCGATCTGTTGATCCAATGCGCCACAACTGATTGGTGAGCGCTTCGGCAGGCTCAGCGTGACAATGACTGGGAGCGTGCATGGCATTGGAATAGCGCTTCGGTCCTTCCTTCGCCAAGAAAGGATCTCTCAGCGTGACCGTGTATGGGGAGCGCGTCGAGGCGCAATACCCTTTCAGGCACGATACGATCGCGTCACCCCAGGTACCCTTCCAACGCTGCTTGGATCCTGGCAGCAATGTCGCTGGTGTCCGCCGGTACGAAACCGCGCCCGGTGATGCGCTCGTACAGTTCGATGTAACGGTCGCTCACGCTCTTCACATAGTCATCGGTCATGTCGGGCACGGCCTGGCCCTCCTGCCCCATGAAGCCGTTGCTCATGAGCCACTGGCGTACGAATTCCTTGCTCAGTTGCTGTTGCGGCTCGCCCCGATCCTGCCGTTCGGCATAGCCGTCCCGGTAGAAATAGCGCGAACTGTCCGGCGTGTGGATCTCGTCGATCAGGATGATGTCGCCATTCGGCAGGCGGCCGAATTCGTACTTGGTGTCCACCAGGATCAATCCGCGCTCGTTGGCGATGCGCGTGCCTTCGGCGAAGAGGGCGAGTGCGTACCGGCTCATGGTGGCCCACTCCTCCGGGGTGCAGAGCCCGCGCTCCAGGATGGCCTGCGGGGCGATGTCCTCGTCGTGCCCCTCGTCGGCCTTGGTGCTGGGGGTGATGATGGGCTGCGGAAAGGGATCGCTCTCGCGCAGGCCATCGGGCATTTCGGCCCCGCAGAGCACGCGGTGGCCTTCGCGATATTGCCGCCAGGCATGACCGCTGAGGTAACCGCGCACCACCATCTCCACCTTCACGGTGGTGGCACGGTGACCTACCACCACGCAGGGATCGGGCGAGGCGATGGCCCAGTTGGGCGCTGTGTGTCGGGTGGTTTCCAGCATGTGCCAGCTCACCTGGGTGAGCACCTGGCCCTTGTGCGGAATGCCGCGCGGTAGCACCACGTCGA
Source organism: Bacteroidota bacterium (assembly GCA_018267155.1). Lineage (GTDB taxonomy): Bacteria > Bacteroidota > Bacteroidia > Flavobacteriales_F > PHOS-HE28 > PHOS-HE28. The sequence continues at coordinate 169 of JAFDZE010000102.1, read as the reverse complement.
ATGCGCTGATCCGGTCGGTGGCCACCAGGATGGTGCGGCCATCGCGCAGGTGGTACACGTCGCGCACCTTGCCCCGGTATACGGCCTCCAGGTCGCGCAACCGCAGGTCGCTGCGCATGAGCGCGTGGGGAAGCATGTCGATGCTCATTTATCGGTATTGTCGGTCCCG
>JAFDZE010000101.1:4660-5448 GCA_018267155.1 Bacteroidota bacterium | reverse complement strand
ATGGGCCTGTACATGGACACGCTCAGCTACGGGGAGCAATTCGATACCACACGACACCACAGCGCCGCTGCCATCATCAAACGCAAGGCGCTGCATTTCACCATTCCCTTCGAACGCGGCAAAAGCACATACTCACCCGCCGACCTGCGTCCACTGTACGATTCATTGCGGCTCACGGACTTCACCATCACCCGCATCACCATAGAAGCGTACAGCAGCGTTGAGGGGCCCGAGGACCGCAACATCGCCTTGCAGGAGCAGCGTGCACAAAGCATCGTGGACGCGTTGCAGAGCTACCAGGATCCTAGCATCGAACGAAGCGTGAAGGCCAGTGAGAACTGGGTGGAATTCCTGCGCGATGTGCGACTCACCTCGTATGCCGAACTCGCCCTGATGGACCGCGCGCAGGTGAAAGCACGGCTCCGCGACAAGCGTGTGGCCGACCACTTGGAGCCCATCCTGAAGGCGCACCGCAAGGCCGTGATCACCATCGAGTTGCGCCGCAAGGACGCCGCGCCTGGACTTTCCGAAGAAGAAGTGCTGCGCGCGTTCGAGCAGGCCGTGGCCGAGAAGAACGTGGCGCACGCCCGCGAACTGCAGAACTCCGTGATCGACCGGATCATGAATGAAGAGCTGCCTTCGGCCTTCCTGGACCGGCTGGAGATCCCCATGCAGCGGGAGTTCTCCAACCTGCTGAACAGCCGCGCGGCCTTCCGTTACTTCGAGGATCCGCGCGATGCCCTCTCCGCCTATCAGTCCCTGCTCGATCTGCAACGCATGCTGCCCGG
>JAFDZE010000101.1:0-4627 GCA_018267155.1 Bacteroidota bacterium | reverse complement strand
CTCCGCAAGCTGGGGATCGAAGAGACCCTGGTGAAGCGCATGCTGGTGAACCACGCCATCGTGATGGCCGAGGTACACATGCTGCGCGGCGAATACGCGAAGAAGGACGAGCGCATGGACTTCATCCTGCGCAACTACCACGACCTGCCCCTGGGCGAACGCGACCACCTGAGCCTGGCGCAATATTTCGCCAGCTTCGCCAACTACGACCAGAGCCTCCGTGTGCTGGAACCGTTGCTCACCGGGCTGGATGCGGATGAGGACCTGCTGTTCTACTACCTCAACCTCACGATCGCGGATCCGATGACCACGGCACGAAAGGAGCATGCGGACATCCGGGCCATCGCGCTCTCCAAGAACAAGAAACGGTTCTGCGATCTCTTCCTGCCCTTCGGCAAAGGCGGTGTCACATTCCAGCTACTGGACGATCCGGTACTGTTCCGGACGTACTGCGAGCACTGCCAGCACTGAATGCCTACACCACCCGGTCCACCAGGCGGTCGGCCAGGGCGATCAACGGCATTTTGCGCTCCTCCGGGGCGTCAACCGCCATGAGCTGTGCGAATGCCATCCGGTGATGCTTGATGACGAGGGCCTCGGTCTCATCGCGCACGCCCAAGGTCTCCAACACGGTGAGCATGCGCTCCACATCGCGTTGTTCGGGCCGCTTTGTCAGCTCCTCCCGCAACATCCCCGTACGGTTCTCCGCTGCGCGTTCCAGGCCGCGAATCAAGAGGTATGTTTTTTTGCCCGCACGTAGGTCGCCGCCCCGCTGTTTGCCCGTGTTCGCAGGGTCGCCGAAGGCGTCCAGCAGATCGTCCCGCAACTGGAAGGCCAGCCCGATGTGTTCGCCGAAGGCGACAAGCCGCTCCTGGTCCTTGGTTCCCGCTCCGGCCACCATCGCACCCGTGCGCAGTGCGCAGGCCAACAATACGGCGGTCTTCCGGTGCAACATGGCCAGGCACTCGCCCACGCGCACGTCTTCGCGCCGCTCGAAATCCATGTCCAGTTGCTGGCCCTCGCACACCTCCAGCGCGGTACGGCCGAAGAGCTCCAGCACCTCGGGTCGCTTACCCATCAGCTGGTACGCTTTCACCAGCATGGCATCGCCGCTGAGGATGGCCGTGTTCACCCCCCATTTCTCGTGCACCGTGGGCAGGCCGCGCCGCAAGGGGGCCGCGTCCATGATGTCGTCGTGCATGAGGGTGAAGTTGTGGAAGAGTTCGATGCCCAGCGCCTCGTCCAGCACGTCCTCGGCCTTGCCACCGAAGAGTTCGCAGGCCATGAGGGTGAGTGCGGGCCTTACGCGCTTGGCGGGCAGGCGAAGCAGGTAGGCCATCGGTGCGTACAGGCCGCCTTCGGGCAACGCCGCGCACCACGCCTCTACACGCGCGCCGATGAGCCGCTGGTACCGCTCCATCACGCCCTCCCTTCAGCCACTTTCAGCAGGTACTCCCCGTAGCCGCTCTTGCGCAAGGGCTGGGCCAAGCTGACCAGTTGTTCCGCATTGATGAATCCGCGTCGGAAGGCCACTTCCTCGATGCAACCGATGCGGCGCCCTTGTCGTTCCTCGATCACCTGCACGTACTGGCCCGCTTGCATGAGCGAAGTGAAGGTGCCGGTATCGAGCCAGGCCGTTCCCCGGTCCAGCACGAGCACTTTCAACCTCCCTTGGCGCAGGTATTCGCGATTGACGTCGGTGATCTCGTACTCGCCGCGCGCACTGGGTTGCAGATCGCGGGCGATGTCGAGCACGCTGTTGTCGTAGAAGTAGAGTCCGGGCACGGCGAAATCGCTCTTGGGCCTCGAAGGTTTCTCCTCGATGCTCAGCGCCCGCCCGTCCTGATCGAACTCCACCACGCCGTAGCGTTCGGGGTCGCTCACCCGATAGGCGAAGACGAGACCGCCCGACACATCGCGGTGCTCCATCAGCCGCGTGCCCAGGCCGCTGCCGTGGAAGATGTTGTCGCCCAGGATGAGAGCCACCTTGTCCGTGCCCACGTGTTCGCGCCCGATGACGAAGGCCTGCGCCAGTCCGTTCGGTATCTTTTGTTCCGCATAGGTGAAGGTGCAACCCAACGCCGAACCGTCGCCCAGCAACTTACGGAAGCTGGGCAGGTCATGCGGGGTGCTGATGATGAGGACTTCCCGGATACCCGCCGCCATGAGCGTGCTGAGCGGGTAGTAGATCATCGGTTTGTCGTACACGGGCATGAGCTGCTTGCTCACGGCCAAGGTCAGCGGGTGCAATCGCGTGCCGGAACCTCCGGCGAGGATGATGCCTTTCATGCGTCCGGTCCTTGTTCGTCATCGTTCAGGACGGTCCCCGGCCCCGGCTCCGGTGCGTCCAGTTTCAGTTCCATCAATTCAATGTCCTCCTCCTCATCCAGTATCTCGAGCAGCGGCTCCCGGAAGGCCCGCGTGAGGATGAACCTGTTCAGGCTGAGCAGCAGGGAAGGCAGCACCAGCAGGTTGGTGAGCATGGCCACGAGCAGCGTCAGCGTGGTGAGCACGCCCAGCGCACGGATCCCTCCGAACCGGGAGAATCCGAACAGCCCGAATCCGGCCAGCAGGACCACACTCGTGTATATGATACCGACACTCACTTCACGTGTGGCCAGGTCCACGCTGGCCCGCAGATCGTTGTTGGTCAGCTTCAGTTCCAGCCGGTAACGTGCGAGGAAGTGGATGGCATTGTCCACCGCGATGCCCAGCGCGATACCGAACACCAGCATGGTGCTGGGTTTGATGGGGATGCCGAAGAAGCCCATGAGACCCGCCGTGAACAGCAGCGGGATGATGTTGGGGATGAGCGCCACGATGAGAATGCGCATCGAGTTGAACAGGAAGGCCATGAGGGCCACGATGATGACCACGGCCCAGAACAAGCTGGTGATGAGGTTGCTCACCAGGTAGCTGCTGCCCTTGAGGAAGGTGACGCAGGTGCCGGTGAGGGTCACGGTGTACCGTTCGGGGTTGAACAGCGAATCCACTTGTGTGCGCAGCTTCGCGAGCAGGGGCTCCATGCGCGTGGTGCCCACGTCGGCCATCTGCACGGTGAGGCGCGTGGTCTGCCGCGTGCTGTCCAGGAAGCCGCGTGCCATGCCCTCCTTGTCCCGCGCACCCTCGATGTACGGCAGGATGAACGGTTTCTCGGTATTGTTCAGCAATTCGTACCGACCGGGGTCGCCGCCGTAGAAGGCCTGCTTGGTGAACTTCACCGCGTCGACGATGCTGATGCTGCGGCTGAACTGCGGATACGTGGCCAGCGTGTCCTCCAGCCGGTCGATGCGCCGCAGAACGGCATCGGTGAACACACCTCCTTTTTTACGGGTATCGATCTCCACTTCCAGCGGCATCACACCGCGGAAGTTGGCCTCGAAGAACCGCAGGTCGGTGAGCACCGGGTTGTCGGCCGGCAGGTCGTCCACGATCCGGCTCTCGTCCTTCATGCGCCAGATACCGATGAAGGCGAACACGGTAAGGACCCCCGTGGTGGTATAGATCAATGGTCGACGGGTGCGCGAGGTGTTCACGATCCAGTCCACCGTGCGGTCCAGCCAACGGCGGTCCAAGTGGCTCAAGTGCCGCTTCTTCGGCGGGGGGAAGTAGCTGAAGAGGATCGGGATCAGCAGCATGCTCAGCGCCCACAGGACCATGATGCCGATGGTGGCCACCCAGCCGAACTCGATGAGCGTGTCGCTGTCGGTGACGCAAAAGGTGGTGAAGCCCACTGCGGTGGTGGCGTTGGTCATGAAGGCGGCCGCCCCGATGCGGCTGATCACCCGTTGCAGCGCCTTCACCTTGTTGCCGTGCCGCACGTACTCGTAATGATACGCGTTGATGAGGAAGACGCAATTGGGCACACCGGTAACGATGACCAGCGGGGCGATCACCGATTGCAGGATGGTGATGTTGTAGCCCAGCAGGCCCATGGAGCCGAAGCTCCACACCACGCTCACCGCCACTACGCCCAGGCAGATGAATGTGACGCGCCAACTGCGGAAGAACAGGAGCAGCAACAGGCCGCACACGAACAGGCTCAGCGCCATGAACACGGGCATCTCCGCTTTCACCAGCTGGGTGCTCTTCACCCGGATCCACGGCAGGCCGCTCACATGCACGGGAATACCCGTCTCCTTGGCGAAAGCATCGACCCGATCGCCGAAGGCCTTCACCGTGGCCGATCGTCCTTCGGTATTGAAATGCGCCGCGTTCACGAAGACCATCATCAGGCTGGCCCCGGTGCTGTCGTTGTACAACAGGCCGTTGTAGAATGGCAACGCCCGGATACGGGCCAGCAGGGTATCCATCTCGCCCCGGTCCACCGGTGGCCGGTCCATCACGCGCCGCGCAGCGAACCGCCGCAGACTGTCATCACGCACCAACTCGAAGAGGTGCGCTTCGCTGAAGATGCTGTCGATGCCCTGGATCTCCCCCAGCGCGTTGCCCAGCTCGTACCACGCTTTGAAGTGGGCCGGGGTGTAAAGCGCGTGCCCTTCGGCCCCAACCACGATCGTGTTGCCGTCCTCGCCGAACCGTTCCTTGAAGCGCTCGTACTCCACGTACGCACTGTCGGTCTTCGGCAGCAGACCTCCGTGCTTGTAGCTCATGCCCACGGTGGTGG
>JAFDZE010000100.1 GCA_018267155.1 Bacteroidota bacterium | reverse complement strand
GCATTGAGGTAAGGTCCGGCCTCGCCCTGTTCTAGCATGCTTTTCAGGAGCATCCGGCATGTCCGTCGGGTATCCGCATCGGCCGTGCGCAATACCAACCCGTACAATGGGATCTTCACCCGTGGGTCCGCATGGCGCTGGGCCATGGTCCACAAGGTCTCCCCATCGGGAAGTTCCTTCAACTTGAGCACTTCCTCGACCGCCTGATCGCGCACCATGCCGCTGCTATCGGTCAAGGCGTTCAGGACCAGCTCGTTCCTCCGCGGTTCCTCGAAGCGTCCGATCCCTTTCAAGGCCATGGCCCGCAGACGTGGCTCGGGGTCGTTCATGAGCGTCTCCTGCAAGCGGATGAAGGCGTCCTTGTCCCCGGTCCTGCCCAATGCGTTGAGCAGCGGCAGGCGCATCTCCACCTCACCTTCATCCGGCATCATCATGGCGACATCGAGCAACTTCCTGGTGAAGGGCTTCAACAGGGCAGGCGCACAGCGGGCGCAGACCTGCAATGCGGCCGCGTCGAGCTCAGCATCATGACCGGTGATGAGCGAAAGCGCGTACCGGACATGGCTGGTGTCTGTGCTTCCGGTCGTCGTGGCGAAAAACAGCCCACGCAGCACTCCCAGCGTGTCCGCTCGTGCCAAGAGTGTGCGCCGCAACAGCAGATCGGCCCCGGCGCGGCGGCCACAGCGCCCTACCGCCTCCGCTATGCGGCCACGAACAGCGGCGTTCTCTTCCGGCGAGTATCGCTCCACGAGGCGATGGACATCCGTACTGTCGCCGCAGAAACCAAATGCGAACGCGGCGTTGGCGCGCACGGTCGGGTCCGGATCGTTCAGCGCATGCAAGAGGGCGGGCACTGCGTCGCTGTCGCCAACGGAGGCGAAGGCGAGGGCTGCCCGGGCACGCACGTTAGCCGAAGTATCAGTCATGAACGCGAGGAGGGACCTCACATCGCGATGATCCTGCGCGTCGATGATCGGCCAGTCGGTCTTCGCAGTGGATGAACCAGGGCCGTATGGGGCGGAGCCCCCATCAACCACGGGAGTCCCGCACGCGGCCAAAAGCAAAATGCCGTACAAGATGGATCTCATGGGCGCAAAGTGGGCAGGATCGCCCCGGTTCCGGCACGGCCCTGTCGGGATATCTTCGCAGGCCCATGCAAAAACCACGGTCACTTTCCCCGCTTCTCGCGCTGATGATCGGCAGCGCACTTCACGCACAATCGCAGTCCGACTCACTTGCCCTGGCCAACATGCGCGCCGACATCCGTTACCTGGCCAGCGACAGCCTTCACGGCCGGGAGACCGCCACGCCGTACGAGACGCTGGCTTCGGACCACATCATTGCACGCTTCAAGGAAGCCGGAGTGCGCCCCATGGGGGAGAACGGGGGCTTCCTGCAAGCCTTCACCCTGGATGCCGACCCCGTGCGCGGCCCGTTGAACTCCGCGCGGATCGGGCGTTACACGTTGACCTTGGACGTCGACTTCTATCCGGTGAGCTGGTCATCCTCCACCTCGGTACTCACCCGCTTGGCCAAGTGCCGCTATGGCATCAAGGCGCCGGAGAAGAACCGGGACGACTTCGCGGATGTGGATGTGAAGGACCACGCAGCGGCCATCTCGATCGGTTCGCCGGACGGCATCCACCCGCACAGCGAGTGGATCGATCACCAGGACATCGGCCAGCGGATCAAAGATGCGGTCTCCCTTGGAGCGAATGCGGTGATCCTGTACAACGACGATCCCACGGCCACCGATCCGGACAGCACCTTGAGCAAGAAGGTGCATGCTTGTGGCGTTCCGGTGATCTTCCTGACCAAGGAAGGACAAAAGAAAATGGGGCTTGATGGCGAGCCCGTGGTCATCAGCACCGATATCATCAGACGGGTGCTCAGCGGACACAACGTGATCGGCATGGTGGACAACGGCCGTCCGAACATGGTGGTCATCGGCGCGCACTACGACCACCTGGGCATGGGCATCGAAGGCAGTCTGCATCGGGGTGGTACCGACATACACAATGGGGCCGACGACAACGCCAGCGGCACGGCCATGATGCTGCAGCTCGCCCGCGATCTCCAACAAATGCCCGGCGCGAAGAACAATGACTACCTCTTCATGGCTTTCAGCGGAGAGGAGATGGGACTGCTGGGCAGCAACTGGTGGACGAAGCATCCTACTGCACCTCTGGAAGAATTGAACTACATGATCAACCTGGACATGGTGGGGCGTCTGGACAGCCTGAACACGGTGATCATCAACGGTGTGGGCACTTCGCCCGCATGGAACAAGCTGCGGCCGGATACGACGGTCGCGAAGAAGCCCCGGCGGTCGAAGAAAGAAGCCCCGCCCATGGATGCGTTGAAGGTGAAGACCACGGAGAGCGGTGTTGGGCCGAGCGACCACACGAGCTTCTACCTGAAGGACATTCCGGCCATCCACTACTTCACCGGTGCGCACGACGACTACCACAAGCCCAGCGACGACGAGGCTCGCATCAACTACGACGGCATGCTCCGCGTGTTGCACCACATAGAGGACCTGATCGTTTCGCTGAACGACAGTGGCAAGGTCGCGTTCACGAAGACCGCGGTGGACACGAACGCCACCCCCACCTTCAAGGTCACCCTGGGGGTTGTACCTGATTACGCGTACAGCGGCGAAGGCATGCGCATTGATGGCGTCACCGACGGCAAACCCGCCGCAAAAGCGGGTCTGAAGGCCGGGGATGTCGTTTTGCAACTCGGGGAGCATCGCGTTACCGACATGATGAGTTACATGAGGGGCCTGGGTCATTTCACCAAAGGAGAGGAGACCCTGGTGACCGTGCTGCGCGAAGGAAAAGAAGTGAAGGTGAAGGTGACCTGGTGATGTGCGATCCTCGACCGGATACCCGGAAAGACAGGTGCGCGGAATGCAAGCCGGTCCCATTCACAGTGTCATCGTAAACTAGCCACCGCATGGGTGAACGGATCGCCGTGATCGGAGCGGGCAGTTGGGGCACGGCCCTGGTCAAACTGCTTTCGGCCAACACCGAACGTACCGGCTGGTGGGTACGCCGCCCCGAGACCATCGCGCACATACGCACCTACGGCCACAATCCCGACTACATCAGTGCCGCGCAGTTCGATGTGGGGAAACTGGCCATGGATCCGGATGTCCACGTCGTGGTGCGCGATGCGGACACGCTGGTGCTGGCCGTGCCCAGTGCCTTCCTCAAGGGCGTACTGGACGAGCTCGGCAAGGAGGAGCTGCGCGGGAAGACCATCTTTAGCGCGGTGAAGGGGATCATTCCGCAAACGAACCAGATCGCCGGCGAGTATCTTTTCGAGCACATGGGGATCGCCGAGGGTAACTTCGGGGTGATCTGCGGGCCGTGCCACGCCGAAGAGGTGGCGTTGGAGCGGCTCAGCTACCTCACCATCGCCTGCCAGGACAGCGACAAGGCCAAGGCCATGGGTGCGGCGCTCAACGGGCGGTTCATGAAGACCACGCTCAGCGACGACATCTACGGCACCGAGTACGCGGCCATCCTCAAGAACGTGATCGCGGTGTGCGCGGGCATCAGCGTGGGGTTGGGCTACGGCGACAACTTCCGGGCGGTGCTGGTGAGCCGGGCCATCCAGGAGATCGACCGCTTCGTGAAGGCCGTTCATCCCATCGAACGCGACATCAACGAACCGGCCTACCTCGGCGATCTGCTCGTGACCGCGTATTCCACCTTCAGCCGCAACCGCGAGTTCGGCACCATGGTGGGTAAGGGATACGGCGTGAAGGCCGCCCAGTTGGAGATGAACATGGTGGCCGAGGGCTACTACGCGGTGAAGTGCGTCCATGAGATCAACCGCAAACTCAAGGCGGACATGCCCATCGTGGAGAGCACCTATCGCATGTTGTACGAACAGAAGTCGCCCTCCGTGGAGATGCGGCTGCTGAGTGACCGGCTGGCGTGATGGCAACGCTCCGCTTCCATTGGGATTTTTTCGGCCCGGATGCCAGGGGCACCGCGGAGCACTTCCTGGAGCACGTGGATGAATTCTGTGCGAATGAAGGGATCACGGGCCACCGGCACCGGGTGATGGAACTGCCCGGACGCGCCACGGCATCGCTCGATTGCGATGAAAAGCACCTGGCGCTGGTTCGCGATCGGTTGCGGCCGAAGCGTGCCGAGCGCTTCATGGAATAGGTCATGCTGCGAAGCAGCGCCCTCCACGGCTCAGCGGAGCACAACGGGATCACCGCAGCCACGCTACGATACCGGTAGCCACCAGCAGGGCACCCACCAACCGGAAGATGTTGTGCAAGGCCCGGCTGCCGAGGCGTTCCTGCATACGCCGTCCCAGCCGCACCAGCATCATCAGCAGGATCATGGCACCACAGAAGGCCCCGAGCCCGAATGCGAGGATCGCGGGCCATCCGTGCACGTCCACCTCGAAGCTTTCCAATGCGAGCCGCACGCCGCACCAGAACAGCAACAGTTGCGGGTTCATCAGTCCGAGCAGCAGGCCGTTCATGAACCCGGTGCGCTTCTCCTCCAGTTGTTGTGCGGAAGGGAAGGGCTTCAGGAAGAACAGGAAGTACACGCCCAGCACGATCATCACCCCTCCGGCCACGCGGTCCACCGTGCCCCCAAGACCTTCGGTCCACGCGAGGATCCGGTCGGCGGCGGTGAACGCCACGGCCGCATAGATGAACTCCGGGATGCACCCGCCCCACGCGGTACGCATGCCCGATGCCGGTCCATGCCGGAGTGTGGCGGCCAGCACGGCGGTGTTCACCAGACCCGCTTGCAGCGAACCGATGAAGCTGGCCACGGTGGCCACAGCAAAGGTCACGAGCACATCGATCATCGCATCGCACGAAGGGTGTTCGGCTCCCCGCGTGAAAAGTAGGGGCCACGCAGCATGTGCAACAGCCCGGCCCGACCGCTCAACAGTGGTTACGCCGCCAGTATGAAGTCCTCGCCTTCGACCAGTCCGCGCGAGACCAGGTACGCTGCGATGCGATCCCCTGTGCCGCGCTGGCTGATGAAGGAGACGATGAATGCTTGTCCTGGTCCGGGCAGCTCATCATGCGGGACGAAGGGATATCCCGGAACCACATG